>JAFGDW010000112.1 GCA_016931935.1 Candidatus Zhuqueibacterota bacterium | reverse complement strand
TTTATGCAATTATGGAGTGAAGTGACTGTGTCACTTCAAACAGCGACGCAGTCGCTGTACTCCAAAATGTTCAATTTATGCCCATTGAATGTATAATTGGTAATCATCCGAGAACATGCTATAGGAGTTTCATGAATGAACCGGAAAGTTGTCGTTACTGGAATGGGTGTTATTTGTCCCTTGGGGCACACAGTCGATGAGTTATGGACTGCTCTACTCCAGGGGAAAAGTGGGATTGCCCATATAACCTATTTCGATACATCGACATATGATGTGACAATTGCGGCTGAAGTTAAAAATTTCGATCCGACGAACTGGATTGATAAAAAAGAAGCCCGCCGCATGGATCCATTTGCCCAATTTGCCCTCGTTGCCGCCGAACTTGCTATTCAAGATTCAGGACTCGATCTTGAAAAAGTTGACAAGACCCGGGCAGGCGTCATTACCGGTTCCGGTATCGGAGGCATGGCAACATTTGAAAAAGAATATTTTGCCCTGTATGATAAAGGACATAAGCGCGTCAGTCCCTTTTTCATTCCCATGATGATTCCCGATATTGCTCCAGGATTTATCAGCATAAAATTTGGTTTCCGTGGACCGAACTTTTCCACCGCATCTGCCTGTGCATCCAGTTCGCACGCGATTGGCCTGGCCGCTCGCTCAATTAAGTCAGGTGAAACCGATATCGTAATCACAGGTGGCTGTGAAGCAAGTATTACACAAATCGGAATTGCCGGATTCGAAAACATGAAAGCACTTTCAACCCGCAATGATTCACCACAAACAGCCAGTCGTCCGTTTGATGCGGGCAGAGACGGATTTATCATGGGTGAAGGCGCGGGAATGTTGATTCTCGAATCCGAGGAACACGCACTTGCCCGCGGTGCTCATATTCACGCAGAATTCGCTGGATCAGGCTTTTCCGGTGATGCATACCATATTACTGCCCCTGTTCCTGGTGGGCACGGCGCTATACAGTGTATGCAGTCTGCTCTCAGAGATGCGGGCATGGCACCCGAAGATGTGGATTATGTAAATGCACACGGCACATCCACACCTCACAATGACAGGACTGAAAGCCAGGCGATAAAAACTGTATTTGGCGAGCATGCAAAGAAATTGCACGTTAGCTCCACCAAATCAATGATCGGGCATTTACTTGGTGCTTCCGGCTCGGTTGAACTTATCGCCTGCATTAAAACGATTTGTGAAAATCACATTCATCCGACAGCAAACTATACGACTCCGGATCCTGATTGTGATTTGAATTATACACCCAATCAACCCGTCAAAAAAGAAGTTAACTGTGTTATCTCGAACTCCTTTGGTTTTGGCGGACACAACGTTACACTAGCAGTTAAAAAATATCGGCAATCATAATTTGATATGCAACCGGGTAAACGGATACATCAAAGCATAGCAGCATTTGTCCAGCGCATTTTTGTGTCGCACAGGAAAGCAGTTATATCCGAACGTTTCATCCAGGAACTGGAAGAAAAAATCGACTACGTTTTTAAAGACAAGCAGTTAATTACGCAGGCCTTAAAACACCGTTCCTATTTGGCGATTACGAATGAGATCCGCCTTCATTCAAATGAACGTCTCGAATTGCTGGGTGATGCAGTCTTAGGATTGGTTGTTACGGAACATCTTTACAAGCAGTTTCCTGAAACGGAAGAGGGTGGTCTGACAGCTATGAAATCGCTAATCGTCAGTCGAAAAATTCTGGCGCGCATTGCCAACAATTCACTCTATCTAGGTAAATATTTACTGTTAAATGAAGCTGAAGAAAAATCGGGTGGACGGAAGCGTCCGTCGATTGTTGCGGATGCTTTGGAATCGGTAATCGGTGCGGTTTACCTGGATGGTGGACTGGACGTAGCTATTAATTTTATCAATCGCTTTATTCTGAGTGATTTAACAATAATTCTATCAGAAGAACGTAACAAAAATTTCAAAAGTATGTTGCTGGAATTTTCACAAAGTAAAAGCTATGGTTTACCCGTCTATTTCGTTACCCGAGAGGAGGGACCAGATCACAATAAAGTGTTCACAATTCAGGTAAAAGTGAATGATCAGGTCATGGGAAAAGGAACAGGCAATAGCAAAAAATATGCAGAACAAATGGCCGCAAAAAATGCATTAAAAAAACTGGCACTTATTTGAATTTGGGAGGCACATCATGGAGTATTTCCTGACAGACGAACAAAAAGACATTCAGGCACTGACTCGTCAAATTGCCCAGGAACAGGTAAAACCCGTAGCTGCACAATACGATCAATCCGGTGAATATCCGTGGGATTTAGTAAAATTATTTGGTGAAACCGGATTATTTCAAACTTTCATTCCAGAAGAATATGGCGGGCTAAGCACCGGAATAATGGACCTGGTACTCGTCACTGAAGAACTGTCACGCGGTTGCGGCGGAATTGCCATTTGTTTGGCAGCATCAGCACTGGGAACGTTCCCAATCTTAATTAGCGGAAATGAAGAACAGAAACAAAAATATCTGCCCGATCTGGCATCAGGCAAGCACGTTGCGGCATTCTGCTTAACCGAGCCGGGCGCTGGTTCGGATGCATCGGGAATTACGACCAAAGCGGTTAAAGACGGCGATCATTACATTCTGAACGGAACCAAGCATTTTATTACAAATGGTAGTGTAGCTGGCGTGTACACTGTTATTGCCATGACCGATCCTTCACGCGGCGGACGCGGTGCATCAGCTTTTATCGTTGAAGATGGAACACCGGGACTTTCATTTGGGAAAAAGGAAGATAAATTAGGTATACGTGCATCGATTACCAGCGAAGTTATTATGGAAGACTGTCGTATTCCTGCAGCCAATTTGATTGGTAAAGAAGGGCAGGGATTTATCGTTGCTATGAAAACGCTCGATAAATCGCGACCGGGCGTTGCCGCACAGGCACTGGGAATTGCCCAGGGCGCATATGACATCGCAGTGGAATATGCACGCGAGCGTAAACAGTTTGGTCAATCGATTGCCAGTTTTCAGGGCATTCAGTTCATGCTTGCCGACATGGCAACAGGTATCGAAGCTTCCAGGGCGCTTATTTACGCCACGGCACGAATGATTGATGCCGGCGTGAAAGATTTTGGTAAGGAATCGGCTATGAGCAAGGTCTTTGCTTCCGATATGGCGATGAAAGTAACCACCGATGCCGTTCAAATTTTAGGTGGGTACGGATACATGAAAGAATATTTGGTTGAAAAATACATGCGTGATGCAAAAATTACACAAATATATGAAGGTGCAAATCAGGTACAGCGTCAGGTTATTGCCCGAAGCCTGATTCGTGAAAGCGCATCTCATAAAATGATGTAAATGCGTAGCTATATTTTACAAAATTTTTTGCTTGATTCAGCATAAATAATTGTTTATATTTCGAAGTAATCCCGCATATTTTATCAGATATGCGGGATTGCTATATTTTAATATTTCGGAATAATGTTAGTAATTAAGTCACCTTGCTTCCATTATCGAAAATATTTCTTGCAAAATAAATATATTTTTATTACCTTTAAGTTGATTAATTAGATGTTTCAAGAACTTTCAGATAAACTTGACCTGGTTGTCAAGAAAATACGCGGACAAGGTAAAATTACCGATAAAAATATCGCGAGTTCTTTGAAAGAAGTTCGGCGCGTGCTGTTGGAAGCTGACGTCAATTATAAAGTGGCCAAATCCTTTATTGCATCTGTACAGGAACGGGCCATGGGGCAGGAAGTGTTACGTAGTGTTACCCCGGGCCAACAAATCGTTAAAATAATCTACGATGAATTGACCCATATCATGGGTGATAAAGATGTTCCCCTGAATCTTACAGGTTCCCTACCCCATATAATTATGCTTAATGGTTTACAAGGTTCCGGAAAAACAACCTTGGCCGGTAAGCTTGCTCTAAATCTAAAAAAAAGCGGTAAAAAACCATTACTTGTCGGAGCTGATGTCCAACGTCCCGCAGCGATTAAACAGTTGGAGATTGTTGGTGAAAATGTTGGCGTACCGGTCATCGGAGATGCATCGAAATCACCCGTTAAAAATTGCAGTGACGCTATCACATATGCCAAAAAAAATGGATTTGATGTTGTTATTTTGGACACTGCCGGCCGTTTGCATATCGATAAAACCCTGATGGAAGAGCTAAAATCGATTAAGGACGTTACTAAACCCGGTGAAATTCTTTTTGTCGCTGACGGAATGACTGGTCAGGATGCAGTAAATACTGCCAAGGAATTTTTAAATTGGATCGACTTCGACGGAATTGTACTCACTAAAATGGATGGTGATGCCCGCGGCGGAGCTGCTCTTTCTATCCGTATGGTCACCGGAAAACCGATTAAATTTATTAGTATCGGTGAAAAATTTGACGCGTTGGAACTATTTCATCCTGACCGCATGGCCAGCCGAATACTCGGCATGGGAGATGTAGTAACGCTCGTTGAAAAAGCGCAGCAAACAGTAGATCAGGAAAAAGCTGCCAAACTTGAGCACAAACTCCGACGTCAGGAATTTACACTCGAAGATTTTTATGATCAGTTACAACAGATAAAAAAGATGGGGCCACTCGATCAGTTATTGGGTATGATGCCGGGGATGAATAAAAACATGATGAAAGGCATTTCTGTTGATGATCGTGCCTTTGTAAAAGTTGAAGCAATTATAAATTCCATGACCCCAGAAGAACGACGACGCCCCCAGGTGATCAACGGTAGTCGCAGGAAACGAATTTCACTTGGCAGTGGAACTTCTGTCCAGGATGTTAATCAGCTTCTAAAACAATTTCAAATGATGCAGAAGATGATGAAAAATATCAATAAATTCAATCTTAAAGGAATGTTTCGATAATTATAAAATAAAGTGAATGAAGCCGACTTCAAAAATTTCGGCCTATCATTACATAACGTATATAAATTAGCATTGAAGTTCATGACGTAAACTCACGAACGAGGAGGTAAGCATTGGCGGTAAAATTAAGATTGCGACGGATGGGAAAGAAGAAGAAACCCTTCTATCGAATTGTAGCAACAGATTCACGTGTCGCACGTGATGGCAAATACATTGATAAGGTTGGCCATTATAATCCGGTCGTTACCCCACCGGAAATTCTTGTTGACGATGAGAAAGCATTATTATGGTTAAACAGGGGCGCTATTCCCACTGATTCCGTGAAAAACATTTTCAGTCAAAAAGGCATTATGCTACGGTATCACCTGATGAAACAAGGTTTGGAACCCGCAAAGATTGATGAAGAAGTAAAGAAATGGGAATTGCTGCAAACAGAACGAGATAAACGGCAAGAAGCGCTGCTGGCACAACAGGAACGCGAACATAAGAAAGCAGCCAAGGAAGCTGAAAAAGAAGCGGCAAAGGCTGCTAAGGCTGAAGCTACTCCTGAAGTGACGGCAAGTGAGCAACCGGAAGTTAGTGAACTAAGTGTAGAAAGTGGCAATACAGATTCGTCTGAACCCGCTGCGGAACAACCAGAACCTGCACCGGAAGGCTCAGATGAAGAAGCGCCAACAGAGGCGCAATAAATTCATCCCGAATGTTGCATCATCGACAGACGAAATGGTTCGTTGAACTCATTTTGGGACTCACAAGATGACGGAAAATAGCATAGCCACTCTAGAAGGAGGCCGGAGATGAAGGAATTCATTGAGTACATCGCCAAAAACCTCGTGGATAAGCCAGATGAAGTAAAAGTCACCGAAATTGATGGTGAACGGACAGTTGTCTATGAACTTCGTGTTGGAGAAGGCGATTTAGGAAAGGTCATCGGAAAACGAGGCCAGACCGCGAAGTCCATCCGTATCCTCATCGCTGCTGCGTCGGCAAAACGCGGCAAACGTGCTGTGCTGGAAATTTTGGAATAGCAAGTGCATCAACCACACGAGCTGATTTGTATCGGTGAAGTACTAAATGCACACGGCATCCGTGGCGATATTATCATCAAACCATGGACGGATGACCCCGATCAATTCGATGAGCTTGCTGAAGTGTACATTACAAATCGTGATGAATTAAAACAGTTCACGATTGAAAAAGTACGAATTACTCAGAAAAAAATCATTGTAAAATTTCGGGGTATCGATAACCGTAATGCCGCCGAGCAGCTCCGTGGCGCCTTGCTCCAGCGCCAGCGATCCGAACTCCGGGCGTTGGCAGAGGATGAATATTTCATATTTGATCTTATCGGATTGGATGTAAAATCTACCTCCGGAGAAACCATTGGCAGCATCACTGATGTGATGGAGATGCCGGCGCATGATGTTTATGTTGTGCAGCAAGGCTCTCGGGAAGTATTGATTCCTGCTGTAAAATCCATCGTGAAATCAATTGACTTGGATGCAGGAAAAATAATAATAGATCCGATTGACGGACTTATCGAGTAATATGAATATTCACATTATTAGCGTCTTCCCCGGGGCGTTTAACGGCCCGTTGGATGAAAGTATTATCAAACGGGCTCAGAATAAAGGACTCGTTCGTTTTTACATTCACGATTTGCGTGAATTTACGACGGACAAGCATCATCAGGTGGATGATTACCCCTACGGTGGGGGACCTGGAATGGTGTTGAAACCGGAGCCGATTTTTAGCGCACTGGAACATGTGATTTCACAAATTCCTGAGCAAGCATCCAAACAGCTCATTTTTTTAACACCTCAAGGGCATCCGTACAATCAACGTAAAGCACTACAATTGTGCGAAGTTGAGAACCTGGTGTTTTTATGCGGCCATTACAAAGCTGTTGATGAACGGGTCAGGGACTTTTGGCCGATGGAAGAAATTTCCATTGGCGATTACGTATTGACCGGTGGCGAATTGCCCGCGCTGGTTATTATTGATTCGGTGATCCGGTTAATTCCGGGTGTAATCAGCGATTTGAATTCCGCTACCACCGATTCGTTTTATGATGACAATTTATTGGATTGTCCATATTATACACGTCCTGAGGAATATCGGGGCATGAAAGTTCCAGGAGTGTTGTTATCCGGCCATCATGCTGAAATCGATAAATGGCGGAAACAGAAATCGGTGGAACGTACATTATCAATTCGTCGCGATCTGATATCACCGGAGCGACTCATAAATTTGAAAAAAGATGTTGATTTAGGAGGTTTGGTTAATGAATAAAGTGGATATGGTAGCTCAGAGCCAATTGCGTGATGATATTCCCGAATTTGGAGCAGGGGATACGGTTACGGTGCATGTGAAAGTTGTTGAAGGCGATAAAGAACGAATTCAGCTTTTTCAGGGTGTCGTACTCCAACGTCGTGGCAGTGGCATCAATGCAACATTTACAGTTCGCAAAGTATCAAACGGTGTTGGTGTAGAGCGTATCTTCCCATTGCACTCACCACGCATTGCAAAAATCGAACGGCTGCGTACAGGTCGTGTTCGACGGGCAAAACTGTTTTATCTACGCAATCTTCGCGGCAAAGCAGCCCGTATTGATGAAAAACGATAATATCGTTTTAGCACATACGATTTGTAAAATAAATAACCGTTATCGATGCATTCGATATCGGTTTTTTATTTATGGGAGGTATACCAAGATTAAAAGCGCCATGCTTGTCGATATGTAGTTATTTCGCCAGACGAACGCGAACCGCCTTGTCACCTTTAAATTCGGATTTGATGTCGAACGATACTTTCTGACCCGGGCGCAATTTTTTATCGCGAATGGAGACATCAAGATCGTTGGCATGAACAAACAGATCGTCATCATCTTCAGAAGTAATGAAACCAAAGCCTTTGGCCGCATCCCACGATTTTACAATGCCGTATTCCATTAGTATTTCTCCTTTTATTTTGACTGTGCAGAGTTATGTAACACACCATAAAATGACGTCACAAAACTAATATTGAATTGCCCCTTAAACTAATACATTTATAATTAAAAAGCAAGTTCTAAGTGATAGACCAATCAACAATAAAAGCTCACATTTTGCAACTACGCAATTATATTGCGCTACATGGAGCGCCCTGGTCCCAACGGCTGATTGACTCGCAAGCAGAGCAATCCGAATGGAATAAATCCATCCTTCCACATCCTTTTATTCAAACGGTCATCATACGATTGTCTGATCCAGCGATCGGCATTCCATCAATTTCAGCTAATCCGGCTTCCTTTCAGGTATACGGAAGTTATTACTGGACATTACGTTTTCTTGCTGACATAGGAATAATACGGAATGATATCGATCTTGATCCAATAATTACTCCCCTATTCCGCTATCAATTAGAGGACGGCCAATTCACATCCGATTATCGTACCCGCAATAAAATTCCTGTGGCAAATATATGTCATACAGCGCATCTTACAGCAAGTTTAGTCAAGCTGGGCTACGGAGATACACCTGGTGTTCGCGCCGCTTATCGTTATATACTTACCACGCAACGTTTCGACGGCGGCTGGCATTGCGACATGCATAAACAAGCTGGCGAACGCGACGAATCGGCATCGAGCTGTCCCGCTGCTACCATTCACGTGTTACGAGCGCTAACCATGCTGGATGATGTACCCCAGGCTATGCTTGATTCTCTTTCCACTCGTGTGTTGGATTTCTGGCAACATCCGAGCGCCAATATCTCCACCTGCGATCCGGCAATGCAGCAACGATATCATAAGCTCCGCTATCCGAGCCACTATTGGGGCTACGATTTGTTGCATATAGCCGATACAGTTTCGCTTGCCTCGCCTGCGTTACTCATTGCAAACGGGCATGAAATAGTCTATCACCTGCTGGAAAAGTGCCCTTCCAACGGATTCGTACGCTCTGATAAGACCATTCCTGAATGGAAAGAATTTGATTTTGCCCGAAAAAACAAGCCGTCGTGCTGGATAAGTGCGATGATTGTGCGGATTTTGGAACGAGTATATTTTAATGGTTAATTGTGAATTGATAATAAACTGATTAAAAGAAAATCACGTTATGATCGGTTGACAATTAACTATTGACAATTCACAATTATCAATTAACTCAATGCGCTAACCGTGTCGTCATGGATTCATGCACTTTGGTGCGCATCCAGGAAAGATCGGGAGCAGCATGTTGCAGTACGGCGATGTCGCCGTTTTCGCGCAGGACGAGCGAAAAGTAGGAACGATTGTCACCATTCTCGTTATTGATTTCTAACATATAGGCTTCGATAAAATCGTAAATGTCCGGATATAAGTGGTAGTCAAGATGTTCTTTCAGGTCGATACTGACGCCGATTTGAGGATGTATCATCACGATGCGTGATTTACGCAGCAGATTCCTAAGCACCTGCTTACGGTCAGCAATTTTAGCGCCAAGTTGTTCCCAGCGAGCTAATAATTTATCCGGATCGAATGATATGGTCTGTAATAATGGATCGTTTTTTCGGATGCGATATTCGACGTACTGATGTTCGACAAAGTGATCCTTTGTGAAATAACCAATAAGACTCCCGGCAAGACAACCCAGGCCGGTATTCAATAGAAATGAACCGATATTATGATTATGCTGCTGAGCGTCCCACGGATCTGCCCCACGGGACTCATGTTGGTGCGACATGATAAGACCGAACATTGTACCTGTTACAGCACAGCCTTCGAGCCAGTACGGCATACGATTCTGATCTTCCACAACCAGCATCGATTTTATCTGTGGCAACGGAGTATACGTATTCTCACTAGCGTTTTCTGTAACCAGATATTCCTGATTTATGTCCGTGCAATAACCAACAATCGGTTTATCGTACTGAGATTTAAGTAGCATCCGTTTGCCACAAAACCGGGAACGCAGCCGATCAGTGGACAGTTCCATAAAATCCACATCACGGCGGATAATACGCGGCTTGGATGAGCTTGGAGAATTCTTTTCCACTGATCTGCCATATCTGGGAAATGGTAATAGACAGGCAATAATAAAAATACTCTGGATACTATAAATAGCATGCTGACGATGAAGGAATAAAGTTAAAAACATTTGTGATAATTTGACCAGGATTAATGACACAGCCATGAACCTTTCGATTTTAAATTTAAGCCCACCTGTTTTCGATATACTTGTTCACCCTTCAGCCACGTTTCTACCACCTGTCCCTTATATGTCTTTTTATCGAGCATCAACTCGCCTGTTGGTTGCCATTGTTCATTTGCAACGAGCACAGTAAAATCAGCATCGGCGCCTGGGATCAGAGCGCCTTTATGCGGATATTGACCAAACCGCATTGCAACATTCGTCGCACATAATTCCATCATCCGCATCAGCGAAATGTGTCCTCGATTCACCCCCGCCGCGTATAACCAGGAAATTGGCTCCTGGACTGAGTCGTACTGACGTTCCTGATCTTCATGAAACAGATTGGTTGTTACCATGTGAATCCGGGCATTAGCCAGATCATTCCACAGTGCATCGTCGTGTTCCAATGCCTGAATCGAAACATCCAGCGTCACTGGCAATTGACGGCAAGCCTGAATCAGATCAGCACGTGAGACAGCAGAAATATGGATTTCGACTTTCTGCTCAATTGCTCGTGCCAGTCTTGATTTTGGAGATAATTCAGCATTTTCTTTCAATTCGTTATCCACTATCACTTCCGCTTCGTGCAAGATAACGAGTCGTTTATGTTTTTTACACCAGGCGAACACTTCATCCAAAAGCATTTCATCTACTTTTCGTATTTCGACGCCAACAATTCCTTCCGGATCAATTCTATCCAGATGCTCCACATGATCATCCGTCAATGCGGCGATATATGTAAGATGAACGTACGGATCATTGAATGATTCGCGACGTGATTCCAACGGATCAATTGGTACAATCATGCACGTTATGCCGGCAACAGCGGCAACAGCGGTCATGGCGACTTGTTCATCAAAATTGGAATCCGCCAACCCCAGCTCAGGAATAACAACACCGGGGATTACGAGACGTTCCTGCATATCAACTTCATGCTCGCTATGTGAAAGAGCCGAACCGACTTCGCTGATAATACCATTTTCAACCCGAATATCCATGACATCCGTCGTGTCACCATATCCTTTTGAGACTAAACAATTTCGAAACAACTTGTTTACTGACATGTTTTATTTACTCTAATAAAATCCCATCACATGATTTGAATTGTTAATTTTTACATTCCGGATGATGCCATTCGTGTGATGGATCGAACAAGCATATGTGCTTTCCGCAAGCTGATATCCTATACAGATGTAGCACTTTTCGGACTGAATGTCAAGCGGATTTTCAGCAATATTTCTTATGAATTGACTCAAGTACAGTTATGAAATCACGAATTGCTTTCTTGCAACAGCTTTAGTAGTTTTTCATTATCCGCTACAAACGGAAGTGTAATGTGTCCCTGACTTGTGTGGGTTAAATTCCAAAGCGCTGCTGTTTCAATGGCGCCATTGTTGCGTGCCCAGCTCCGTCGGGCAACACCGCCCATGACATCCCATGACAATCCCTGTTTAATAATATTATCCACGCGCTCGCTGCCATCCAAAAAGATCGCATTCCCTCCATTGCTGGCGCGGCCAATGCCCACACCGCCGCCGTTGGATAGCACCACCATAGTCATGCCACGCGCCGTATTACCAGCGAAACATTGTACTGACATATCTGCTGTAATGCGGCTGCCATCATAAATATTGGCAGTTTCACGGTATGGAGAATCCGTGCCGGAGACATCATGATGATCGCGCCCCAGCATAACCGGACCGATTTCACCATTACGAATCATCCGGTTGAACGCCAACGCAATATTTATCCGACCTTCCTCATCCACATAAAGAATGCGCGCCTTTGTTCCGACCACCAAATCATTGGCATCTGCGGTTTCAATCCAGCGGTAATTATCGCGATGCATGGCGCTACGAGCAGGCTCGATGCCATTCAGCGCCGCTCGATCGGTTTTTTGTAAATCTTCTACTTTGCCTGTCAAACACACCCAGCGGAACGGCCCAAAGCCACGATCGAAACAGATTGGCCCCATTATATCTTCCACATATGACGGCCAGATAAAACCCTCCGACAAATCGACGCCATTACGGGCAATGTCCTTTTCGCCGGCTTCATACACGGATGCCATAAAGCTGTTGCCATAATCCCAGAAATGAGCGCCGTTGTCGGTTAATTTTTTCAATACCTGAAAATGGCGCTTCAACGACTGATCGACCATATGACGAAACTGCTCGGGTTCGATTTCCAGCAAATTCCGACCGTCTTCAAATGATATCCCCACCGGTGTATATCCGCCTTCGTACACCACATGGCAGGAGGTTTGATCGGAAAGTAATTCCACGACAATGGAGTTTTGATCGATATATTCCAACAAATCCACAATATTGCCATGATAACCAATCGACACTGGCAATCGCCGTTTACGGAATTTATCAATCCAGCCGGCGACTTTGTACAGATCATCAGAAACAAGTTTAACCCAGCCTTGTTGTTTGCGCGTCTCGATCCGGCTTTTGTCGACCTCGGCGATTACACCGATCCCCCCGGCAATTTCAATCGCCTTTGCCTGGGCGCCGGACATCCCGCCCAGGCCGGATGACACGAATACAACGCCGGTCAAATCATGATTCGGATGAAGACCCAAATAACGGCGTGCAGCGTTGAGCAAGGTGATGTAGGTGCCGTGAACAATTCCCTGCGGGCCAATATACATCCAGCCACCGGCGGTCATTTGGCCATAGTTTGAGCACCCAAGCGCGGCCAGTGTTTTGAAGTGATCGCCATCATCCCACTCCCCCACAATCAAGCCATTGGTATCGATCACCCGCGGCGCATTGCGATGCGACGGGAACAATCCTACCGGATGTCCGGAACTAACAACCAGCGTTTGATCTTCTTTCATGATTTCCAGATAGCGTTTGACTAACTGGTATTGCATCCAGTTCTGGAACACCTGGCCGGTTTCGCCATAGGTCACCAATTCATACGGATACAGCGCTGTTTCGAAATCGAGATTGTTATCGATCATCACCTGCAATCCACGGGCTTCCGGGATGCCGCGATACGAATCGATCGGGCGGCCATAAATCCGGCCGTCGGGGCGATAACGGTAGCCGTAAATTCGGCCTTTCGAGCTTAGTTCGTTCAGGAATTCGGGAGCAAGCTGTTCATGCAATTCTTCAGGGATATATCGCAGGGCGTTTTTCAGCGCGAGCACCTTGCCGCGGGCAGGCAGAAAATCCCCGCGGCTGGGCGCCCGGCGGATACCGTCTTTGAACGGCTTTTCCGGTGGCAATTCCGCCGGTAATTTCACCGTCATGGCATTGCCAATGTCCTCATTTGTCATGATGTTCTCCTGAGATTAGTGAGTGCATGGTGTTAAATTTACAAAAATTTTTCGCCGGGAATGCGAAGAATAATTTCAAATATCAATTTTTCTTATTAAAATAGCTGCCCATTTTGGTTTAACATTTATTTCCAGAGTTTCGGTTGCACTATATTCTATATTATTTAGTACGTCATAAGATTGACCTTTAATGACTGATAAAGCAATATCCCGAATCGTTTCAGCATTATTAATAATGATAATCACTACCTGCTGCTGCAACGTTCGCGAAAACACATAACAATCATTCTCATCATCCGTCAATAGCGTTTGGAAATCACCCGTTTGCAATGCCGGATAGCTGTTGCGGATGTGAATCAACTTTTTATAGAATGCCAACAGGTCGTGATTTACGGAAACGCTGTCCGGTTGCTCCCGTATGGTTTGATCGGGCAGGAAAACTTCGTTATCATACGTCAAATCATCCCACACCATCGGTTTGCGACAGCAGGGATCGTTGGCGCCCCACATACCGGCTTCATCACCATAGTAAATCATTGGCGCGCCAACATATGTCATCTGAAATATAGCGGCTAACTTATGAATTTGCAGAACATGGGCATCGGGTTTTTGTGTGATATAATCAGGATTTTTCGCTTTGGACAGGTTGTGATGATTTGCCCATTTGCGGTAGCTGCCGAGATTACGGTTTACGATGTGTGAGCCGATTCGGTCGGAATCGTGACTATCCAACAGATTTTGCATCACGTAGGTCACATCCGCAGGGAATGCCTCACGCAGTTCGCGTAACCGCGCATCGAACTCTTTAACCGTAGCACGGCCTTTGGTTCGAATGAAAAATTCATCCACAGCGAACGTGAAATTGTAATTCATCACCGCATCAAATTCATCGCCCTGCAGGTATGGCTGTAGCACCGGGATCGGATCGATGATTTCCGCCACCAGATAAGCATCCGGGTTGATGGTTTTGACATGGGTACGCCAGTCCTTCCAGAATTCATGTTTCACTTCTGCGGCTACATCCAATCGCCAGCCATCGATGCCATAGGCGGGGTTGCCGTCTCCATTCGGATCCATCCAACGGCGCGTGATATCGAAAATATATTGACGCGGACCGGCAACTGTTCCGTTCTTATCTTCCCTCCACTCGGGCAATTCGTGAACGCCCCACCAGCTTCTGTAATCCAGATCGCGGTTTTTTTCAGCATTGGGGTAGGAATAAATAACAAACCATTTTCGAAATTTCGATTCCCGTCCCTTTTCTACAACATCCCGGAACGCCCAATGCATGATCCCCACATGATTGAAGACGCCGTCAAAAATGATGTGCATTCCACGACGATGAACCTCGGCGATCAGCGTGAGCATCAATTTGTCAGCGGATGTCCAGACCCAGGTTGTCGGATCGTCAGGGATTTCCTGTTGGATCATTAATTTGTCGCCCGCCGGATCAGGCCCAAAATGCGGATCAATGTGGTGGTACGTAGCGCCATCGTATTTGTGCGAAGATGGTGATGTGAACACAGGATTGAGATAGAGCGCGTTGATACCGAGTTCCTGCAAATAATCGAGCTTGTCGATAATGCCTTGCAGATCACCACCATAGCGGCGCCGCTGCAGATTGAACCAGATGTCTTTGCCGTTCAATTTTTCGTATGGTTGCAGTTCGTACCAATCGGATGTCCATGGATGGATCTGCCACGGGGAGGTCACGTCGTGCGGATATGCGCCTTCGACGGATTCGATTGTCGGATCATTTGTCGGATCGCCGTTGCGAAACCGTTCAGGGAAAATTTGATACCATAACGCATGTTTGGCCCATTCGGGGATGTTGCTCACCTGAGATGCGGGCATATTCGTAGTTTTCCGGATAAAAGGTAAAAATCATTTTTGATAATTTGGCACATCTACTGCACATATTTTCATAAATATGGGACATTCGCTGCACAAATTTTAGAAAAAGCTTTGGATTAAAAAATTCAGGATGTATCGTTGATTCGGACTCACTTCACTTTCCCACATAACGCATGATTATGACCGATAAATCATCATGCGCCCGGGCGTTACCAACATAGCGTTTTACCGCGTCCAATAATTGACTGCCGATTATCGGCGCCGGTAATCCGGCCATTTCGATTAACTTTGCTTTCACCCATGCCTCCCCTAAAAATTCGCCCTTTTCGCTGCGTGCTTCAATCAATCCATCGGAGAAGATGATTAGTGTATCACCGGTATTAAATGAAATGGTTTGTTCTTCATAAACAGGATCATTCATAATTCCGAATGCCTGCCCATGGGATTCCAACTCACGAATGGATTTTTTCTGAATTAATAATGGGGGCAATTGACCTGCATTCAGCACCTTAACAACATTGGCGTTCGGCGAAATAATAAAATATGCGAATGAAATAAATCTATTCGAAATACCATCACGGCGGAAGATACGGTTCATTTCCGATCCGAGTTGATCCAGCGACTCGAAATTCGGCGCCAACGCACGATAGGTTGCCTGCAATTTTGCCATGAGTAATGCCGCGCCAAGCCCTTTGCCTGCTACGTCGCCTAAAGCCAGTCCCCAACGGTTGTCGCAGTACTCCAGATAATCGACAAGATCGCCGCCGACTTCATTTGCCGGCTGGGTGTACATCCAAACTTCCCAACCGGGAATAATCGGACTTTTATCAGGAAGCAAGGCAAATTGTACTTTACGACCGATCATAAGTTCATCGGTTACCAGCAACTTGTCTTTTAATTCCAACATCAAGACTATGACAAGGATTCCGATTCCAAGCGCCAACCATTCGGTATTTGACTGAACCCGACCATTGTTTACGGTGGTGCGCAACGTAAAAATCAACACAATTCCAATTACAAATAATATGCGCCGAACCGGAGTCAGCTTAAAAAACATGCTCCGCAGCATCCACCAAATCACAAATAACCAGCGTTTGAACGGTGGCATTTTTTTAAGCCGTTCTTTGGTGTCTTCATCGAGGTAAAAGTGGTAAATATCCTTGACATCCTGGAACAAGTTACGCTTGAAATCCTTGCTCTTAATATCGTTGATGATTGTTTTGCCGAGTTTTTGTTTGTGGAAGGATTGAGTGTTAGTATGTGTGGTTTGGGTTGGCATTAGAAGTGTTCATCTTTATTAAAAGTCTATTTCGAGTTCAATCAGTTCTAAACGTTCTTTTCTTTATATGCGGATATTATGACTTTAATTTCCTGATAAACTGATGGCAAAATTTCATTTATTGTAGCCCAAATAATTTGTACATCTGCTCCCTAATAGGTATGGATTAATCTGTTTCTCATTCCTGCCATATCCTTCCATGGAATATTGGGATAGTTATTTCAAAAACTATCTGGAATATGCTTTGCGGCTTCTCCAATAATTTCGAATTTTCTCACAACAGCACTTATTGTTTTATCATCACTTTCAAAAGAAACATAATTCATTCCATCTGTAAAATATAGAATACTTTCGATTGCATCACGAATGTCTATCAAATACAGTTATATATCTCTCATATTTCGATACACTCCTGCAAAACGGATGCTCGCAGTTCTTTTCTCAATGCACATCGCGAAACAATATCAACAGGGCAATTAAAATGTTCCTCTAAAAATAGTCCCAATCCACTTAAGTCGAAAAGCGTTGCGGAATCATTAAAATCGACTAAAACATCAATATCACTTTTTGTTGTCGCCTCATTCCGAACAAGCGAACCAAAAAGTGCCATGCCATCCACTTTGTAGCGAGTTTTGAGTTCAGGCTTCAAGGTTTTCAATATGTTTATAATTACTTCCTGTTTTATAAATTTTTCAGTTATTTTTCAGTATTCAAGAGCTATTTGATTGTCAATGACTTAATGTAACGCTAACATCCCGAAAAGTCAAGAAAATAATTCAGATAGAAACCAGATGATTACGTTCGATCACAAAAATCGCCAACTCCGAAAAAATGTTGGGAAAGAGTCGGACTAACAATCCACCCCTCCCATTTTTTATGAGATAGGTTTGGCCCTTGATTGTAATGTTTTCAGCAGCACAGTATTTTTGAATATCGAGCACTGTCGATAGATGGATATTGGGAGTATCGTACCATTCGTATGGGAGGGCTTTCGAAACAGGCATTCTGCCACGTAATAACAGCTGCAGTCGAATTCGCCAATAGCCAAAATTAGGAACACTAATGATGCAGGTTTTTCCCACGCGCAGCATTTCCTTGAGGATGATATGCGGCTTGTGAACCACCTGTAGTGTACGGCTTAGTACAACATAATCGAATGACTTATTGGGATAGTCATCAAGACCTTCATCAAGATCGGCCTGGATAACCGGTACGCCTTTTTCGATACAGGAGTAAATAAACTGATCAAAGATTTCGACACCGTGGCCCTGCACATTTTTTTCTTTTAATAACTTTTGTAAAAGCTCGCCAGCGCCACAGCCAAGGTCCAACACGGAACTATCCGGGGCAATCAATTCAGCAATAAAGTCGAGATCTGGACGGGGTGAGTGATACGCTTTGAGTGGCATAATTTCTCCTGCTTACAATTTTTATCATCTAACGTTATTCTGTAAGAATTGAGAATTGTCATAAAAAATATACTTGTTTACGTCTCACTTCTCACATCTTACGTCTCACGCCTTAATCATACACATGGGCTAAAAAATCGGCAATCATTTTTTCCATATCAGGATTGGGTAATAGGAAAGCATCATGTCCGGCCTGGGATGGAATTTCACAAAATGTGACTGGTTTGCGATTTATTTTTAGCGCTTTCACAATTTCCTTATTTTGTGCAGTTGTATACAACCAATCCGATGCAAATGAAACCACCATGAATTTTGAATTGACATTCCGAAATGCTTTCTCGAGCGTTCCATAATCACGGTACAAGTCGAAATAATTGATGGCCTTCGTTATATACAAATAGGTGTTGGCATCAAATCGCCGGATAAAGCTTTCGCCCTGATGATGCAGATACGACTCCACTTCAAATTCGGTGGAAAAATCATAGCCATAATGCTCTTTTTCACGTAACTGGCGACCAAATTTTTGATGCATGGCTGCTTCACTGAGATAGGTAATATGCGCAAGCATGCGGGCCACTGCCAGTCCCTGGGCCGGTACAACACCGTGATTTAAATAATCACCTTTTTTCCAATTTGCGTCGGCATAAATCGCCTGCCGAGCCACCTCATCAAAAGCGATGCCTTGCACCCCGAGCCGGCACGTCGTCGCCATCGGGATGGCTGCTGCGACGCGATCGGGGTATTCGACAGCCCATTCCAGGGTTTGCATGCCGCCCATGGAGCCGCCAACGACGCACATTAGCCTATCAATTCCCAGGTGATCGATTAAATGAGTTTGCGCGCGCACCATGTCACCAATTGTAATGACAGGAAAACTCAAATTATATGGCTTTTTGGTTTTCGGATTTATGGAAGCAGGTCCTGTCGAGCCTTTACAACCACCAATGACATTGGAACAGATAATGAAATATTTATCTGTGTCAAACGGCCGGCCCGCGCCCACCATAAAATCCCACCAGCCGGGTTTAGGATCTTCAGCAGAATACCGTCCCGCGACATGGGCATCGCCGGAGAGTGCATGTAATATTAGTATTGCATTGTTTTTTTGATTATTCAACGTCCCATACGTTTCATAGGCTAATGTAATGGGACCAAGTTTTTCACCGCTTTCCAATGGCATTTCATTGGGAGATTCGGCAAAGGTGAAATATTGAGTTTCGACAATACAGACGGAGTATGGATCATCAGGCATGTGGGTAAATTCCTCTTGAAACTCATCCCCTGCGGGGCTGTATCAAAAATCTCATCTGACTTCATCCTGAGCATAACGCAGGATGAGAACTTTGAGCAAAACAAGATGCTTCGCATAGCATGAAAACATTCTACAATTTTGGACTTTTGATACAGCTCCCGGAAGAGATGGTTCTGTTTAAGTATTCGTACCGTATCAGGCTTTAGCCAGTGCTTGTTCAATATCAGCAATAATATCGTCAATGTACTCGATGCCAATTGACAGACGAACAAGTTCCGGCGTAATACCGCCTTCGGCTTGTTGCTCGGCAGTCAATTGTGAATGTGTTGTGGTCGCCGGATGAATCGCCAGGCTTTTCGCATCGCCGACATTTGCCAAATGCGAAATCAAATCCAGACCTTCAATAAATTTCGAACCAGCAGCAGCGCCGCCTTTAATTCCAAATACAACCATGCCGCCGAATCCCTTCGTTAAATATTTTGATGCAACCGGATAGGTTGGATCATCTTCCAAACCGGGATAACGCACCCAGTCAACTTTCGGGTGGTTCTTCAAATATTTAGCAACCGCCAGCGCGTTATCACAATGCCGCTGGAATCGCAGCGGCAATGTTTCGATGCCTTGTAAAAACAGCCATGCATTGTCCGGTGAAATACAGGCGCCTAAATTACGCAATGGCACCAGCCTCATTCTCAGGGCAAACGCCACCGGATTCAGGTCGCCCAAATCATGAGCGTAGCGCAAGCCATGGTAACCGGGATCAGGTTCATTGAATAATACGAATTTCGGATCAGTCCAGTCAAAATTACCGGCATCCACGACAATTCCGCCAATACCGGCGCCATGACCGCCAAGCCATTTGGTGAGCGAATGACAAACAATGTTTGCACCATAATCAATCGGACGAAGTAAATACGGAGTTGTAAATGTCGCGTCCACAATCAATGGCAGGTGATGCTTTTGTGCAATTTTGGCGACCGCTTCAATATCAGTAAATTCCAGTACCGGATTGCCAATGGTTTCAATATAGATTGCTCGTGTTCTATCAGTAATCGCTTTTTCAAAATTATCCGGATTCGTGGGATTGACAAAATTTGTTTTAATGCCGAATTGTGGCAGGATCACATCGAACATTGTGTATGTACCGCCATAGAGATTATTGGCTGAAACAATCTCATCCCCAGCCCGGCAAATATTAATGATTGAATAGTAAATCGCCGATGTTCCGGAAGCCAACGCCAAAGCTGCAGCGCCACCATCCAGTGCAGCGACACGCTGTTCGAGCACATCTTGAGTCGGATTCATGAGACGGGTATAAATGTTGCCCAATTCTTTCAAACCGAACAAGTTGGATGCATGTTCAGTATCGCGGAACACATAGGAACTGGTTCGATAAACAGGTACAGCACGCGAATTTGTGGTCGGATCGGGTATTTGACCGGCATGTAATGCCAGAGTTTCAATAGAATAGTTTTTTTCAGACATGGTATATTTCTCCTGTATTGATCGATAGAATGCATCGCACCGACTATACTGTTAGTGATAACGGATGCTATTTAAATTAAATATGGAAATTGTGTTCGAAACACTTATGCGTTCAGGACGTTTGTGCGCTGCATAATGTAGGCAAAAGTGACCTGATCCACAACATCGGAAATGGCGTTCGTCACTTTTACCCAGATCTCCCGAAATGCGCAGGTGGCTTCTTCGCCGCAACTGCCGGTATGAGGTATTTTTCCACAAAGGATGGGTTCGATGGGACCTTCGACAAGCCGTATAACTTCGCCCAACGTTAGCTTTGCCGGATCGTGCAACAACACAAATCCGCCGCCAACGCCACGTTTGCTCGTTATTAAACCGGCTCGTTTCAGGATTAACATAATTTGCTCCAGATAATTTTCAGGAATGTTCTGTCGCTGTGAAATCTCGCTCAACGGGACTGCTTTTCCACTTTCAAATTGAAATGCTAAATCGAGAATTGCCTTAAGAGCATAGTCCCCTTTGTACGTAATCTTCATTCAAACTCCAAGTGATTGTGTTTAATGCCCTTCTTAAACTCCGATATAAGCACAAAACGCGATCCAATGTTTGCTCGTCAGTCCATTTTACATCAATGACACCGACACAAAATATTACTCCGGAAAGCGTATTCTCCATAGTCGAATCTTTACGATAGTAGAAATCAGCCCTGGATGATCCGCTATGGCGTGATCAACGCACTCATTAATGACATATATGAGCGAGTTAGTCATAATTTAACAGATTTTTCATAAAAGTCAAGTGGAATTTTCTATTACTACAAAATAAATGGGAATTGTGGTATTAAGCATGATATTTAAATTCTTAAAATTCAAATTGTAGAATATTCTACAATTTTTTGTTCAATATTCTGCATTTCTAAAAATATAATTTAGCGTTGAAATTAATTCTCATACATTCATCTTTATGTTTAATCATCGGTTAGGAACATATGTTCTGCATCAATGATTTATGGTATGTTTATTGAATTAAGAATAGTCAACTTTTCAAATAATTTGTGAGAGTTGATATGATCAAAAAATATAACGTATGGCTAATCGCCTTAATTTTGCTGGCGATTGTCGGCGCAGTCATATTTTGCCCCGTCAAAATGTCATCCGGGAAAACGTGTCTGTTCCATCGATTTTTGAGCGATAGCAGCCCGTCGATTCATATGCATCATTCACCAGGAGAACACGCGCATACGATGGAACAGAGCTACGTGTTTCCATTTGGATTAATATGGTGGTCGAGTCTTGCCATATTATTCGCCGCCATTTATTTATTCAAAAACAAACGACAATATTAATAGAGGAACTCACATGTCTATCCGAACAATTTTAAGAAGTTTAATAATCATAATAATAATCGCCAGTCCTTCGATGGCTCAGGATATGGAAAAATCATTGAATCTGGACCAAATGATTAATGAAGCATTAAAAAATAATCCCGAATACATATCCTTTCAACATCAGTGGCATGCAACGGAAGCTCAGATTCCCCAGGCCGGTGCATTGCCGGATCCGACATTGGGTTTTGCACTTGCAAACCTGCCGGTAAATTCGTTTGCGTTTGATCAGGAGCCGATGACCGGTAAAAAAATCAGCCTGATGCAAATGTTTCCCTTCCCCGGCAAATTGGGGACAAAACAGGATATCGCTGATTATCAGGCACAGGTTGTTGGCAAGCAAGTGGAAGAAGCCGGAAATATGTTGATTAAAAATGTTAAATCGGCCTATTTCACCATCTTCATATTGGATAAATCAATTGAAATTGTGGAGCGGAATAAAGGATTAATGCAACAATTCGTACAGGTCGCTGAAACAAAATATTCAGTGGGTAAAGGTTTACAGCAGGATGTTTTGAAAGCGCAGGTGGAAGTTTCCAAATTGACTGACAAGCTGATTTCGCTTCAGCAAAAACGAACAAGCGTCGCTCTTCGGCTCAATACATTGCTGAATCGTGATATTAATTCACCCGTGCCCAAATTAGCCGATTTTGAACCGACTCCATTTCAACTGTCAATTGAAGCAGTACAGGACTTGGGAACGAATCACCGCCCATTGTTGACAAGCTGGCAGTTCATGGTCGAAAAAAGCAAAAGCGCCACAAAATTAGCACGCATGAATTACTTGCCCGACATCAGCGTGGGTGTCGCCTACACCCAACGAAATGATTTGAGTAGCGGCATGAAGATGTACGATTTCTTTTCCACCGAAGTCAACGTAAGTGTGCCGTTATATTTCTTCAAAAAACAATCGAAACAGATTGAAGAAACACAACTTACTGCCAACTCTATTGAAGACCGGTATCAGCAGGTCAAAAACGAGATTCAATTTCAGATTGAAGATGCGTTTAATGAATTGCATAAAAACGCGACATTAATTGACCTTTACAAAACCGGCATCATTCTACAAGCCACGCAAGCGCTGAAATCAGCGCAATCCGGCTATCAGGTGGACAAAGTGGATTTTTTAACTCTGCTCAACAATCAAGTGACGCTATTTAATTATGAAACGGAATATTACCGAGTGCTGACGGATTATGAAAAGGCACTGGCAGAGTTGGAAGCGGCTGTCGGGGTGAGATTCTAATCATCCGCATAAGACTGACAGTAATTTCTTCGTTAGAGCGCATGTGTATTTAGTATTGAATTAGAGTGAACAGAGAATAGTGGTATCCTTTCAATATTAGTTGGTTATGTTGGTCCGCCGCGGCGGACTCAGTCAACGGTATGTTCCGTACCCTGAGCTTGCCGTCTCGCAGCGGCGTGCCGTTCCGATGCATCGGAACACGAACGGTGTCG
>JAFGDW010000111.1 GCA_016931935.1 Candidatus Zhuqueibacterota bacterium | reverse complement strand
ATTTGTATAATCTCTTCCTCTAAGAAATCCTGTTCATCCTGTTATCCTGTCTAATTTTTTTAATTCTGGTTTATCCAGGTTAGGATTCGCTATGGAAACACAGACACAGGCTTATAATTTCGAAATCAATGACAACGAATCGAAAATGGTTAGAGTCTTTCTCATTTCCACAGCATTACTGTTTCTGGGAATTTTTCTATTACTTCCTTTAATTGCTGTTTTTAGCAATGCACTTGCAGATGGATTCAAAGTATTTCGACAAACGCTTCATGATTCACAAACGCTGGCGGCAATCCGGCTGACCATATTAGTCGTTTCGATCACGATTCCGTTCAATACGGTTTTTGGCATTTCGGCAGCCTGGTTCATCACAAAATTTAAATTTCACGGTAAGAACTTGTTGATCACCATGATCGATCTACCACTCACTGTTTCACCGGTTATTTCCGGCACTATTTTCATTTTGTTGTTGGGCTCGCAAGGAGCAATCGGCGCATGGCTGATCGGTCATCATATCCGGATTGTTTATGCGGTTCCCGGTATTGTATTGGCGACAATTTTTGTTACCTTCCCATACATCGCCCGCGAACTTATTCCATTGATGCAAGCACAGGGTAACGATAATGAAGAAACTGCGCTCTCGCTTGGGGCAAGCGGCTGGCAAACATTCCGGCGAATTACAATTCCCAACATTAAATGGGGATTGCTCTATGGCATTATTCTCAGCACTGCCAGAGCAATCGGGGAGTTTGGTGCAGTATCGGTCGTTTCCGGTCATATTCGCGGCAAAACAATTACGGCACCATTGCACGTGGAGATTCTATACAATGAATATAACTTTGTAGCGGCATTTGCAGTCGCAGCCCTGCTTGTTCTTATCAGCCTGTTAACAATTGGTCTAAAAAAATTCGCCGAATGGAAAAAGCAGCAGGAGATTATCAAAACCGACACATATATCTAACAACATGGGGAGGTCAATTGTGAGTATTGAAATACAGCATGTCAGCAAATCATTTGGCAGGTTCAAAGCATTGAAGGATATCAGCCTTCAAATAAAAAACGGAGAATTGGTAGCATTTTTAGGTCCATCCGGCTCGGGTAAAACCACACTGCTGCGCATTATTGCCGGCCTTGACATTCCGGATTCCGGAAAAGTGATTCTGTACGGTGAAGATGTCTCAACCAGAAATCCCAAAGATCGTCATGTGGGTTTTGTATTTCAACATTATGCGTTGTTTGAACATCTGACAGTATTCGAGAATGTGGCGTTCGGATTGCGTGTTCAACCAAGGAAACAGCGGCTCTCCAAAAACGATATTCGCGATCGGGCATTTTCGCTTCTGCAATTGGTTCAACTGGAGCATTTTAGTAACCGTTATCCGGCGCAGTTGTCCGGTGGACAGCGGCAACGGGTTGCGCTGGCCCGGGCACTGGCAATCAAACCTAAATTTCTGTTACTGGATGAACCGTTCGGCGCGCTCGACGCCAAAGTCCGGAAAGACCTGCGTCGCTGGTTACGGCGCCTGCATGAAAATGTGAATGTCACCAGCGTATTTGTCACGCACGATCAGGAAGAAGCCATGGAGGTTGCTGATCGTCTGGTGATTATTAATGAAGGCCAGATCGAACAGATTGGAACGCCGGAAGCAGTGTATCACAATCCGGCCAATGCGTTTGTATTCAAATTCATCGGCGATGTCAATTTTTTCCATTGTCGGATTGAAAACGGCATTCATCATTTCCACAACAGTCCCATCAATAGCCCTGCTTCGGATACAACAGTGATGAACTCATGTACACAAACTGTATTCACACGTCCCCATTTCATGGAAATATCGCTTGAACCACCGGCTAAAAATTTTTTTAAGGGAAAAGTTGTTCATGTTAATCCAGCCGGTCCACTTGTAAAAGTGGAATTGCAAAGCGAGTGGGACGAAACCTTATTTGCCAATATTTCACAACAACAATTTCTTGAACTGAAATTAAAATCAGACATGCATGTGTTTATTACGCCACATGAACTACGATCGTTCGAATCTGATATAGCACGAGAATAAAATCCAATTTTATTTGTGTTATAAAGCTTTCTGTTTATATGCTCCCCAATCTCGCTATCTCTAAAAAGCGATCATCAGATACAACTTCTCAACAATTTTCCTTCAGTTTAGCTAAAAATTTTGCCGATTTCAGCCGGTCGGCTTTTTAGAGCCAGCCTTTGCTCTTACTCAGCCAACTGAGTCAAACTAGCCTCCAAAAGCACATTTCCCTAATCATCAGTAATTCAAAATCTTAAGCCACTTAATTTTATTGGTACATTCCTTGCCTGATAGATGGTGAAAGCAGGGCGACAAAACATAAACAAGGATAATAATCTGGAGGTCAATATGAAACTACGTCGATTTGTAAAACTGAGTCTGCTTGCCGGAACAATCACTGCCGGCATGCTACTAAACGGATGTGCGGATAAATCATCAGTTGCACCAACGGAAACGGCAATTCAAGCCAACACGTCCAGTCAGAATATTAACTTCATTGCGTTCGGACCGTCAGATTCCCAATCATTGGAAAAAGTGTCATATAATTGGCAGTACATTAATAAGTATTGGGGGGGGACACTACACATTCACCATATGTTCGATAACAGTAATGCTGAAGCCGTAATCGACTTGAAAATTAAAGCAAATACAATTGATTATTCTAAATGGGTAGGAATGACATTTGATGATCAAAACCAGGTTGGTTATACTGACATCGTATTTAGTCCACATGGCACGCAATTTAGTTCACCTGCGTTATTAACGATTGAATTGAAAAATGTTAATCTTTCCGGAATCGATCCCAACAAAGTCCGCCTTTACTATGTTGATGAATCCGGTAACTGGGTAGAACACCCGACACACGAAATTTACGTAGATGCAACCTGGGGAGTTATCCGAGTCGTTGATGCACAAATTCCACACTTCTCACGCTACGCCAT
>JAFGDW010000110.1 GCA_016931935.1 Candidatus Zhuqueibacterota bacterium | reverse complement strand
GAGGAAGAGATTATACAAATCCTGTGAATCCGTGAAATCCTGTCTAAAATATGTTTTAACATTTTCTGCCAAAAAATGTCAGAAAATTATTTCTCAGTTACTAAAAAATTAAAGAAACAATATCAATGTCAACTTCCGCGCACGAATCCCGAAAATCGTTCCGTGTTCTGTTGGTGGAAATTATACTGATCATATTTGGCGTGTTTTTGGGTTTGTGGGCAAATGAATGGCGGGTGCACAAAGATGAGCTTGCGGACACCAATCAAGCGTTGCAATACATCGCCCGGGAGCTGGAACAAAACATATCAGAAATCAACCGCGTAATCGACGCCCATACCGCTATTCGCGATTCATTAATCGCGCTTGGTAATAACGTAACCTTTTTGGAATCAACTCATGTAGCACCGGCGGATTTCTGGACAGCAATGAAACGTATGCGAGTGCCATTGCTCGAACAAACAGGCTGGCAACTGGCGGTGCAGACCGGCGCCATCCGCCATATGGATTATGAGCTGGCCGGAAAAATTTCCAAAGTGTACAATTTGCAATCATTTTATCAGGAGAAAATTGATAAACTCAGCGATAACTTTTACATTGCCCGCAACATGAAAACGAACGATGTCACAGATATGGCATTTGCGATGATGATGTTGTTTCGCGATTTGGTGGTGCAGGAAGAGCGATTAATAAAAATTTATCTGGAAATAATCAAACAAATCAACTCTCAATTAAGTGTATCCTTTCAATAAGTTATAGAATTAAAAATAAAGTATTTGGGTGCAATTCCCAAAAATTGTAATAAAAGTTCTTTGATAATAGGATAAAAAGTCATATATTTAGGTAGCCGCAAAGAGAGTTTTCCCGGAACCAAAATCACACAAACGAAACGGGGGTTCAGATGCTAAGACCTGCTCTTTTGAGAGCATTTTGTCTTTAGTAACTCCCAGTTCAATTTCAACGCTTGCCTACCCATTTATCCAACATCCTTCTGCCAACGCATTGCTCGATGTGGAGACGTCACTTTTCAAATATTTTTTGTCGATTTCAGATACGATCACCGAGCGACTCCTGTTGGATGTTGTTACCAATGACACGTTTATCGAGCATGCAATTAAGACGTTTAAAGCACAAGGCTATCATGTTCACCGCCGGCAATATAAGACGTCTGTGCAGTTATATGGCGGCAAGACCGTAAATCTGGAAACGGTTTACATGATTCCAAAACGGAAATCCAAATAGTGTTCCCGTAAGCCATCAATAACGACAGGTGGTATCTGTCCGGTACTCAAACTGTTAGGGTTTTCCGGTGAAGCGTCGCCCGCCCTGCAAAATGAATTGACATTATCGGCCATCAATAATACATTTGGCGAAGCGACCGAGCAGGTTCAACGTCACGGCATTGATGTCAGTGAAAAGCGACTGCGCACCGTCAGTGAAAAGACAGGCGCACTTGCCCTGGCCAAACGCGCTGCTGAGTTAGAAACATTCCAACAAGGAACGCTGCCCCAACAGGATACATTTTCGGGCAAGCGCGTTGTTGTGACGATTGATGGCGGTCGCACCCGTATGCGTAAGACCAAACAGGGGAAAAAGAAGCATGGCCAAAAACGTCGGGGATTTCACACCGACTGGCGCGAACCCAAACTGTTTAAGCTGTATGCCATGGATGCAACCGGGAAAAAGCAAGATCGCCACATCCTTCCCTGGCGTGATCGTACGCATTCGGGCCGTGAAAAATTTAAAGAACTTTTAAAAATGTATTTATTCAAAACCAATGTTGCCAGCGCCGAGCAGATCATTTTTATTAACGATGGCGCTCCCTGGATCTGGAATCTGATTGATGAATTAATTGATGAACTGAAGTTTGATGCTCAGAAAATTTATAAAGTGCTGGATTTCTATCATGCTGCCGAACATCTCTGGCTTGTCATCGATTCGTTGGGTCGCATAACAGAAAAACAAAAGAAACGCCTGTTTAAGACATGCCGCAATCAACTGAAATCGGGTCAGATTAACGACATTATCGAGCGTCTTGGTAAAAAAGCAACGTCATCAAAAAAAGCTTACAACGAACTTCGCTACTTCCGGGACAAGGAAGAGCGGTGTCGGTACGATCTATTTTTAAATAACAATATTCCCATCGGCAGTGGCGCGATTGAAAGCACGATCCGACGGGTTGTCAATTTGCGTCTCAAGGGCGCTGATGATCGCACCATTCAATGCAACATCCATTTACGAGAGTCCGGCTGTGGAAGCAAAGTTGATGAGTATCTACAACGCCCGTATGCAGCAATAGCCCGGATCGTACGAGAGTCGTTACATTAATACACAGTACGGAAAAGTGCATGTGATTATCAGCGGCCCTGAAGAAGCGCCACCATTGGTTTTGCTGCATGCATCGGTCATGGCGTCATGGTCGTGGTTATACAATATTGAAGGTTTGAATCACTATTTCCGCACCTACGCCATCGACCAAATCGGCGATGCCGGACGCAGTATGCTGGCCGACATTAATCACTTCCCGCAAACCGGCACTGATTTGATTACGCTCAACAACGAATTGATGGACAGTCTCGGTGTGCAGAAGGCCAGCTATATTGGCGCATCACAGGGCGGCTCGATTGCCACGTACATTGCACTACATACGCCTAAACGCGTGAATAAATTGATTCTATCCGGTCCGATGGGCTATACAGGTACGCACTATACAGTGATGCGCATATTGTTTACAACACTGTTTCCATTCAAAACCATGCAAGAGAGCGCGCTCCGCTGGGCGTTCAGTGATGATCCTTTCATTCCTGATGTCACGGAAGAATGGTTTATAATAATTGTAAAAGGTGTTGTGCCGCGATCGGTACAACCGGTACCATTCACCACGGAACAACTGCAGTCACTTCATATGCCCGTATTATTCCTGTTCGGCACCAAATATGGATTGGTAGGCAATCCGAAGAAAGCCCGGGAACATGTACAAGTAATTCCCAATGTGCAGGTTGAAATTCTTGAAGCAGGGCATTTAATCAGTGCGGAAAAGCCGGAACAGTTTAATAGATTGATATTGGAGTTTTTGGGGGTGGACAATTTGGAATGATTTATTTGATAGAAAAAGGTCAATAAAAAAATTTTAGGTACTGAATAATTGTTCAAAATCACTAACGCTAATTATTTTTGTCGATTTAATATGACCAATTTCAAGCAAGTCCCTATCACCAGTAAGTAAATAATCAGCGTGACTATCTACTGCCAATGATAATAAAAAATTATCTTTTGGATCACGGCATTGCTGAATATCTGATATTATTGGAATGATGGTAGTGATTAATTTCAAAAATCTTATAAGCTCATGTATTTTATTTTGATCGAAATACTGTCTGAATTTTGGTCTGCTCGTGACAATTTCAATCTCTTGCAAGAGCTGTTCAGTCATTATAATTTCGATATTTTGATTAACGATAAGTTTTTTTAGTGTTCGTAATTTCCGACCAATAAGAAAGCTGATCCATAAGTTTGTGTCAATTATTACCCGGCTTATTTTTCTTTTTGGCATAAAGTTCTTCTCGGACGACATCGACTTCATTGTCTATTAATTCATCGGTCAATTCATCAGTTTCAAAAGAATTAAGAAAATCTGACAATTTATAATCAATTGTCTCCTTCGCCAATTCTTTTGTCAACCGAATTTTCTCTCGTGGTGATAATTGTCGAACTACCTGCAATATCTGATCGTAATTAAGCGAAATTTTATAAGTACTCGTACTCATTATTGTCTCACTCATTTTTAATTTTTCAATTAATCTCATACTCTATTTCGAAGATACATATTTATTAATTGAAAATCAATATCAAAAATTGAACATCATGCCTTGATATGAAAACGATATTCTCGTTTATTTCACTTTATAATTTGCTACTGTACAAATACAATTCAGAATCTAAATATTACTTTTCTCGATTCCCTATTGACTAAAACAAATTCTTTGACTATATTGTCGGGTGATTGAAAGTTAATGTCATATTTCATTGCAAGTTAACAGGACGTTGGCAGCGACAAAAAAGTACTTTTGTCATCAAAATGCAAACTGATAAAACTAATTTGCACGACTTAAACGAACATCACTATGTGAAGCAAAAAATGGCTCAAAATAAACATAACCAATGGCAGGTGTCATCCCTGCGTGAAAGCCGGCTTACCACATTTTTGCTGGGTATTTTGGTAGTGCTGGCTGTTGGATTTGTACTGCTGCAAATGGCGTCGATTTTTCAACCGTTGATGATCGCCATTTTTTTATCATTTATTTTTGAACCGATGGTAAACGCGCTGACTCGTATCAAAATCCCGAAAGTGCTGGCATTCCTGATAACGCTTGTTTTTGTATTCGCCATTTTCTATTTGGTCGGTTTACTAATTTATGCCAGTGTTGCGTCGTTCACGGATGAGTTCCCCAAGTATCAGGTAAAACTGATCGACATGTACAAGTCCTTCATCAATAAAGTGGAAATCCCTGATGAACAGGTACGCGATTTTTTCCGGCAGATTCGCTGGTCGGATTTGTTGCAGAAATTTTCGATTAATGCATTTTTGTCTGCCACTATTGGCACGTTTCTTAATTTCTTAACAAAATTGTTTTTGGTGCTGTTGATCACTATCTACATTGCGCTTGGCCGCGAACATATGTTGAACAAAGTGAAGATTGCGTTTCCCGATGATCGCTCAACGACGATTTATAACGTTATTCATAATATCAATATCGGCATTCAAAAATACCTGATTACAAAAATTATTATCAGTCTGGGCACAGGAGTCATCGCAACGATAATTCTGTTCGTGTTCGGCGTTGATTTCGCGATTGTCTGGGGGCTGCTCACGTTCTTGCTGAATTTCATCCCCAACGTCGGCTCAATTATCGCGACAATTCCGCCGATTCTTGTATCGTTCGTGCAGTTCGGTTCATTTCTGCCGACAATGTGGCTGACAATTCTGCTAACCGGCACGCAGCTCACCATGGGCAATTTTATTGAACCGCGATTGATGGGAAAAAATTTAAATCTGAGTCCGCTGGTCGTTATTATTTCATTAATTTTTTGGGCATTCATTTGGGGACCTGTTGGCATGGTGCTGGCGGTGCCAATTTCGTCGACGATTCAGATTATTTGCGCCAATATCGACACACTTAAACCAATCGCTATTTTTATGGGCGGGGATGACAAAGTTTGAGGTAAATGTTGAATGCTGAGTTTTGAATGTTGAATGATTTTTTTGAATCAAAACTCAATATTCAAAAATTTTTAAGGCATTCATCCGGGGCCTGTGGGTATGGTGCCGGCTGCACCGATTTTTTCACCTATCCAGATTATATGCACCAATATCACCACCTCAAACCAATCGCTATTTTTATGGATGGCGATGACAATGTTTGAGGTAAATGTTGAATTGTGAATGACTATCTTTTAATTCAAAACTCAACCTTCAAAATTCAAAATTTCTATAACCATTGCTGGACAGTTGTGATATTATAATCCAGACACTACTCTTCAAATCGCATATTACCTGATGAGGGAGGAAGCATGAATCTTACATTTATTGGCGGTACTCGTACAGTTACTGGCTCCAGTCATATTCTTGAGGCAAACAATAAACGCGTTCTGCTCGATTGTGGCATGTACCAGGGCCGGCGTAAAGAAGCATTTGTGGTAAACCGGCAAATGCCGCAGCGACTGGGACTAATCGATGCTTTGGTGTTGGGCCATGCTCATATCGACCATTCGGGTAATATCCCCAGCCTGACAAAAAACGGATTTGAAGGTCCAATCTTCTGCACCGAAGCGACCGCCGACCTGTGCCAGTTCATGCTGCCGGACAGTGGTCATATCCAGGAAAAGGATGTGGAATACGTCAATAAAAAGCGCAAGCGCGACGGTAAAAATCTGTTTGAACCGTTATATACGCTGGAAGATGCACAAAATGCGCTTTCCTGGTTTCAACCGCAGCCATATAATCGTGAGTTTCAAGTCGTTGATGGTGTACGTGCTACGTTTCACGATGCCGGCCACATTCTCGGTTCCGCATTGACCAAACTTACGATTTCCGAAAACGGCCGCAGCGTGAATGTGGGCTACATCGTGGACCTGGGTCGAAAAAATCTGCCGATCCTGCGCGATCCTAAAATTATTCCGGATTTGGATTACATCATCATTGAAAGCACCTACGGCGGCCGGTTTCATGATGAAATTACCCTGGCCGAAGAAAAATTACGACAGGTCGTTCAGCGAACCGTGGATCGCGGCGGCAAGGTTATTATCCCATCATTCGCGTTGGAGCGGACTCAGGAAATTGTCTATATTTTAAACAATTTGTGGAATGCCGGCAAGCTTCCGAGAATTCCTGTGTATGTGGATAGTCCGTTGGCATCCAATGTCACGAGTGTGTTTCGCAAACATATCGATTGTTTCGATGCTGATGCTCAAAAACTGTTGCAGCACGACAACGATTTATTTGGTTTTGAGAAACTAAAATACACCCGCGACGTTGAAGAGTCCAAGCTAATTAATACGCGGGATGAATCATGCATTATTATTTCCGCATCTGGCATGTGTGAGGTCGGACGCATCTTGCATCATTTAAAAAATAACATTGAGGATAGCAAAAATTCGGTGCTTATTGTTGGTTTTATGGCACAACATACATTGGGCCGAAAATTAGTCGATAAGTGGCCGTTGGTAAAAATATTTGGTGAAGAGTATCAGGTAAACGCCGATATTATAGTTATGAATACCTTTAGTGCACATGCCGATCATAACGATTTAATCAATTATGTTGAGCAGGCATCGCAACGGTTAAAAGGTGTTTTTTTGGTTCATGGAGAAGAAAGCGCCAGCCAGGCATTGGCCGAGGCGCTAATTGATAAAGGAATACCCGGTGTAAAAATACCTGAGGTTGAGGAAACAATTGAAATTTAATGAGGTGATACTAATGAAAAAAATTCGTCGAATAGGCATTCTAACCGCAGGCGGTGATTGTCCCGGATTAAATGCTGTTATCCGTGCGGTGGCGAAAACAGCAATTAATGATTATGATATCGATGTGGTCGGCTTTCTGGATGGATATCAGGGAATGGTTGAAAATAAATTCATTAACATAACATCCGATGTGGTGTCCGGTATTTTAACTCGTGGCGGTACCATTTTGGGAACGAACAACCGTATCGATCCATTCCGTGTACCGATGCTGGAAAATGGCAAAACTATTTATCGCGACCTGTCGGACCAGGTGCTAAACAATATTGATAAGCTCGGCCTGGACGTGTTGGTCAGTATCGGCGGTGATGGTACCCTGACTGTATCCGGTAAAATGATAGCTCGTGGCGTTAATATTATTTCGATCCCGAAAACAATTGATAATGATCTGTTTGGCACCGACCTGACATTCGGATTCGATTCCGCTATGGCGACGGCTACGGAGGCGATCGATAAAATTCATACCACAGCTCAATCACATCACCGTGCGATGATCGTAGAAGTGATGGGACGAACCGCCGGTTGGTTAGCACTAGGATCAGGAATAGCCGGTGGTGGCGATATTACACTTATCCCGGAAATTCCGTTTGATATTGAATATGTTTGCGAGGCGATCAAAGAACGAACTTACGCCGGTAAATATTTCAGCATTTTGGTGGTTGGAGAAGGCGCCAAACCCAAAGGCGGCGATGTTGTTGTTCAACGTACAGTTGCCGGCAGCGCAGAAGCGACTCGGCTTGGTGGAGTTGGAAATGTGATCGCTGAAATGATTGAAGATAAAATTCAAGTGGAAACCCGGGTCACGGTATTGGGTCACCTTGTTCGTGGCGGCATTCCCACCCCGACGGACAGGTTGCTTGCCACCCGTTATGGTGTCGAAGCCGTTAAACTGGTTGCCCGGCGTGAATTCGGAAAAATGGTGGCCTTAAAGGGACAGGACATAATCTCGGTTCCAATTGAAGATGTTGCAGGCAAAACCCGAATCATTCCACTGGATTCGTCATGGATTAATACCGCAAAATCGATTGGGATGTGTCTGGGTGATAAGATGTAGAATTGATAAATCGAAGAAATATTCGCACGTGCGATAAATATTAGATGAGCTGATTTTTTCATAGAAGTTTGAATGAATCAGCTTTTTCTATGAAAAAGATGTGTTTCAATATATTTTGAAACCGTGCCCACTATGCTAACTCCTGCCGCTAATTTTCTATAACAGTAAAACCTAATTCTTGAAGTTTTGTAAT
>JAFGDW010000109.1 GCA_016931935.1 Candidatus Zhuqueibacterota bacterium | reverse complement strand
GGACAAGTTTTACAGCAATGGGCGGCTACACCGTCGTGGAACCGCAAAGTCTCTTTCGGTAACGAGGTTGTGACACAGCATTATCTGGACGATTTCGGTTATCCCGATTACGTAAATTCCGATGTGATTACGGTAACCGACGTTGCTCATAAAGCATTTCAGGCATATCTTGGAGCCGATACTTTAACGCTTCCGGTATGGCCTGAAGATCATCCAAAAGATGGAGATTATCGAGTTCCTGTTCCTGTCCCGGCGCCCGTTATTTCAGTAAAAAATACGAATGATGGAAGAATCCAATTGACCTGGAAACGCGCTGTGGAAAATTTCACCCATCCGCGGTTAATGGGTAATTTGACAAAATTCAATATTTACCGAAGTGACGCTGGTATGGGCCCGTGGAAGTTGTTGGATTCACTCGTTGTCGGACAGGTCAATATCGAAAATATTTATGAATATTACGATGACGATCCGGTATTTAAATTGGGAGAAAGCCGATACTACTCAGTAGTTGCGGTGGATGATAAGGGAAATTTCAGCGGTCGTTCCAATGTTACCCGACACGATAAAAACGTGGCGGCGGTCGAAAAAATGTCCGATGTTTTCGTCGCACCGAATCCGTTTAATATTGAGTCCGGTTTTGGTGGCAAGGTTGGTGCCGAAGATAAAATCGGATTTTATGGTTTGCCTGCAAAATGTACGATTCGAATTTATTCATATGGTGGGCAATTGATCGAAAAAATAGAGCATGATGCACCAGTATATACCACTGCCTGGTTTCAGGTGACACGAAATGAACAGGAGATCGCTTCGGGCATTTACTTGTATATTATTACAACCCCGGATGGGGATAAAAAAACCGGTAAGTTTATCGTCGTTAAATAATTTTTAATTGTCTTAAGACTTCAAAGCAAAATTGGTTAAGAGTATTTAATAAAAACAAATATCATCATTCGAGGTTTGATTATGCATATCATAACCAGGAAGTTAACTCTTTCAATCATCTTTATATTATTACTTTTTGAAAAGAGCTTTTCATTCGAAAAGGTCGGAACGACTTCATTTCAGTTTTTGAAAGTTATGACGAGTGCCCGGGGATGCGCACTGGGAGAGGCGTTTTCTGCTGCAACAAATCATTCCGATGCCATTTTTTTTAATCCCGCAGCATTAACACGTATCAGAAATTTTGACGTCTCCGTAGATTATCTCGATTATTTTCTAGATCTTTCACATTATGCGGTCGCAGCAGCTTATACTGTTCAGAACCTCGGCACATTCGGATTTCACGCCATCGTGACAGATGTTGGCGAAATAAAAGTGACTACAGTGGATGCCCTTGGCTTTGTTGATGGCGTTTACCTGGGTTATACGGGAGAGACTATAAAGCCCGGTTCGCAGGTATTTGGTTTGTCCTTCGCCCGTGAACTCACCGATAAATTTTCATTTGGCATTACAGCAAAATATGCCAGAGAAGATTTAAGCGTAAAAAGTGCGGATAATTTCATGTTTGATGCCGGACTCACCTATGATACAGGATTTAAATCGTTAATTCTCGCCGCATCGGTCAGACATTTTGGCCCGGAAGTGAAATTTTATGACAAGGTAAACCTGCCCAGATACGATGCTTCAACCGACTCAACATATTATCGGAGATATACAGGCAAGAGTTATCCTTTGCCGCAGACATTCAATATCGGAATTGCATTTTATCCTGTGTCTAACGCCCAGGGATCGTTGTTACATTCTGATAATCAGACGTTGTTGCTGGCAATTGATATGGTTCAGCCCCGGGATTATGATCAACAGTACAATTTGGGTCTCGAGTACGGATTTAACAAGATTCTTTTCTTACGCGGCGGCTACAAAGTAAATTATGACGAAGAAAGTTTCTCGGCAGGATTTGGGTTGGCGATTAACAAATATCGCATCGATTATTCATACAGTGATTTTGGAGACTACCTGGATTCGCTGCATCGGTTTTCGTTTGGATATTCGCTTAACTAAAGTAAGAAATGGGAATTAGGATGTTGAAATTGGGTACATTCAACAAAAAAGATTCACATACATTTTGTTTTACACATCAAATCCGATGTCTCACATATTTTTTAAAGGAGCATTGTTAAGATGCAAAAGAAGATAAATTTAATACTGATACTATTTTTGCTTCCTGTCACGCTTTTTGCTCAACATCGGGGTGATAACCTGGCTTTCCAGGGATTCCCGGTGAATAATAATGTTGGAGTGAAAGCTATTGCTCTGGGCGGTGCCTATACTTCGCAAACCGGTGATGTAAGTTCATTATTTTACAATCCGGCTGGATTGGCTAATATTAATAATTTACAAATTTCCATCGGAGCAAATCGCTCTGCCAATTCATGGCGTGAAAACCAGGCCTATCGACCCAATCGCATGTTCTGGACACTGGCATTTTATTTGGAGGGATTGTACACACCGGATCCCGCAAACAATGGGATTTGGGATTATGAACTGGCCCAGGATTCCAGCTATATCGTAAGGGAACCCGACCTGGGATTAGATCCGTTCAGTGAAGAGGCTGCGGACTGGCAAAATAAATCCAATGATTTTGGATTGAATAATATCGCGGCTGCCTATCCAATTACTGTTGCTGATCATAAAATTGTTGTCTCTGCTGCGTATTCAAGAAATGTTGTGAAGGATTTTGACAGAAATGATACCTATCTCGATCCCCACATTGGTTACGATGAGTATAGCGTCGTTGAACGTGTGGTAACTGACACCGTTCGATTCTCCTGGTCACGATTCACCCGTCAAAGAGATGGACATGTTCAGAATTTTTCTGCCGGGTTGGCTTATGATCTGAATAAAAAAATAAAAATCGGTTTTTCTATGAACATGATGAATGGAAAAACAACGGATTTTCAGTCACTCAATCGGGTAGGTTATTTCGACATTGCCAAAGATAACCGTTTCCGGTTTTCCTATGATACACTCGATATTTCCCTGGATGGCGAATCAAAGTTTAAAGCTGTAAATTTCAATTTTGGTTTAGTATTAAAACTGGAGCGTCTCAGTGTTGGTTTAAACGTACAGTCACCATACGATATCACCAGAGAATGGAATTATTCCAATTTCACAGTCGATTCCCTCGGTTTGCATACTTCAAACAGCAAAGGGACGGATACATTTGAATCCCCGGCATCTTTTTCATTCGGCGCCAGTTTAAGTCCGGTGGATCAGTTTACGTTTTTACTGGATTATCAAATGACGAGATTCAGCCTGGGAAAAATCGCTCATCAGCCGGAAGATGCAACGATCCGAAAAATCCCTGACCAAACTGAACTTCGTTGCGGTATTGAATATCGCATGTTGGAATATCTTTCTTTGCTTGCCGGTTACCGATACCGAACAGAGACGTTCGTTCCTGATGGTGCAGCTATTAAAGATCGCGGACCTGCTGTAACTGGTTACACACTCGGTGCCAGCTTCGTTTTATGGAATTTTGGTAGAATCGACATCGCTTATAATTTCCAGCGTTTGAAATATTATGATTCTTATTTCAGCAATACGAACTATGTCTATGAATCTTTGAACGATGTACTGGTGGGATATACGATTGGCTTTTAACTTTCCAATTAATCAGGTGTTGGATTAGAATAGATCTCTTTTGGCTTGCATGAATTGATAGTTAGCGAACAACCAGGAATAAAAAACATTCATTCATCAAAAATTCAAATATTCAATAAAACAAATTTAGGAGGAAAGATGAAATTTGTTAAAATTCTTTTAATTAGTTTGATGGCGACATTTTTACTGTCAGGTGTCGCTTTGTCGAGTAAAATTGAGGTTGATACTCAGTACGATTTCAAACTGGCGCTGGATTATGCCTTTTCAGCACGAGTCGATACAATTGTTCTGATTACGAGTGGAGGTCTCTACTCGACTGCAGATACGATGCATATGCAGATTAAAAAGCCGATCGTGATTATGGCAAAGCCAGGCCTTGCTGAAAAACCCATTTTTCAACACGGAGATCTGGATTCAAGTGTGATTGAGATTTTCCGTGTTCATGATGATGTGACGTTCGAGGGTGTTATTTTCGACGGTTACAATGCAAAACGTCCCATGAAATATGCCGTTAGAGTTGGCCATGGACCAGCAACACAGATTCCGCAGATTTATGCTAAAGAAGGTTTAAATGTTTCTTTAAAAAATTGTGAATTCCGTGACTTTTTCCCACCGAACTGGGAGAATGATTCTGGAGGCAATGCTTTCTACTTTCTCCGGCCTGAAACCGGCGAGCCTGTTATTAAGGCAGGTACAGTTCGAATAGAAGACTGTATTTTCAGAAACCTGGGTGATGAAGCAATTCGAATTGCAGAAACTGAAAAATATGCGGTTACGAGAGTGGTGGATTCGCTGATAGTCCGCAATTGTACGTTTAAAAATGTTTATGCTGAATGCATCCGGTTTTATGCAGATGTCGACACTTCCACTGAGGATGCGTATGTGCTCATGGAACACCTGACAATTGATAGCAGTGCGACGCGCGTGGCGTTTATCAAGAACAATCAAAACACTATTTTTCGGGATATTATTGTAACGAACAGCCATATGCCCAAACAATATCGCATGGATCGCGCAGATTACGTAGCCCAGGTTCAGCAACGCGGATCATTCATCAGCAATATCGATACGATGAATATCACCTTTGCAGCGCCATATTCAAACAGAATCAGCGCGACCAAAGGCGGTTCTGTAGATGAATCCACTGTCTATGGCTTTGATCCGCTATATGAAAATTCGCGCGCCAATAATTACACGCTCCTGGCTTCTTCACCAGCATACGGAATTGCCCATGATGGCACAGCGCTTGGAGATTTGAACTGGGCGACTCAAACTTCAACCCGGTTGCCTTTTATCCTGACGATTGTTGGTGATGGCTCAGTCGTTGCTGATCCTCCCCTGGTCGCACCTAACTATGAAGCAGGTGTAACTGTCACATTAACTGCAGTGCCGGACTCAGGATGGAATTTCATCGAATGGAGTGGCGACCTGGAAGGTACAGATAATCCAGCTTCGCTAACCGTGAACACTGCAAAAAGTATTACGGCGACATTTCAACAAAGTACGGGAGTCGAGGATAATACTGAAATTCCAGTAGAATATAGTTTGAGCCAAAATTATCCCAATCCGTTTAATCCATCGACAACGATTTCGTTTTCTCTAAAGAAATCAGGGAAAGCGTCAATGGAATTATTCAATGTGATGGGGCAGAAGGTAGCAACCATATTCGATCAACAATTTACTGCAGGGAGTCATCGCATTAGATTCAATGCCATTAACTTGCCTGCAGGTATCTATTTTTATCAACTCAAATCAGGAAATTATCAGGCCATTAAAAAATTAACCCTGATAAAATAAAAATTCACTTTAAATAGGGAGATCAAGATGAAGTTCAAAATTATTTATGTGTTGTTCATTGTATTAGTTTTTATTGATTTGAGTGCGAATTCTTCTTCTGCTCAAACGGTTCACCAGGTTGAGGCTGGTACTGATGTTCTGAAACCAGCTATTGATGCGGCTGCATCGGGTGACATAATCGAACTGATCACCGACGGTGGAGTATATCTTGAAAACGCATTGATAGTTCTAGAAAAAGGAATTACCATTCGCGGTGCTGACGGTTTAATAAATAAACCTATTATCCGCTGTGCTGTGTCTGGTGATTATATCTTTAAAGTAACAGCTAGTAGCCCGAAAATCGTTTTTGAGAATGTCGAAGTGGATGGTAGTAACGGAACTGGTACGGCGTCATCGAAATATTTTCTGCGTTTGGATACGAGTGATTCCACGGGGACAATGGTCGTAAAGGTTCTGAACAGTGTGGTTCATGACTTTACGGACAAACATATCAAACCTTATCCGCTGACCGGCATCGATTCTCTTGTGATTGATAATAGCATCTTTTACGGTGGCGCATCTGAGGGGATTGTACTTTATACGGGTAGCTCAGGAGATCCGGCAGTGCATATTCGTTACGCGTCGTTTACGAACTCGACGTTTCATACCTTTGAACGTGAAGCAATTAAAGGACAGACTTTTGACTCCACAAAGGTGATCGTCGATCATTGCACATTTTACGACCTGGGTGAAAATGATAAAAAAGCCATGATATATTTCCGTAATATGGAAGATGTGGTAGTTAAAAATAGCATCTTTGCTAAAAACAATAATACGGAGGCAGAAAAGTTTGCGGATTTCGCCAGTGATGTAAGTCTCTTCCACAACAATATCGTTTGGGAGACAACCAATTACGAAGTGGGAAATGCGACAGTATCCGATACCTTACATGCCGATCCGCTGTTCGTTGATCCTGCCAATGGCGACTTTACGCTGGACCCGGGTTCCCCGGCCATTGACTTTGCAGATGATGGCAAAGCGGCTGGAGATCTAAGATGGGATCCAACTGCGAGTGAGCCCACGATTCATAAAATCGAAGCAGGAACTGATGTTATTCAACCGGTTGTTAGTGCTGCCAAAGATGGCGATATCCTTGAATTAGTGACAAGCGGCGGCGTTTATCTTTCGAGTGATCAAATTGAACTGACAAAAGATATTACCATTCGTGGTCGCGAAGGATTAGCGCAAAAACCGATTCTGAAATATATTGGTACATCAACCGGAGCTTATATGTTCAAGGTCGAAACTTCTGCTCGTGTTGTAGTGAAAAATCTTGAATTTGATGGTGACGGTATTGCAGAGGGTGCTGCTGATCTCGCAAAATATGCACTCCGGCTGGATAATGGCGATACGACAGGTACCATGATTGTTCTTGTTGAAGATTGCGTGATGCATGATTTTAACGAGAAAATCATTAAACCGTATGGTGATTGCGGGATAGATTCACTGTTCGTTCGGAATACAATTTTCTATAACGGGACAAAAGAAGGTGTCACTTTATATAGTGGTTCATCAAGTGATCCTGCTGTTCGCATGAAATATGCAGAATTTGTGAACTGTACTTTTTCAGGATTTGAAAGGGAGGCTATTAAAGGCGACACCAATCCCAATACGGTGATGCGCGTCGATCATTGTACATTTTATGATTGCGGCGGCACTGGAAAAGGTATGTTGTATGTTGATGATTTGTTGGACGTAGAAATAAAAAACAGCATTTTTGCTAAAAATGGTTACGGTGAAAATTTCGTCCGTTTAGAATCCGATGCCAATTCTTTCCATCATAATGTGGTATTCGATGTAGCAAGTTGGGAAGTCGATAATTCCGCCACTGTTTCTGATACCCTGCATGCCGATCCGATGTTCATCGATGCGGCAAATATGGATTTTACACTGGGAGCATCTTCATTAGCGAGAACAGCGGGTGAAGGTGGTACACCTGCCGGTGATCTGAGATGGGCACTCAATCCTAATGTGGTGTTATTGACAGTGATTACCGAAGGAAACGGTATTGTTACCCTTGATCCACCAGGAGCAGTTTATGATCCAGGTACAGTTGTTACACTAACTGCCGTTCCCGATGCCGGGTGGAAGCTGTCTGGTTGGGAAGGCGTTATGGTGTTCCCGCCGGATAATCCTGTGGCCACAATAACTATGGCTTCTGATACGACTGTCATAGCAAAATTTGAGAGCACCATTCCAAAAGTAACGTTAACGGTTGATACGCTTGGCTATGGACATGTTGAAGTGACACCGGAACCTGTAAACGGTAAATACGAACAGGGAACATCAGTGACTTTAACGGCAGTTCCCCAAACTAACTGGAAATTCGTGGAATGGCTCGGTGACGTTACCGGAATGGACAATCCAGTTACTTTTGTTGTGGATTCCAATATGCAGGTGACAGCATCATTCGCCAGCGTTTTTACTCAGTTCTCATTGAATATTGAAACCAGTGGATTGGGCAGTGTGACTGCAAGCCCGGAACCAATATTGGGGACTTATGACACCAGCACAGTTGTAATTTTAAAGGCAAACGCAGCACAGGGTTGGAAGTTCGAAAGCTGGAGCGGAGATTTGACCAGCACACAGAATCCTGATACCATTATGATGGATTCAGATAAGACGATCACAGCAACATTCAGCGAACTGACGTTCGAGGGTCATGCGATCGAGGTCGATACGACATGGGATCTGTATGACGCTGTTGAATTCGCAAATAATAATAGCTATATTGATAGTTTGATCCTGGTTACCAGTGGTGGTCTTTATACATCGTACAATACCGAAGATGTCGCTGTCAGGGCGCCGCTTACAATAGTCACAGCGCCGGGACTCGCAGCTAAACCGGTTATTACCAATAGTGATCCTGAAGGTGCTAATCTTGATGTGTTCAGAGTGTTTGACGATTTCACAATCAAAGGCGTCGTTTTAGATGGCGGTAACGAGAAAAGTCATGGGATGAAATATGGAATACGCTTAAGTAATGTCACGAATGGCGATACCGTAAGACAGGGCGCAGATATAACAATTATGGATTGTGATTTTATCAATTTCTTTGAAAGTAAGGATCTAAATAAAGATGGCCATATTTTCAAAATCGACATCAATATTAAGGCCGGAACAGTGCTCTTCGAAAATTGTACAGTGACAAGCACGGGCTATGAGGCAATCAGAATTTCTGATACAGAAAAATGGTCTACTGATGGCCCTCTGGATTCGTTGATCGTAAGAAACTGTACGTTCACTAATATTGACGCTGAATGTATTCGTTATTATTCTGATCTGGATCCTGTGACACCGGATGCTCCTGTCATCGTTGAACACATCACGATTAACAATTCTGCGACCCGTGTTTTCTATTTTAAAAACAGCGGTGGAGCAATTGTCCGAGATGTTATCATTGCCAACAGCCGAATTTCAGGTCACGGCAGAGATACGGATTTAATGGATGTTCAGGGCAACGGAGAATTCCCAAGCTACACATCATATATCGATACGTTCAATGTTCTGAATGTGCCGATCACTCACACTGACGCTGAACTTGATGAAGCAACGGTATGGGGCATCGATCCGAAATTTGAAGATGCAGCCAATATGAATTATACATTAATGCCGGAATCACATCTCTATGGTCTAGCGCATGATGGAGAAGCTTTAGGAGATCTTAAATGGGCAACCAATGAACCGACTCATGTCTTATTAACTGTATTAGTCGAAGGTCAGGGTGAAGTCGTTCTGGATCCCATGCCTATCGGTAAAACCTACGATCCGGGTCAGGTGGTTAGCGTAACCGCCATACCTGATTCAGGTTGGTTCTTTGCTGGATGGAGCGGTGAATTAAGCGGAATGACAAATCCCGAAAGCATTACGATGGATAATGCAAAAAGTATTACCGCTTTATTTAGAATAGAAACAGGAGTGAACGACAGCGCAGAACTACCGAGGGACTATAGCTTAAGTCAGAATTACCCTAATCCATTTAATCCATCGACAACGATTAATTTTACTCTGAAACAGCAGGGAAAAACAATGTTGAAGGTTTTTGACATTAGGGGACGCGTCGTTGCGACTCTGATTGATCAGCAAATGGATGCCGGTAGCTACACGATTAAATTCCATATGCCTAACCTGGCAACCGGTGTATATTTCTACAAAATTGAGTCAGGAGATTTTGTAGCTATCAGAAAGATGATTATGGTCAAATAAACTGATGAATCACGTGACCGTCGCCTTGTAGGTGACGGTCACTTTTTTATAATTCAAAACATTCGTTCAGAAAATGTAAAGCTGTTTATGAGAAATAATGTTAAAATTTTCGGGGTGTTAATTATATTATTATTACCCCACATTGTTTTTGCGACAAATTATTATGTCACTTCTCCCACGGAAATCAGAAACGCCATGAATACAGCACAGCCAGGCGATACGCTCATCATGGCAAATGGTGTTTGGACGAACGCTGCAATCATTTTCAAAGGCAATGGCGCTGATGGGAATCCCATCGTACTGAGGGCTGAAAGACCGGGATATGTCATTCTTAACGGCACTTCAACGCTGCGTATTTCAGGTTCCTATCTGGTTACGGATGGACTACGTTTCGTTAACGGGTATAGCCCTTCCGGTGCAGTGATTGAATTCCGCTGGGGATCGTATGCCCAACATTGCAGAATTACAAATTGTGCCATTGTCGACTACAATCCACCAGGCAAAAGTACAGATTACAAGTGGGTTTCACTTTATGGTCAATATAATCGGGTTGATCACTGCTATTTTACAGGAAAAAACCATGCAGGTACAACGCTGGTCGTTTGGTTTCCCTCTCATCCGCATTACCATTTAATTGATCACAATTATTTCGGCTATCGACCACCGTTGGGAGAAAATGGCGGTGAGACGATTCGTGTCGGAACAAGCGATTGGTCAATGGAAGATTCATATACAACTGTCAAGAGCAACTTGTTTGAACGCTGCAATGGTGAGATTGAAATTATTTCCAATAAGAGCTGTGAAAACATTTATCGATACAATACGTTTGTAGAATGTGAAGGCGCGCTCACCCTGCGTCATGGGAATCGCTGTACGGTCGCCGGTAATTTCTTTTTTGGTAATCGAAATGATGCGACAGGCGGTGTTCGAATTATTGGAGAGGATCATAAAATATATAACAATTATTTTTGCGGATTATATGGCAGCAGCCTGAAATCAGCGTTGCCGATCATGAATGGTGTGCCTGATTCCCCATTGAATCGTTATTTCCAGGTTAAAAATGCTTTGGTCGCATTCAACACTTTTATAGACTGCCGCTACACAATGATTCTTGGCGCTGGTGAGGACTCAGAACTAACACTGCCGCCTGAGAATTGTACCATTGCCAATAATGTTGTATTGACCAATTACAAAATCATCACCCAGGAAGATACACCAATCAACCTCACCTGGGAGGGCAACATCATGCAGGGATCATCTCTGGGGATTTCACGGCCAGATGGAATTACGTTGGACGATCCGCAATTATATTTTGCAGAAGACAGCCTGTGGCGCCCTGAAAGTACAAGTCCTGTTGTTGGAGCTGCTGTCGGAGATTATGCATTTATTATCGATGATTTTGATGGCCAATCACGCGGACAAACGTTAGAAGTCGGCGCCGATCAATTATCCAATGAACCAGTGATTCACCGTCCGCTGAAAGCAGTTGATGTCATGCCGGAATGGATGAAAAATCCTGTCCCGGTTGCGGTAAGAATTCTACAAACCGGCGCTGGTTCTGTCACGCTCGATCCGCCGGGTGGTATATATGAAATGGGGACTGAGGTCAATTTAACAGCGACACCTGATTCAGGCTGGAAATTCGTCACATGGGACGGCGATGTGACCAGTACGGAAAATCCGCTAAGCGTCTCTATCTCCGATGATATGACCATACGAGCAGTTTTCGCGGAAGATGCACCTGCCCGCTATAACTTATCGGTGTTTGTCTTTTCCTCTGGCGGCCATGTTGAACTTGATCCAGCGGGAGGGAATTATTTCGAGGGAACAGTTGTGAAACTCACTGCTGTTCCTGATTCAGGCTGGGCATTCGACCACTGGGAAGGCGCTTTAACAGAAAACGCGAATCCTGACAGTATTGTGATGGATGGGGATAAAATGGTTCTGGGAGTATTTTCACAAATTACTCGGATAGCAGAAAATGATAACCAACAGTTCGAAAATCATTTGTACCAAAATTACCCGAATCCATTTAATGCAGAGACAAATATAAATTTTTCAATACGTACATCCGGCAAAACAACGATCCAGATTTTTGATGTCATGGGGCGTGCAATATTGACATTGCTGGATCAGTACTTAACGCCGGGTTCGTATAATTTATCTTTTAATGCATCGCAACTGGTTTCTGGAGTTTATATCTATAAAATTGATTCAAGCGATTTTATCGCAGTGAGAAAAATGATTGTGATGAAGTAAGGAAAAGCGATTGATGAAGAGCAAGTTAATCTTTATTAGCACAGTGTTAATTTCCCTTTTGTTTGTTCAATTCATTTTTGCGTGGGAATCAAAGATTGTTCATTATGAAAATGGAAAATTAGTCTATGTTGCTGATGCGGAAGAAAACCGCATTCCCAATTTCAGTCATGCCGGTTATAAAGGCGGTAGTGTACCAATACCCTATGTACCTGTTGTGAAAACCATTTCTCCGATTGAAGGCGATAACACAATGCATATTCAGAATGCATTGTTCGAAGTTAGTTTCATGGCCAAAAACCTGGATGGATTTCGCGGCGCTTTGCTTCTGACAGCGGGAACGTATGAAATCCGCGGGACAATAAAGTTTGGGATTGACGGAGTTGTGCTCCGCGGTGTTGGTGATGGCGACGATCCTGCCGTGAACACAATTTTGTGGGCAACCGGTAATTCCCCAAATCAGCGAACCGTCTTGATCGCAGGAGGCGGAGCTTCGACAAAATGGAGAGATGAAGTTTCCGATACCAGAACAAATATCGTTTCCGACTCGGTGCTGGTAGGTTTATATACTTTTGATGTGGAAGATGCCTCGAAATTCATGGTCGGCGACAACATCATAATTTATCACCCTTGCACTGCGGAATGGCTGGCAGCGGTTGATTCAGGCGGGACATACTGGTATTTGCCGGGCGCAGAACCCGGCGTGGATTTGCCCTGGGCTGTGGATAGTCAGCCAATTCTCTTCAATCGTAATATCACAGATATTCATGGTAATACTATTACCATTGATGTCCCGGTGTTTAATCATCTGATTCGCAGCCTGTCTCAATCTTATATTTACAAATATGCCCGAAACGGCTTGCGTACGCAAATCGGGATCGAAGATTTAAGAATCGACATCGAAACTGCCGGTGGAGCGGATGAAGCTCATGCCTGGACTGCCATCGACTTATTTCAGATTGAAGATGCCTGGGTGCGGAACTGTACTATGCTGCATTTCGGTCACTCCGGCGTTCGAACGAATACTGCTACCCGTATCACGGTTGAGAACTGCCGTGCGCTTGATCCTGTTTCAGAAATTACCGGTGAGAGAAGATACAATTTCAATGTATATACAGCATCGCAGCAGGTGCTTTTTAAAGATTGTCACGCATCCAATGGACGGCATCATTATGTTTCCAATGGCTCCAGTTGGACTTCCGGTTGTGTGTTTTTGAATTGTAGTTCTCAAGGTGCTTACACCAGCAGCGAAGGACATCGCCGCTGGAGCACTGGTTTGCTGTGGGACAATGTAGTTGAACTGGATGGACCAAGGCCCGGCTACAATCCGAGGCTTCTGGGATTGTACAATCGCGGCCATTACGGCACCAGTCATGGCTGGACGGTCGCCCATTCAGTCGCCTGGAATTGCGATGTTGCACAAGGAGATTTGATAGTTCAAAAACCACCAACGGGACAAAACTATGCTATCGGCTGCCATGGAAAAAATGTAACAGGAACAACGCCTCCAGCGCCTTTTGAAGCGCCTGAAGGTTACATTGAAGGAACAAACGAAACGGGTATTGAGCCGCGTTCGCTCTATGAAGCACAACTTGAAGAACGGTTGTCTACACAGGTTGCACTCGAACATCCGGAAACGCAATCAGCCAATAGACCTGTTTCATTTCAGCTTTATCAGAATTATCCCAATCCTTTCAATTCAACAACGAACCTAAAATTCGAAGTTCACGAAAAAGGACATTATACGATTTCGGTCTATAATATCAACGGAGAAAAAATTCAAGTCCTGTTGTCTGAAAATCTACAGCCTGGAATTCGACAGATTCGTTGGCAGGCAGGTCATTTTTCATCCGGGATTTATTTTATTAAAATGGGGAATGAAAAGCAGACGCAGTTGAAAAGAATCTTGCTTATTAATTAAATATAGGTTTCAGAGATTGAATTTTGGAGTGCAGCATTTTTTACGTGTCAATATGCTTTTCAAAAACTACTTAGTTTTCAAAATTTAGAATGAAATAGAATTTTTAAAATAAAATCAGAACAGGAGTACAAGATGGAAATATCATTTAAGAACAAAGTTGCAATCGTCACCGGAAGCATTCAGGGAATCGGCAGGGCAACCGCGGAAATGTTTGCTGCAAACGGCGCAGCGGTCGTTATAAATAATCATGAAAACCAGCAACAGTTGGAGCAAGTTGCAGAAAGCATTCGCGAAAAAGGCGGAAAAGTGAAGGCCGTTATCGCTGATGTCACCCAAAAAGAGCAGGCTCAAAAGTTGGTCGATGCAGCGTTGGAATTGGGCGGAATAGATATTCTGGTCAACAATGCCGGAGGACTGGTGAAACGTGTTCCTGTAGCTGAATTTGATGAGAGACATTATCAGACAGTCATGGACGTGAATCTGAAAACAGCATTTATAATGGCCCATCTGGTCTCATCGCACATGAAAGCGAAAAAGACCGGCAAAATTATCAATTTTTCATCGCAGGCAGCTCATGATGGCGGTGGTACAGGAGCTGCAGCTTATGCAACTTCCAAAGGCGCAGTCTGGACGCTTACGAAATCATTGGCCAAAGAATTGGCGCCATTCGGAATTAATGTGAATGCTGTATCGCCCGGATTTATAGGTCAAACAACCTTCCATAATACATTCACGGGAAAAGAAGTTCATGAAAAAATGCCCAGCGTTATTCCCCTGGGGCGGGTTGGCACGCCGAACGATGTTGCCAAAATCGTTTTATTCCTGGCTTCTGAATTAGCAGATTATTTAACCGGCCAGTCGATTGAAGTAAACGGCGGATTGTATATGCCATAGAATTTTAGTTTAGATTGTTTATTTTAAAATTATAAAGCCTTATTCCTGGAGAAGTTGAAAAAATGAAACGAATTATATTCTTAATTTTTATAATTTCTGTATTTATAAATTACCCGAGCCATGCAAAAGAGCGGCCCAATTTGATTATCACGAAAGAGGAAGCAAACGCTATCAAACAAGCGATGGGAAAATACCCGCTTCTGGACCAATCTCTGGCTCGCATGAAAAACACTGTTGCAACAACGCTTTCCGGAATTATTGAAGTTCCTCCGCCTGGTGAAGCTGGCGGTTATGAACACGAGCGTCATAAGCAGAATTATCGGGAAATGCATCAAGCGGGAATTCTGTTTTCTATCACCGGCGAAGAAAAATATGCCCGATTTGTTCGGGAAATGCTGTTGGAATATGCGAAGCTGTACCCAACGCTTGGCAAACATCCGCTATCGCATAACCAGGCGCCGGGCAAGCTGTTTCATCAAATGCTGAACGAAACTGTCTGGCTGACTTACACGAGTATGGCTTACGATTGCATTTACGATTGGCTTGATAAGGCAGATCGTGAGAACATCGAAAAAAATGTATTCCGCGTCATCGTCGACTGGTTCATAACCGAAAACCATCATGAATTCAATCGCATTCACAATCATGGTACATGGACAGTTTGTTCAGTGGGGATGATCGGTTATGTACTGGGAAATCAAGACCTGGTCGATATGGCCTTGTATGGAACAGAAAAAGACGGTAAGGGTGGATTTCTAAAACAACTCGATCTGCTTTTTTCTCCTGATGGATATTATATGGAGGGACCATATTATATCCGTTATGCTCTGCGTCCTTTTTTCTTTTTTGCCGAAGCTATCGAGCGCAATCAGCCTGAACTGAAGATTTATGAGTATCGAAATCAGATTTTGAAAAAGGCGTATTATTCAGCCGTGCAGACGACGTTTCCCAATGGCGTGTTCCCTCCGATCAATGATGCCTCCCGAACCATGGATATTCAGGATGTCGGTGTGATTCTGGCAAATGATCTTGTTTATTCCCGCTATGGCGCGGATCCCAATCTATTGGCAGTTGCAAAAATTCAAGATGAAGTTCTCGTCAATGGGTCCGGATTAAAACTGGCACAGGATTTCAATAATGCGAAAAACATTCCTGATATGGATTGGGGAAGCATTGAATTTACTGATGGTTTCGATGGTACGCAGGGCGGGCTTGGCATCCTCCGCATGGGAACAGGTGAAAACCAGTCCATGCTCCTCATGAAATACGGTGTTCACGGTCAGGGTCACGGGCACTTCGATAAACTGACTTTTATTTTCTACAACCAGGGACATGAAATTATCCCTGATTATGGATTTTGCCGCTGGATCAATATCGAACCGAAGTTTGGCGGCCGTTATCTGCCCGAGAATAAATCGTACGCGATGCAGACTATAGCGCATAACACGGTGACTGTCGATCAAACCTGTCAGAATAATTTCGACAGAAAAATTGCGGATGAAATGTCCGGCAAGCGTCACTTTTTTGATGTTAGTAACCCAAATATTCAGGTGATGAGCGCACACGCTGATGAATATTACCCGGGTGTAAACATGCAGCGTACCATGTTTCTGATTAAAGATGATCATCTGAAATATCCAATTATAGTTGACCTGTATCGATTG
>JAFGDW010000003.1 GCA_016931935.1 Candidatus Zhuqueibacterota bacterium | reverse complement strand
CCTGCAAAACCGATGAAACGTCTCTGCTAAAGGGATGCGGCCTAAATAATGATTGAACTAACCCGCGCAAAAAACGCGCGGGAAGCTTATCATCGCTTTAGAGTGGACTCATGAATATAAAAGGCAATTAGTTTTTGAGCAATCCCTAATGATTCATAATTAATTTACTTTTAGAATGAAATCATTTGAGTAATAAAAATTTCTTTGTTGAAAAATGATTATCTGTTCTAAGCTGGTAGATGTAAACACCGCTTGTTAGATTAGTTCCATTAAAAATTACTTCATATTGACCTGCATTCTGTATTCTTTTAACCAATGTTGTCACTTCTTTTCCCAGCAGATCATAAATTTTTAGCGATATATAACCATATTGGGGATTCGTATATTTTATTTTTGTGGTCGCATTAAACGGATTCGGATAATTCTGGCTCAGTTTAAACTGCTTTGGGATATCACTATCAGATTGCTTTTCCAGGTGTGTAAAAATTGAATCTGTACCGACATTCAACCAGTGCGAAATCCGGGCATGTTCAGCATTTTCCTGTACTTTCCATTGCTCGTACTGTTCCGGGTACCAGTGATACAAATCTCCGAGTGGGAAACCACTCATACCAGCAGTTAACAGTGTATTGTTTGTGTAGGCTAAATTTTCCGGCAAAGGCCAGAGACGTTGGGCCGATACCTCAGGGAGATATGCCCAGTTTATATCCGCTCAGGAATACCACTTGTATTCCAAAAACAGCAACAGCGTATCCTGATTGGTCGCCGGTTCAACGAAAAGAGGATCTATCTCATAAATTGTTGGCATATCGATATTCATTTTTGTAAATATTTTATTACCATCATCATCAGTGGAATCGATAAACGCCAGCGCTTCTTCACCCAACATTGGAAACGGCTTATAGTTTTCTTCAGGATGGCCCTGTTGTATGTTGTTTTGACACCATAGACACTCCGAATACCAATTTTTCAGCCAATCTTGATAAACATAGTTACTAAAACCGACGACAATTTTTCGGTCCATATCGGTAAAATCAACTTCAAAGCCAAAAGAATCGACTGGTACAACGTCTTGAATTAACCCTCCTTTGGGTGGATTACAGAAACCAGCGACAAATTCGTCGTAGTTCTGCCCATCATTGCATACATCGAGCGCCCGATATCCCATCATGGCCGGATTCACAAATATGGAATTTGTAATTGACAAATTCTCAATCCAGCCGGATTGAACAATCCATTCAACTGCATTTAAAACCGTGCAGTGATTTAAATGGATATTGCTGCCATACTCGTTCCCTTCCATCGCCACAATTCGACTTATATTCGTGAAGGTGCAGTTTTCAAAAAGCAGTCTGTCATAATGCCAACCGGTACTCTCGTAGGGAAATGATACGGCACGTCCGTAATAACGAAAGTGGTTATCCTGATTATTTCTGAAGTAGCAATTTTGGAATTCACCATCAAAATGATCCGTCTTTACCGTAATCGTTCCTCCGGCCTCAGCGCCAATTCCGGCATAATCGAAAAGACAGCCTTCAAAGTAACCCTGTTCAGGCTTGTTGGCATCGTCCTGATCTTCAAATACGATGGATGAACTGGTTTTATTGCCCGCCATATCGGCATAACGCACCCATATATTTTTCATGATGATGTCACCATAGCTTCGGATGATATATTGCCGTTCATTCGTGGTGTAATCATTGTCATGTTCTTCAGTCCAAACGATTTGTGGGGGAGCAGAATGTTGTACAGCAGCAGAATCCCCGGCTTTAAGTGGTTTCGGTGCCACAAGTTCCAGATTTTGTCCACGATCCAGATTGATATTTCTATCCAGCACATAGATTTCGTAAGGAGTCAGTTTAAATACGGTATTGTTAATCGTGCCGTCATTTATTGCTGTCTCAATAGCGTCATTAAGCGTGCCGTATGTTCCTCCGGATTCATAATATCCCTGGACATATACGGTGTCTTTTTGAGCATATAACGTACTGCACAAATAGACCATTGTCAGGAGAAAGAAGAATGGTTGTTTCATGAGATACTCCTTCTGCCTATTTAATTAAAATGAGTTTTTTTGTTTCAGTAAACTCGTTTGTTTTTAGCCTGTACAGGTAAACGCCGCCCGGCAAATTTGCTGCGTTAAATTCAATCGTATAATTCCCGGCGTCTTGCTTACCTTCAACTAATATCACTATTTCCTGACCAAGTAAATTGTACACTTTCAAAGAAACATTACCCAGTTTCGGGAGCGAATATCGAATGTGCGTCGTTGGATTAAACGGATTGGGAAAATTTTGTGATAACGCATATTTCGTTGGAATTGAATTCTTCGGCTGAACTCCAGTGGTTATCCATTCTGGTAATGTTATCGGTTCACCTTTATCAATTTTCACATCACGTAAATGGAATGCAGTCGTTGTATTCCCGGAGTCCAGTGCAAACGAGATACAGCTAAAATAGTCGGTGTCAAAACGATCGTGTTCATCAATCGCAATGCCAGCAAAACCATATGTCGCATCATTTTTAATTAGCTTAAAGCGTATTTCTCTGTTTCCACCTTCCAATGTTAAAATTGAAATTTCAAAATTATAAGTACCCGCACCGGCGATAGCATATGCAGGATATTGAAAACCACCTCCCAGAGCATAATTACTATCGGATTGTGGTTCAAACCAAACATTATTAACCACGGCGCCCCAACTGCCTGATTGATGTTCAGCGCCCCATGCAGCTAAATCATGTGTAGCACTGGGTGGAATAAACAGATAGCCGGAATGGTGAGCTTCGCTGCCGGCCCAATGCATGGAATCCGGCGGCTGCGTAATAAGCTGCCCGGCATCTGCACCATAAAATACGCCGAATCTCAAACTGTTGGCTGCTTCAAAGCCACCGCCTTCCAATTCCAGTTCCCCATCTATTATTAAAGCAGACCCATCGGATGGAGCAACAGGCTCGAAAAATTCGCCACGAATCGCTGTCATGTCTGTATTGGCAGCATCACCGGAAATACTAATGTTTCCTGCAAGTTCACCGGGAGTAAGTGTCCACCCACCAAATCTGTTGCCTAAAATACCCCACTGTTCTATATAAAACGCTGTCGGACCAGGATAAAAATCGGCTATGGGATCACCAAGGTCTACCGACATATCGGTGACATTGAACTGAGTATATTCACCTCCATTGATCCCAAATTCAACACCGTTGAACACATTTGTTGTGGCAATATCTTCAACCGATCCACCGAACCAATAATTCATATTTTGTTCCACCATATACCATCTGATAGCGTTTGTAGTATCATTTATCACAATAACGGAAATTGCCAAATCATATACACCAGCAACTATTTCCGCATTACGTGGCGCCTGATTTATGGCTGCAATAGGCCGGCACCCACCGTTCCAGGTGCTGACCCAGTTTCCGTTATTTATTGCCCATACCGTTCCGACTCCGCCATTGCCATTGGACATAGTTCCTGTGCCCGTTCTGGGATGAAATGCATAACCATAATACCCACTTGCGAGATATGGTGTTGACCATTGCATCGAGTCGGTACCTACATATAGTAGCTCACCTTCATCGGGCTGATAGGTTATTGCATACCTTATTGGAAAAAAATCATCACCTCCACTACCACCGATGAATTCTATCTGTCCTCTTATTATTATTGCTTTTTCTGTAGAGATTTCAACGTCCTGCCCAAAACTACCGCGTAATGATGCCACACCGTCCCTGATTTCTGCACCTATGCTGGCATTTCCCGCAATTGTTGTTGAATCGTTCAAAATTGGCCAGCCGTGAAATTCTGCCAGGCCCCAATGATCAATGTAGTATTTTTGCCATGGCGCTGGCGGCACTTCAATCGGAATACCTTTTTCGACCCGGACATCAGATAAATTAAAGTGAGTAATGTCGGTAACTATATCATTTCCGATTCCAAAGCAAATACCCTTGAATTTTGTGGTTGCTAGTGCCGTATCAATAGCCGTACCGCCAAACCAGTAACTCACCTTATCTTCATGCACCAGATACCAGCGGACTTCATTTGTGCTATCATCGAGCGGCTGAACAGAGATTGCCCAATTATAAACACCGCCGGGCATGACTGCATAGCTAGGAACCTGGCTTGCATGCGATATAGCCCGGCCATTGTTACTCCAGGTACTATTCCAGTTACCATTTACGATTGTCCAGACTTTACCTCTTCCATCTGCACCACTTGATGGAAAATCCGCGCCAGATCCCGGTGTAAACTCGTATCCATAATGGCCGCCTGTAACTGACCATGCTGCAGAATCTGTATACTGATGTTCCAGCATTCCTTCGTCTTCCTGATAGGTCAACGCATAACGAAGGGGAAAGTAGCTTTCGCCCGGACCAGCGCCAACAAATTCAAGGTGACCGGAAACAATAATCGCTTCGTCTGAGGTTGCTTCAATAGTTTGTCCAAAACTGCCACGGATAGTCGCCCAGGATTGAGGCGGTTCGTCTGCACCCATGCTGGCATTGCCAGCAACAGTACGTGAATCATTCAGAATCGGCCATCCGTTGCCGCGGCCTGTGGCACCCCAGTTTTTTATATATGTTTGGGCGTTGAGAGACAAGCTGGTTAGCATAAAAAATATAAATGATAATTTTTTCATCATATTTTCCTGATAAATATGATAAATCGTCTACAGATCACCACACACTCAATTGATAGAACCGACATTTACAGTATATAAAAGATTCCGAAAAAAATCAATAAGATAAAATGAATCTGGAAGATTGTATCGACTTGCCGAATTGAAGATTTTTAACAACAGAAGCTGATGGTTGTCGCAAAGAAGTGGAATTTAAGCAGGCGAATTTTTTTTGGACAGTCTGCATGTAGTGACGTTTCACAGTAGCAAACAATGCGAAAATACGCCATACAGGAGGATAGGTTACTTGTATCCACTCAAAAAAAAGATGGTGAGTACAAAAAATGGTTTTTCAGATACATTGATTGTATGTTGCATCGCGTAGAGAGCATAGCGAGATCAAATTTCGCTATGCTCCCGCTTTGCGGGATCCATGCACAATGCATCTTTGGTTTATACTGAATTCAAAGTGGTTTTGAGGTTGTTAATTAGCGATGCCAACACTCAGAGCGATAGCATTGCTTTGCCCCAAGCTAAAAACCACTTTGGACAGAGTATACCATCGAATAATGAGTAGATACAGCACGTTATTCGTTGTCATTCAAATAAATCAAAAATATACAACACGTGGCTCCACTGATGATGGATTGGATTATTTCGACATGAACATCTTTTCCAAGCGCTGCTTCGAAAAAATGTTTATGAAATTCCGTTGAACAATGACAATATGTTCTATTCTTAAATGGTGTCGTTGTCCGTTTAACTTGTCCACAAAAACACCTATTAAACTGACCGACTATCGTTCGCTCGTCTTTTAATTTATATTCGATCGCGCCTTCTTTGACGCCATATTGACTCGTCTTTACTAGAAATTCTTCAACTGAACTGGATTCAGCCATTAATCGCTTCGCGGTTGTTCGATGTCCTTGAGAGCAACATCGTCGACCACAGGCTTTCATTATTTCAATTGCTTCCTGAATGCCAACTTCGTCTTCCAACCGTTCTACAGCGCCCATCCACCACGTTGCTTTTTTGTTGGGCTTGTATGTTTCATAGCTATCTGCGTCTTGCATGATGTTTATTAGAGCGTCTTGATTGACTTCGCTTTCAATTATTTTAGCAAATCTTCCAATTCTGCCAGTTCGAGGAATATCGAATTGTATGATAATTTCTCCAGTCTCAGGATTTGTTATGTTATAAGACAGTTTATTCAGGCTGTTAATTATCGCTTTCCCGTTGTTTGAATAGAAGTTATTCAACAAATTTTTTGTACACTTTATTCAATCGCGTTATATGCGACTTAGATGTCATCTCCTGCTCGCGCGCTTTCAATACATTGAGAAATTCACCGCGGTTGCTGTCATTAATCATGACGAGCATACTTTCGGCATGCGTTGCCACATCGCGGGGGATGCATGTTTCAACAATATTCAGGAGCACGGGCAGCACTTTTTCATTGTATACCTGCTGTGTGGATGCCACGCCGGCCAGCACTTTTACGCCGTTTACCACCGTAATCACCGAGCCGTTCTCTGTCGTGGAAATCACATCGTCGATATGCGACCATATCCGATCGGCTTTGAGACGGGCAATGGTCGATAGAGCAATCATCGAGCCCCAAACGAGCCGATTGTTTTTATTTTTGAGCAGCGCTAAAAATTCATTCACATAATCGGCGATCAGCTCCGGCGCGAGGTAGCCGATTTCATACAGCACCTTCAGGCAGTCGCTTTGCACGCTTTTGTTCTTATGCCACAGGTTGCCGACGATTTCTTTGATCCCGTCGCGGTTCCTGGTTTCAACTAATTCTTTCGCCAATTTCTGATTGGGAATTTCATTTCGGGTGTTTTGGAAATAGGCGATTTTGTTTAGAACAGTCATTGGGCCTCCAAATATTTAACCAGGTGAAAAAATAATAAACTATGAACCAAATTAATGCCATGAACTTACATGTTCGTGTGGTTGGTGGTCAAAGAAGTCATGCAATATGAAACTGTTTCAAAAACGCCTTTGCCATTTTTCGGCAACGCGGACTATCGCCCGAAAATTCAGCTTTGACAAAGGCAATAATTGCGTCTTTGTTCTCCGCTTCATCAAAATATACGGTAAACGATTCAATCGCGTCGCTTTTTAGAAGATCGATATGTTTGTGCGGCGTATGTTCAATTGTCAGTAGTTTTTGGGTAATATCGCGTTGCAAGCGCCGCCTGGCTTTGGCAATGACACCGGCGTTTTGAGCAATAAACCGGGCGACAATGAAACTGGTGTCTTCAAGGTGCGAAAAAAATTGGGAGAAGACTGCGTCAAAACGATTTTCAGGATCAGCCTTCGTGAGTTGGGCGATAATGGGAATCGCCGCCATGCGATGATAGGCGTTTGGGCTTTCCATATGCTCCACGAAAAAATCCCACCAGGGATACAACACATCCGGGCGCAACTGGCTGATGCGAAATAACACCTTGTAGCAGTTATAGCGATAGACTTCATTTTTTTGCATCAATCCACCCCTGAGTGTTTCTAATAATTGTGCATCGCTTATGGCCATATTCACAACCTGGTCGAGATCGTCATCGCTATCCTTTGTGTTGAGAATTTGGACTGCCAGGGAATGATCTGTCAGCACTGGTGTTTCTCCTTTATTTTTGGCGTTGCGCCGACTCACAGCTTCAATAATTTCATAGCGTTTTGGATATCTTCTGAAATCATCCGTCGCTTGGATTTTTCAATCAGGAAATTTTGGCCGGTTAAAATATACGAGGGGAACACACGAATGTCATGATAATAACAGGATTCCGTTCGAATTTTGTAAGTCGAGCCAGCCGGGATAACGCGTTTGCCCGATTGCCGCCTGGTGATATAATTGAATGATCGTATCGCCACATCGCCATTAATAATGATGGCCTGTATATTGGAAAACAGTTGCAGCTCCACTTCCAGCAGCGCCGAACAATTTTGAATCGTTGCTGTGGAAATCGTATAACCGGTCTTTCCACACTTAACAGCGGTCGTAATGTAAATTCCAATCCCAAGAATATCCTGAATGGACGTGAAATTGAATCCGGCCTCATTGAACGCATGCAATGTGGTTTGCATGTAAAACGGATTGCCGGGCGCGTAAAAATCGTCAGCCGGATTCTCCGGCGGCGCTTCGGAAATCATGACCATACGGATCGTCGTCGGATCAATTGTGATTGACGGAATTAAGTGTGAGGCGTGAAGAACGTCCTGACATGGGAAATTATTGCAACTAATTTTTTCGGTAATTTTCATATGACTATTGTCCTGTTTTTTGTCATCCAGTCGGCAAGTCACATTTTATTTAATTTATATTGTTTATAATTGTAGTTTGAACTAATTCTTAAAATGTGGGGAAACATCCCCCTGATCCTATTCTACTCGCTTCGCGAGCGCAGAATGGGATCGTCCCCCTTCGAATGCGGTAGTCCAGCTTGCTCTTTAGCTGGGGGAATATTTCATCCTGCATGCCTTATGGCAGGATGAAATCAGGGGGATGTTCAACCGTTAGTTATTCAATAAAATCGTTCTATAACGAGTACAATAACCGGATCCTATTTTTTTTTCTTCTTCGGCATTGGCAATTCGTTGAACGTAACTTCGATTAATTCACTCAACCATCGGCGATCTTCCATTTTCTCATCAATAAGAAAAGATGGTTTTGCGCCCGGATAAGGCGGCGCTTCAGTAACATCACCGATAAATGCTCTGCCTGCTCCGGTTGGCTTGATGAACAATTGATTGTCGCATACCAATGCTACCACTTTATCATCACAGTAAATCGCATACTCGCCGAACATTTTCCGATATCGAATTTCCCGCGTGGTTTCTATCTGCTCAACGATAAATTCTACAAAACGTTGTTCTGATGCCATAAGCGTGCTCCCTTCGGTCTGTTATCCAGATATTTATTTCCTTGAGAGTAAACTATTTAAGCTCTTCTTTTATCTCAATCAGCAATTTTGTTGTATCCAAATCACCCTCATTTTTGATGTCTACCGTAAAGCCCCTTGTTTTTCCATACCATGTACTATGCATAAACTGGTCAATGAGATCGACCCGTATTTTGCTATTGAGGATTAATTCTTCCGCTCTCCCGGGAAAATAGAAAGTCGTCTTGAACAAATTATGCCAGACAGATACCCAACAGATAGTCTTCTTCTTTTTCGTTATTTTATATAACCAATTATTTCCGTCCTTATAATAACGCCATTCCCCTGAGAACGCAGGATAGGACACATTGATAAAATCGATAAATGAATCCCACGTTTTCTTTACATCTCCGAGATATCGGCTTAAAACGTCGTCATCGGGGTATTCGTTTTCATCGTTTAAACAAGGCTTTTCCATAGTATTCTCCTGATAATGTTGTCGTGCGATCCCACGATCGCCCAGGCAATAACGATAAAAATTATATGATTATGCAGAAAACTCAGCTAAAGGTTTGTTGTTTTATAATCGTTCCGTCCCGACCAGTCGTGGACGGAATGCAGAAAGGACGCTCCGCGTCCAGCAACCAACTTGGATACTTACAATATGTCAGTGAACGATCGTCGCAGAGCGACTCCGGCGACACTCCGCCCCGATAAATCGGGGCGGAACGAAATTTTCTAAGTTGAGTATTTTAAATAATCATTAACCTTATTTATGAATCTCGAATTCAATCCACTCGACATTTAACTTGTATGAGTAGTTCATTCCGATTGATTTTAATAGATGCGTGATGAACGTATTGTAGAATTCATAGCATTCATCAACCGTGACGCCGCCAAACGGATTTTCAGGATTGATATATTGAACACCGTATAATGTCATGCGTCCCGTGATAGTTGAGTCGGTTGATTCTGTAATTTCCAATTGATAATTTCTATCAGATTGCAAAACGTTGTGAGTTGCCCGGATAATTCCAATCGGTGGCTGATTGCTAAATCGTTGGTAAAATGGCGCGGTAGTTCGCGCGCAGTATTCGGCATATTGAGCGACTGTCTGTCCTTGTGACTTGGCGTAGGAAATGCCAAACACCATGTATGAAATTGAATTCATGACCGCACGGTCGGCTTTTTGCTCGATCGTCAGTTGCGTTAATTGAACGGGCTGAGTTGTTTGTTCCTGTGAAGTAACTATTGTCGATAAGAAAAAAATAAAAAAGCAAGATATAAAAATTTGATATTTCATGTGAATATCCTCAATTGGATAAATGAAAAATGGCGTACGGACAAGGGAAAACGGTAAGCAATGTGTCGTTCTCCTTTGTCCGTTGTTCGCTATCTAATCCACCCTCATCCAAATCCCCGAACCAAATTGCGGTTCCTTGATTTCCAGTCCGACAATAATTTCATTTGTTCCTGTTTTGAATGGTACCTCAACAGAAAACAGATCGGGAATTAAACGACCGTACTCATCTTCGAGAGTGCGACCGGGATCGAACCAGCCGCGCGGTTGGCCGGTGTAAATGCGTTTGCCGTTGAGCCACAGGTTTGCCCGATCGGTGTAACTGAAATGGCATATCTGAGTCGTATCGGGTTGGCTCTCAATTGTCGCACGCGCAAACAGAACTCGTTTTTCGAGATTCTCCGGATAGGCGGCGGTGACGTTTAGTACACCGCGCGCATCCGTGGCCGCCGGATGCCATTTATAATCCGCTGAAGGCATTTGTTCTATTCCTGATTCGTGAGTGAGCAGCTCGGTGATTTCCCAACTGTGAGTGGCCTTGTCGCGGATAGCTTTAAACGGATCAGGCAAAACAGGTTGGACGTCAGATTGGCCTAATGCTGTGACTTTCAGATTGCGGAAATAGGCCGATCCACCATATTGCCAAAACCGGATTCCCCCGTTGGCAAATGGCAAATCATAGGTTGTGTAAACCGGTGTGGAATCTTTATTCACGTACACATTGGCGATGGTTTTGCCAATATCCATGCGGAGTTTGAACCATTTGTCCGATTCCAATTGAAAGCTCCGTTGGGCGAATGGCCACAATTTCCAGGATAGATTACCTTTACTCCAGTGGCCTGTTGTTTCCACTCGTCGTTCATCGTTTATGTTGCCGCCAATGTAAAACGCGAGATTACAACAGCGTACCGAATCATCCTGAATATGGAATTGTAGACCGATGAAACCACTGCGGGTGGAATCGGTGACCAGGAACTCGACTTCCAGCCGAATGTTTTCCCAGCTATTGTCGCCAACCCACGGATGGAGAACGAACGTGTCTGTTGGCGTTGCTTGCAGTTGAAAGACGGTTTCATTGCCGGGCAGTTCGACAAAACGGTTGGGAGCGACTTTCCAGGCTTCGTGCTGCACAGAGCCGTTTAAAGAGTCTTCAAACAGGATTGTGCCCGGTGCGTATTTTTTTTGATAAGAACATTCTAGCATGAAAAGAAATAAGAAAAATAGAAAAATGAGTTTCATTTATACCCTTTATTTTAGGTTATGAACATAGTGGACATCTATAAACGCCCATCGAAGGCTTATTTCAACATTCCTACTGATTTTGATTTGAACAACACAGATGTGACCAGTTCGATTAACAGCCCATAAATGACGCCCATCACAAAAGTGCCGATAAATATCCCCATATTGTCCATCACCGGGATCGCCATGGGAATGCTGCAAATGATTCCCAGGATAATGCCATGCAGCCACCAGCGCAGCCTCAGCGCGCTAATACCGATGGTGAACCCCATCATACCACGGCCGATTAGAATACTCAGTTTCACGGCCGTGGTTATCGGCGCGGTCGGATTCGGATTGGAGCTGGCCATTGTCATGCAGATAAAGCCGCATATGAAGCCGCAGATGGTGGCAATAATAACACGTTTGCTTGTTAACATTTTTCCTCCTTAAATTAAATTTGTCAAGAGATGCCATCTCTCGAAAGGATGGCATCTGTGGACCCTCCAACTATTCCTGTGCCCATGCAGGCATCGCTTTCATATAGTATTCAGCGCGTTTTGTTAAATCAATGGAATCAGCATTGGGCGTGAACATTTTTAACCACTCAGCAATACCGTTTTGCACCATTTCACGTGAATACAGTTTGCCGGATTCATCGCTGCAATATTTGCAGTAGGGCTCATGGCCTTTGGTTTCTTCACTGGTTGGCATGCCGCAGGAATGACAGAATGATTGCATAATTTCCTCCTTGTTTTATATCTATAATTGTTAAAGATTGCTTATCTCCAAAAATTGAGAATACAATCGCATTTTCGGAGAATGGAGCAAAGACAACGGAGAAAAGGAAAGATTTGATTCCGTTTTTCCTTCTCCTTTTTTCGTTGTCCGTAATATAACACCGGGTTGTGACACCATTATGTCAGGTTTGAGAATAGCGTAAAAAAATAGTTCTTTTTGTTTGATGTTTTTTCGAACATGATCCGAAAATATAAGTACCGCTCGTGACTATCAATTGGATTTTATTCACTCCAAATTCCATTTTTAAATAGTTGAAACCATTTTTCAAGCTCAATGTCGTTATATAATCCAATCGTCCTGAATATTTCTCGCGAGAACTCAATCGGAGCTATCCCATTTGCAGTAATGATGTTTCGGTCAGTCACTGCCAATACGTTTTGATAATTATCAGCTCCGCGATATTCAGGAGCAACTGCTTTTAAATAATTTACGTCATTGCTGGTGTGTTTCAAATTATCCAATAATCCGAGTTGCCCTAAATAGGTTGTTGCAGCGCATATGGCAGCAATTGGCTTTCCTTTTTCAAAAACAGCTTGCGTAAGTTTTGTGATTTCGTTATTCTCTCCTTTTTCCCATGCTGTTCCACCCGGAAGAATTAACATGTCAATGTCGTCAATATTTATTTCAGAAAGCGATAGGATTGGTTTAACTTGTAATCCCCCCATGGATGAAACAGAATTGCCATGCTTTGAAAAATAGACCAGATCAAATTGTTCGCTCTTATTTATTTCAGGCGTGAGATATGATATTTCCCAATCAGAAAATCCGTCAAATAGAAAAACGAATATTTTTTTCTTCATATTATTTCCTTTGCTGTTCGGTTTATTTGGATTTTGCTCCTGTGCAACTACAGATGATGTAATGAGCAAAAAGAGTAATGAATACGTGAGTGTTTTAGAAATGAATACGTGCAGGTTGTAAATTATATACCCCTTATAATCAAATTGATTTTGCATTTTTGGCCATGAAAACACGAAGAATTTCATTCGTATGATTCAGTTTGAATTTTTGCTATCGTGTTTAATCTTAGTTAGTTGTGTTATCAGTTTATAAGTTTCTCTTTGTGCTTTCATGGCTATTGGTTTTATTGAAATACTGATTTTGCTTTGAACAATACAGACGTCACTAATTCAATCAACAATCCATAAATGATGCCCATCACGAATGTGCCAATGAAAATAGGCATCTGATCTAAATTGGGGAATGCCATTGGAAAACTGGTAATGATCCCCAGCACAATGCCATGCAGCCACCATTTCATGCGTAAAGAACTAATACCGATGGCAAATCCCAACAGTGTACGTCCAAAAACAATACTTAATTTTAAGCCGGTCGACATTGTTTCCGCTGAATCCGGACTTGAGCTTGCCATTTTTAAACATATCAAACCACAAACCAGACCACATAGCGTAGCGATAATAACTCGTTTACTTGTCAACATAATGGATTCCTCCCTGAATTTTGCAAAATGATTGTTTGGATGAAAGAAATGTTTGCTGACAGATGTATGAGGCTGATTTCATGCATCTGTTTTGCATACGCAAGAGTTACTCCTGCGCCCACGCTGGCATGGCATTCAAGTAATGATCAGCACGTTTCATGAGATCAATGGATTCAGCATGTGGCGTAAATTGCTTTAGCCATTCAGAAATACCTTTTTGCACCATTTCACGGGGATAGAGTTTGCCAGTTTCATCGCTGCAATATTTGCAAAAAGGATCGTGACCTTTTGTCTCTTCAGAAATTGGCATTCCACAGGATTGACAGAAGTTTTGCATATTAGCCTCCAGTGTTATTTAATGATTGCGTTTATTTGGTTTGAGACGTCCGACGTTTTAGAAACTTCGGACGTCTGGCAGTGAATTAAAATATTCACAACCAATATAACACCGGCCTGTGACATCATTATGTCAGGTTTGAGAGTAGTGTGAAAATATTTTATATGCTTTTTGTTTGATGATATCGCGAACATGATCCGGCTCCAGAACTTCAACATGCTCGCAATAACCAAGTATGAGCGAGTAGACCCAGTCGTCCTCCGGAGTAGTAATCGTGACAATTAAATCACCATTTGGCTGAATTTCGATCGATTCATCTTCGAAATAATCTTCAACTCTAAAGCGAACATTCGGTGAGAATTTGAGCACCAATCGCGTCCATTTGTTCGTATCAGGCTCAAATGTCCCAAATTCCTGATACGACTTTTCTTTGCGAATGAATTCTTGCTCAAGCATTTTGGGATCTTTCATACGTGACAACCGGAATAAGCGGTAGTCATTCTTCAAACGGCAAAATGCATAGAGATACCAGGCATAGCCTTTAAACAAAAGTGTGAGTGGTTCGACAATACGTGTCACTGTTTCACCCCTGGAATTACGATATTCGAATTCGAGAAGCCGGGAGCGTGTTGTCGCCTGTTGTACGATTTGCAGACGCGCCTTTTGCCGCTTTGTATATCCCAATGGTGTAATGTCGATGACTACTTGTTCGAGATGTTGCTGAACATGTTTTTCTTTATCCTTGGGGACAAGATTCTGGATTTTTTCGATCGTGGTGTCCAACTCCCGATCTTCCAGCGTGGTGTTGACGCCTTTGAGTGCTGCGAGAATGCTGGTCATGTCGTTGAGCGTCAGTAGCTGGCGGTCGAGTTTATAGGTGTCGAGAATGCCGAAACCGCCATTGTTACCTGAGAACGACACCACTGGAATACCGGCCATATTTATGGCCTCAATATCGCGGTACACCGTGCGGATCGACACTTCGAATTTATCAGCTAATTCCCTGGCGGAGATGCGATGTCGATTAAGAAGCATGACTGTTATTGCAAGCATTCGATCGATGCGCATCATAAAACTCCATTCTTAGAAAAGGATGTTAATGTGAGAACATGTAATGTATACTGCTTCCGAAGTGGTTTTGAGATTGTCCATAATTTCTCCTTCTTTCGAAGGTGGAGACTAAGAGGATGTGAATGACAAGAAGAAACTCAAAACCACTTCGTTACAAGTATAATATCGGAGCGCTGCGCCTATACAGTCTGTCCCGGGACTCACAATTTGTTGGGAAGACGCTTGCGAAGATTCTCTCATTACGATATGTTACAGCTAATGGTCCCGTTCAAACGCCACCAGAAAAACCTTCGCACAGGTAGTTCCCTTTAAATATTGAAGGGTTACACCCAGGATAGATTAAACGTGAATTGATTCATACGTTTAATAAACAAGAAAAAAGATTAGCGTCTTGTTCTCACAGGTATCGTCACGCTCCACTCATTTCCAGTCCCTTTATTATAGTATATCGTTTCCTGTGACCATTCGCTTCTTCCGGTATTGCCACCATGGTAGTAGTAGGCCGGCTCGTTTGCTTTCTCTCCGAAATACAGGGTACAACTCTGAGATCTGTAGGAGTAACTGCTGGGCACATTGCCACTGTAGGTAGCGGTATAGACGTGACAGCCATCAGAATTATAGGCTTTTCCGCTGACTAACCTGCCATGCTCATGTTGGGCCACCAGTTTGTTATCCCACTTGTCAAATATATTGCCCTGGCCATGAAATTTGCCGTTTTCAAAACCGCCGTGATAACTTTTTCCGGATGCCCGTACTTTAAGCATCCCTCGCCCATGGAAAAGTCCGTCTTTCATGTCACCCTGGTAATAATCTCCATTGCCAAATTGTATAATTGACGGCTCATTTTCACAATCACCTGATACACACACATCATTACTGCCTCGTTGCCAGTTTTCATCGTACCCGGATGAACTGTTGTATCGATTCGATTGGTCATCAGAACGCCTCCGCCTTTCTGCCGCTTCAGCCTGAAGTCGTGCCAAAAATGCTGCGCGTTCTTGCGCAAGTTCCCGTTCTCTTTTTTCTCTGGCTTCCTGCCGTGCTTTTTCGCGACGTTTCATTTCAGCTTCAACGTCGGCGAATGATTTGTCATGGGGACTCATTCCCGTGCCTTCATAATAAATTCTTTCTGAGGAACTCGTTTCATAAAGCACTGTCATTAAACCATGCGCCAGTCCATTCTGAAAATTGCCTTTTAAAACATAATTATTGTGTTGGTCAAACGCGGAGTAAAATTCTCCATCACCGTTTGGTTTTCCATCTTTATGCTGCCCGTAATAGACGTCTTTCCACTTTCCAATCACTGAAATCCCGATACCATTCTGACAATCGCCATAAACCGGTCCGGCAAGAAACGAAAATCTGGTTGCAAAGACAAAAAATCTGAATAATGGAGAGATATTTGTATTTACCTGGTAGCCTTGAAGAAAGTCATCTGCCTGGTCTTGCCAGGATTGATCAATAATCCCGTTTTTGTACATGTGCAGCCTAATTTTACCATTCATTTGAGTCGTTATCCAGTGATCCGGTTTTCCATCTTTAAATGAACCGGCATAATAGTCCCCATTTTTTGTAATAAGCAGTCCGTATCCGGCCATCGTACCATCAATCCATTCTCCCTCATAATAATCCCCGTTTACAAAATACATCTTACCCCGGCCGTTTGCTTTAAACATACGGTTAAAGTCGCCCTCATACCTGTTCCCATCGTGATAGTATATCTGGCCTGGCGCTTTAATAGCGTTATTATCGAAACGACCAATATACATGGATATTTCCTTTTGGGGGTCAAGATATTCTATTTTACCGTAACCATGAAGATTGCTATTATTAAATTCACCACTATATTTATATTTGTTTTTAAGAATATATACGCCTTCACCATTCTCACAATTTCCACTAAAACAGCCTTCGATAAGAGTTCCCAAGAACCATTCACCATAACGTTCTGTTCCATCAGTCATTAGCATTGTGCCACTTCCATGTGGAACACCTTCGACGATAGAGCCTGTGTATTTTCTGCCATCGGGATAATCAACAACACTCGTTGATTCATCTATGACGCCGTCATTCGCATTATATGTAATTGTTTCCCCGCCAGGCTTCGTTATTTTTACATTTCCATGAAATTTCCCATCAAGGAAGTTGCCTTCGCATATATTACCGTCAACACTTTTATATTTACCATAACCATTTCGGCAATCACCGGCAAGAATTTCAGGCGCAATCCATTTATTCACAACCCCGCGCACAATTTCAATGTTGAGCGGTTTATTATCTCGAAGGATACCGATCTTTACTTTTGTTCCGGTTGTCCCTTTTAAACGGTTTATTACTTCGGTCACATACAATTTTGTTATGGAAACGTCTTCAACCTGATAAATCAAGTCGCCTTTTTTAATGCCCGCGGTTTCAGCAGGTCCGCCAGCAGCCATATCATAAACCAGCAGATACCCTGAAAGTTGCCGGGAAATGACTATCCCTACGCCGCCATAATTTTCCTGTGCAAATAATGTTGAATAATTCAATAGGAATATCATGCACAAAATAGATTTACGTCCCATGTTGAGTTCTCCTGGCTGATTAATGGAAAAATTCCGGTTTCAATTTAATTCTGATTAGTATTAGGTGCATACATTAGGTTACATTTAAACGTCTGTGTCGATATTTAATTGTAAATGACAGGGTTTGGGTGTTCGTTCGATCAATATAATCAATTATTAGAAAAGGTGCAATCAGGTTTTGTATTTGTTATCTGCTTCACTGTATGCTATTTTTATATCGGGAAAATGAGCTTGTTTCATGAAGATTTATTAATTATATTATCAATTAAGTCGCGATGGCTATCTACATCATGAATTAACACTCAAATATTCGCTGGTGCTTTGCCCTAGCGAAGTTGCGGCTAAGCTGCTCTTGCTCTGGACTAATTGTATGGACATTTAATGTACCCAAATATGCGAGTCAAGCTGACAGTGCGCCATGAAACGGCGATGATGATTGCTCTTTGAAAGGGCTGTGGGAAGGTGTTAACGTAAGTCCCACAAGTCGACCT
>JAFGDW010000108.1 GCA_016931935.1 Candidatus Zhuqueibacterota bacterium | reverse complement strand
GTCTCTGCTAAAGGGATGCGGCCTAAATAATGATTGAACTAACCCGCGCAAAAAACGCGCGGGAAGCTCATCATCGCTTTAAATGAATTGCAATCTGACCACACCGAAATTTACCTGCCGTGGGAGGAATACAACACTTATAAAAAAAACGGCGGAACTTTCGCGCCAATTGGCATTGTCATTAAAAATGATCGTATTGTTTTAACCAACGATTACACCGGAGGCATTCCAATCGGCAGTGAAATACTTTCAATAAATGGGATTAACTCAGATGTCATTCTCCATGAGCTCAAAACGAGCCTGAGCGAAAACCGAATCGAATCGTGGTTCGGTAATTTGTTGTGGCGGAAATATCACATGGAGCCGCCGTTTCACATTGTATTTCAATATGAATCCAGAGTCGACACTGTCGCAACTCCTGGTTTGACCGAGAACGAGTTGCGACAGAAACAAAACGAACTGAAATCCGAACAGCCCAAAAATGATAAATTCCAGTATCGAAGACTGAACGATTTTACAGGACTGCTGACAATCAAATCATTTGGCGGCCCGGCGAAAGCATACGATCATTTTTTAAAACAATCGTTTGCCCAAATAATAGAATCCGGAATCACCAATCTGATCATCGATATTCGCGATAATGACGGCGGGTGGACTGTCAATGTGAGCAAACTTATCCATTATATTTGGGATAAACCATACCTCGTTGCGTCGGAGTTCGAACGAAAGCGAAGTGTGCAAAATGATAAGCGACTCGCCCACATCGTCCCCTGGTTTCTGTCGCCCATGCTTCGAATTCACTCTGTGATGAAAGATTACTATAAAACGCCAATGGGCGAACTTGCCACGACAACATTTGATCCGACACTTCCGATGTCCAACAACTTGCGATTTCATGGCGACGTGTACTTGTTGATTGGACCGTTCACCTATTCATCTGCGCACGAATGCGCGTATATCATCAAAGACAATCATATCGGAACACTCATTGGGCAGGAAACCGGCGGCCGCAAGCCCGGCAGCGACGCTTACGAATTTGTGCTGCCCCATTCAACCTTATGGGCGCGGTCAGCTACGGGCTTTTCCGTTCGTCCGAATGGTGAAATATGCGCGCATGGCGTATACCCGGATATTGAAGTGGTTCCAACAATAGAGGACTTGAACAAGCATGCTGATACGGTGTTGGAATTTACATTAAAGCACATCGAAATGAGACGTGAAACTCGTTAGCAGAGCGCATAGAGCATGGCGCACAGCGGAAAAACAAAAGGTATTTACTTTACCATGCGCTTAGCTCTATGGCACTTCCATTTCACATTATAATAAAGGCATTATAATGAAGACAAAAACCACAATCATACTGGGTATTACTCTACTCTGGACATACTCAATTATATATGCACAATCAACAGAACATCATAAAAGTTTCAACCTTGCTGTGAAAGATATTGGTTTCAGTTTTGGCAATTCCGATCGATTCACAGGAGTGCGGTTTAATTTCTCAGATTACAATATCAAACGAATTGACGGATTGAATATCACGCTCGGGACGCCAGGCTACAATGCGGAAGGCAAAATCCGCGGCATTTCGCTGGGATTGATTCGGCCCGAGGCGAACGATATTCGCGGCGTCACGTTGGGCGGGCTGGCGATATTTGGCGGATCGCAATTATCGGGGATCAACATCAGCGGATTGGCAACTGTGTGTTCCGGCGACATGCGGTGGATCAATTATGGAACGCTTATATTAGGTGCGGGCGATAATTTGAACGGTATAAATATCAGCGGACTCGTCACGATGTCATTAGGAACAATTCATGGTTTTTCTGTGGGCGGCCTTGCGCTTGTCGCCCAAAAAGAAATAAATGGTTTTAATCTTGCAGGGATCGCTATCGGGACCGGGGGCAATATCGGAGGCTTCACCATATGCGGCCTGGCAATGCACGCCCGCAACATTCATGGTGTTTCCTATAGCGCTCTGCTGACAGCCGATGAAGCAGTCCACGGCATAGCGCTGTCGCTGCTGCGTCTAAATGCGAGCCAAACATTTGGAATATGCGGCGCAACATTCCTGAGTATCGATCAGTCAAACGGCGTTTGTTTCGGTGGATTCAACAAATTTCGAGAAGCGCAAAACGGCGTCAGCATAGGTATTGTGAATTCAGCCGCCGCGTTGCACGGTTTGCAAATTGGCGTCATCAATTATGCCGCAAATAATCCGAAATGGGCGAAGATTCTTCCGTTTGTAAATTTTCATTACTAATAATTTAACGATAAATATTTATTTGATGCTATACTATAAAAGGATATCATCTTCACTATTTTCGTCGATGGAGGATTTATAAAAAGATTTTTATCGTCTGTTATCCTGCTTTTCTCTGTGGGATGTTGCTTTAGCGCTGCATGCCGGTTCTTTCGATACGCTGATGTTACTCCTGCCAGGCTTGAAGACTACATGTTTATATTGGAAGGTTCAGACAACACCACGATGTATTTAGTAGAAGGAACAGAAAAAGCGCTTCTAATAGATACCGGGACCAGAATTAAAAATCTCGATACTTTTGTCAGTCAAATCACCAAAAAGCCTGTTATGGTTGTGATTACCCATGCACATGGCGACCATGCTGGCAATATAAAATATTTTCCCGAGATATGGATGCATCCGGCGGATACCGTTTTATTGCCAAAAGAGTACAAAGGCAAAATTAATTTTGTAAATGAGGGAGATATTTTTGATTTGGGTGAAATACAGATCGAAGTGAGTCATATGCCCGGTCATACTCCAGGCTCAATTGTTCTGCTCGACAGAAAAGCAGGCGTCTGTTATTCGGGTGACGCTTTTGGCGCTAATCACGTTTGGCTCCAACTCAAACCGCTTTCTCCGATGCAAACCTATGTAAATTCATGTCAAAAAATGGAAAAGCTTATGGATGGCGGAATCACAAAAGTTTATTGCGGTCATTATGTTTACGTTAAAAAGCCTTACGATAAATCGTATATTACAGCAATGCGTGAGTTGGGCGAAGATATTATTAATAATACTGCTCCTGAGGCTAAACCATACTCTCCCAAAAGAGGCTGCGCCAATCCTATGTTTGTAACAAACGGTCCCGCCACCATCGTGTTCGATCCGGACCATCTGAACCGAAAGAAAGAATAAATTTTTCTTGAATGAAGTCTTATAACACAGTGTTAATTGTTGGGATTATTCAAGAACTGAGGCAATGATAAAACATTATTTGATAGACGGTGATTGACTGAACATTTCTGCGCCCTAACAAGCGGTAATTGGTAACCAGCTACTCTCGGCGGATATATAAAAATAAGCTGTTCGCTATACAAAAAAAGCTGACCACAGCGCTTTCTGATTACTGGTCACTGATATTTTTTTAATCACCCTTTTCACTATTTGCTTTTCGTTTCACTTTTCACGTTTCACGTCTCACTTAAAGGGACTTTATTATGTTTAAAACGTATTTAAAATTTTCCATTCGAAACATGCTCAATAATAAAACCTACTCCACCATCAACATTGTTGGTTTAACGGTTGGGCTGACGATCACGATTTTAATTCTCGTCTGGGTTCAACATCAGGTGAGTTTTGATCGATTCCATAAAAACAGCGATCGCATCTACCATGTCTTTCGGCGCGGAATAAACGACAGCCCCGATGAAGGCTCCGATATTACGCCCGGACCGGCTGCCAAAGATTTAAAGGCCGAATTCCTGGAAATCGAAGAAGCGGCAACCGGCGGATTCGGCGGCAATATTCTGGTGCGCTACAAAGACAACATGTTTGTCGAAAATCAGGTGCGCGGGGTGACGCCTTCGTTTCTTAAGATTTTCACATATCCGTTATTAGAAGGCGATCCCAACACCGCGCTTGAGCAGCCGCACTCCATTATTATCACCGAAAAAGCGGCAAAGAAATATTTTGGCGATAAAGAACCGCTTGGCAAAACATTGCAACTGAATAATGAACATGATTTTCTTGTCACTGGCGTCGCGGAAAATTGTCCGTCCAATTCACTCATGCAGTTTGAATTTCTTGTGCCGTTTGCTGCTATCCCCGACCTTACGGATGATGTGGCCGGTGATATCGACCGCTATTCCAATTCCGCCTATTACACATTTGTCCTGCTAAATAAAAATATTGAGGTTGATGAAGTCAATCAAAAATTGGCGCAATTCTCCAAAGCCCGCGAGGATGAAATTTACTATCTGGAACCGTTTACACGTGTTTACCTGTACAAGTATGGCGTCATCAATCTGGTGATTCTGCTGTCGACAATTGCATTCCTGATATTTATTAGCTCGTGCATCAATTACATCAATATCAGTTCCGCGCGCTCAATCAGCCGCTATAAGGAAATTGGCATTCAAAAAATGTGCGGCGCCAGCCGCTGGCAGGTATTTCTTAAGTTTATGCACGAATCCGCCCTGTATGCGGGCATTGCAATCATTTTAGCGATTGTGTTCGTTCAATTTTTACTGCCATTTCTCCGCCTGGCCACACGGCAGGCGTTGACAATAAATTTTGCGCGCATTCCATTTATCATTTCCATGGCAGTCATTTTTTGCATGACAATGATATTTGCCGGCGTTTATCCGGCGCTGATGTTGTCCCGGCCGCAGCCGTCCGCCATTCTGCGAGGCGTTTATCATAAAGGTAAAACGGGAGCGTGGCTGCGCAAAGCATTAATCGTCGTTCAATTTTTCTTCTCCATTATTTTCATTATCTGCACCTCTGTGCTTTACAAACAGGGACTCTTCTTCCAAACGCTTGATCTCGGATTTTCAAAAGCCAATATCGCCTACATACCCATGCACGGTGGACTTGCTCGGAAACATGACATTTTAAGGGAAAAGCTACAGCAGCATCCCAACATTCAAGCTGTCACTGCTTCTAACCTGCTTCCCCTGGATATGACTAACAACACCGATGGCTGGGGTCTGCCGGATCAGCAAAAAAAAATCAACGCCAAATACGCCTGGGTCGATTACGATTATCTCGAAACGTTCAGCATGCAGATGGCGCAGGGTCGCTTCTACTCCCGGCAATTTCCATCGGATGAGGCGCAGGCAATTGTTCTTAATGAATCGGCCGTTGAGCAATTGGGCATGGAGAATCCGGTTGGGGCAACTATCAACTTTTGGGGTCAACCATACACATTGATCGGCGTCATCAAAGATTTTCAAAACGTGCAACTCGGCTATAAATCACAGCCGCAGATTTTACGGTTGAATCCGGGAAAAGCCGATATCATGTTCATGAAAATTCGTTCCAATGCTATAGAATCAACGCTGCCGGATATTCAGCGAATCTGTGATGAATTAAGCTCAAACTACCCGCAAGATATTCTGTTTCTGGAAGATTTTCATTATCGCATGGAAGATATTGGCAATGCCATTAACCAACTACTGCTATATTTTACACTGCTGGCGCTGCTACTTTCCAGCCTTGGCTTATACGGTCTTTCCACCTATATGGCCGAGCAGCGCACCAAGGAAATTGGCATCCGTAAAGTATTGGGCGCTACAGTGTTCGATGTACTGCGGTTATTATGGCGGGAATTCGGAATGTTGCTTGTTATTGCGAATATCATTGCCTGGCCGTTAGCGTATTTCATCTCTAACGGACTGTTGCAAAATTTTGCTGAGCGAATACATGTTGGACCTGGATTTTTCCTGTTTGCCGGCGGAACAACGTTGTGCATTGCCGTTTTATCGGTAAGCTGGCAGGCGATTCGGGCGGCAGTGTCGGATCCTGTTGAGAGTTTGAGGTATGAATAACGACGCACAATCGCAATTAAGAAGTTTTGTAAAGGGGATAAATTTAATGGAATATGAATGAGTACAATAAATAGTGAATAATGAATAGGGATTAATAGTTCTCATCTCGTCATTGTTCACTGTTCATTGATAATTGATCATCGAAACTCAATCTGCTCATAAATCTCGTTCATTGATATTCGGAAGGGAATCGATTCACATTTCACCATTGCGGCAGGATCATCGTATTCGGTTAAAATCCACTTGCCTTCGTGGCCAAGATGGAATTGTTCGACATGGCGTTTATACTGATCGACTAGAATATACTCCCGAAACGATGGAATAGCCCGATACGCGACAAACTTTTCGCCACGGTCATAGTCTTTGGTTGAATCGGACAGCACTTCAATGATAAGTTTTGGATTCAGGATGGTGTCATCACGGTTTTCGAGAAATTGGGGTTTATCACAGATCAGCACAATATCCGGATAAACAAACGATTGTTGCGCTTCAATCCACACACGTAAATCATTCATTGCAACACGACAATTAAAATTCATACGTTTTTGTCGTAATGCAAAATGTATATTACTGATAATTTGAGAATGATTAAATGAAGCTCCCGAAAAATCGAATATCTCCCCGTGATGATAATTGCTCTTGTAAGCGGCGGCTTCTTCTCTGATCAGGTATTCTTCCGGTGTGTAATATTTTTTTGAAGGTTTTTGCATCGCACATTCCATGATAATTGTTTAGATAAACATACATGAATTTCAATAAAAAATCAAGATTTTTTTCGAAACAGCTTAGCAATCGGCTTCACCCAAACAATAGAACTCATTTTAAATCACACGAAAGGAAATCATCAAATGAAATCAATCAGGCTGTTAATCTTTCTATCAATATTTCTGTTGCTACCCATGCTATGCTTTTCACAAGATTCAACATCCACTCTACCACAAACTGGCACACTTATCGTGTTAATTGAAAATTTAAAATCCAACGATGGCAATGTACTGTTAAGTGTTTTTCCATCGGAATCGAGCTGGAACGGGAAAGGCAACGTCTTTGCAAATGTCTCAATGCCAATCACGGAGAATAAAGCGACAACGGTGTTTGAAAGCGTTCCATTTGGCGAATACGCGATTAAATTCTTTCATGACGCGAATAATGATGATGAATTGAACATGAATTTCATTAAAATGCCCAAGGAAAGTTTTGGTTTTTCCAATCATCCCAAAATAAGGTTTAAGCCACCAGATTGGGAAAAAGCGAAATTCAATTTCCATACTGACACACTGAAAATGACCATGCAGCCGTATTAATCTGACGATGCAAGCAAAATAGAGCAGGCATCGCTCAATGCGATGCCTGCTCTTTCCCCTTTAAACATTCACTGTTCGCTGCCGTACACTTCGTGTAATGCGAGCGGATACTTGCCAAAACTTTACTCCGTTAAAACAGCCCTATCTCCCTTAAAAACAATGTTGGCATAAATATTGTAATTAACTCACCAACGACTGATTTTCATTGTAATCCGAAGAGACAATTCATGCCATGTCCAGTTACCTTATATTTTTTTAATAATAATGTGGACAGACTGGGAATTGTCTCTTCGAATTACGCCTTTAAAATAAAAACCTTAAATCAGGAATATAAATTATGCTCTCAAACTACATCAAAATTTCACTTCGCAATCTCCGTAAACATAAAATCTATACGTTCATCAATATCTTTGGCCTGTCGCTGGGTTTGGCGTGCAGTATGCTCATTTTGATTTATGTGTTGCGTGAAGCCAGTTATGACCGGTTCCACGTTAATGGCGATCGCATCTATCGCGTGGGGCGGGAAATTACAACCGCTGAGGGTGAAGTTCGCGAACCGGTGACGCCGGTTCCATTAGCGCCGGCGCTGTTGCAAGAGTTTCCCGATCTGGAAACAGCATTCCGGATACGGAATATGGGTAAAACCATTGTCCGCTACGACGATCACAAATTTTACGAGAACCATCTCTACTATGCCGATCCGGCTATCTTTCAGACACTTACATTAACCATGCTTCGAGGCGACGCCAACACAGCGCTCAACCAGCCGTACTCAATCGTTATCACCAAGGAAATGGCTGAAAAATATTTCGGCGATAAAGACCCAATCGGGAAGAGTTTATTCTTAAATAACCAGCACGACTTTTTGGTGACCGGATTGCTTGCGGATTTGCCAAAAACTACATCAATCTATATCAATATGCTCTGTTCGTTTTCCACGTTAAACGCCAATAGTGCTGCCGATTTGAATGACTGGCAAGCGTTCTCCTGCCAGACATTTGTCATGTTCAAACCCGGCGCAGATCCACAAAAACTGACGGAGCAATTCCCGGCCTTCATCGACCGGCATGTGAAAGAGAAAACCGAAGGCATTCAGGGCACATTGGGATTTTATCTCAACTCACTGCAAAAATTATATCTTTATTCACATTTGGACGGAATGAGTCCAGGACTCATTACAAAACTTGTTTCTTACAGCATTCTCGCTATTTTCATTGCGTTGATTGCATGTATTAATTTTATGAATTTATCCACCGCCCGGTCAGCCACACGCGCTAAAGAGATTGGCTTGCGTAAAGTGATCGGCGCCAACCGGCAGGAACTAATCCGTCAACTTATCATGGAAGCGATTGTGATCAGCGTTTTCGCGCTGATTGTCGCGCTTATCCTGGTCAAGCTTGCCCTGCCTGTTTTTAGCGCCAATGTGGATCAGGAGCTGTCGATGGATTTCCGGCAATCTCCGCTATTGATTCTTGCATTTTTAGGACTCACCATCATCGTCGGATTATTCGCCGGATTTTATCCCGCGGTTTCGCTATCGCGATTGCAACCAGTCGACGCGCTCAATAAAAATCGCATGTTCAAACGCCGCAAGATCAATCCGCGCAGTGTGTTGGTGGTGATTCAATTTTTACTCTCATCTGCATTGATCAGCCAGACCTATTTCATGGGAAGCGAGATTCGATATTTGGAAAACAAGGACATTGGATTCGACAAACAAAATGTCATCACACTGCCTATTCTCGATGATGAAATGCGCTCCACGTTGAAATCATTCAAAACTGAACTGCGCAAAGACCGCAGCGTTATCAACATCGCCAGCATTTCCGCGACGCCCGGCTGGGGCGTGCCGCGCAATGTAAAAATTCCCGAGGGCTACTCGCATGATGATATGCAACTTATGGAAGAAGTTCATGTGGACGCCGATTTCCTGCCAACAATTGGTTTGAAACTCGTGTCGGGCCGGAATTTCTCGGAATTGAATCCAACTGATCAAAAAGACGCGCTGATCATTAATGAACTGGCCGCCAAAAAATTTGGCTGGGATGAGCCGCTTGGCAAGACGATCCAATATAGCGTGGGCGATAAAAAATACAAAACCGGCGTGGTCGTCGGCATGGTGAAGGATTTTCACATTACATCGCTGCATCGGATTATTGAGCCGCTGTTTGTCAGCAACCAAATCGAAAATGTGAATCACATGCTCATCCGCATTGAACCCGGACAAACGACGCAGGCGCTTGCTGCAATCCGGCACACATGGGAATCGTTTTATCCGAACCAACCGTTCGAATACGGATTTCTGGCGAACTCGTACGATTGGTATTTTCGGATTCTCGACAAGGTTTATGCGGTAATGATTTTCTTTGCAACGCTTGGAATTGCGCTGGCGTGCATGGGCATTTTTGCGTTAGCCACCTTCCTGGCGGAACGCAAAACCAAAGAGATCGGCATTCGCAAGGTGCTGGGCGATTCAACGATGGGAATAATGATGCGCATCAATTATGATATGATTAAATATGTCCTCATTGCCTGGCTATTTCTTTTCCCGTATCTCTATTTCACCAGTTTCGGCGAGGGCCCCACGATGTTCTTTCCCTACTGGGGTGTAAATGGATCGTGGATTCATATTAAAACATTTATTCTGGTATTTGCTATATCGATCGTTTCCGTATCCTATCAAGCGATCCGGGCGGCAACGGCCAATCCGATTGAGTCCTTGCGTTATGAATAGCCTAGTAAGGACGAAATCCCGATGTTTTATATCGGGATCGAAAGTTTGCGGTATGAATAGCTTTGAAGCAAAAAAATCCCGATGCGTTTTTGCATTGGGATCCATTCATTGTTGTATAAACAATTTGTTTATGAATTAGCAACAGGTCTAGTTTTTAACCGGGACGCTTTTTAAATACAATGTATCCGGACACAAATCTTGTTCATGAATCCATTGCACTGTTCCATCAAATACTTTAGCTGTTTTAAATAGGGTTATATCGTTAAGTTCTTTAAAAATACCTTTTGTCAGATATGGTTTTACATTAAAAATTTTTTTCTCATTATTAGTAAATTCCAATGATAATGTAAAATCATCATTTGCTTGTACGCTTTTAATTCTAGGATTCATGGTCGACCTCTATTTTAAAGGATCAATTTTATAAACTGGATTACCTTCAACGGCGAGTTTCCAATCAGCCAGCAATTCATCTTCATGAATGGTTATCCATGCTTTCACCAGATTGTCTTTTTTAGGCGGTATTACACCTTCGAACAGTATTCCATCTGGAATTGAAAACACTGCTTCGTCGTCTTGATATTTCACTTAAATATGAGGCAAATGATGTTTATCAGTGTCCTGAAAATACATATATATTATGATACCGTAAAACATGGAAATAACTGGCATTTTTATTATCCCCTTTTTTGTTCTCTAAATATAACATATTTTAACGTCAAAATCAAGGCGCTTGAGTTAATTGCAAGGTATTTATATGATAAAAAATTTCTTAAAAATAACCTGGCGGAATTTCAGGAAGCAAACCGGCAATACTATTATTAACATCACAGGATTGGCGATTGGCATGACGTGCAGCCTGATCATTTTTCTGCTGGTGCACGATGAATTTTCATTTGATCGATTTCACAAAGACGCTGAACGCATTTATCGACTGACACTGGACGCCCAATTGCAGGAAAAGGCATTCCAAACAGTGCGCAGCAATGGCCTGGCGTCGGAAGCGTTACGAACCGAGCTGCCCGAAGTGGAAGCCGCCACATGTTTTCGCGGCGCTTCCGGCTCCGGCGGCACACGCAACTGGGCGGTGCGTTACGATGATAAAGCATTCAATGAATGGCTAGTATTTTTCGCTGACTCCAGCTTTTTCGATGTGTTCACTTGTGAAGCATTGGAAGGGGATATTCACTCGTTTCTGAAACAGCCAAACACCATTGTGCTGACCGATAAAATGGCACGAAAATATTTTGGCAATGCCCCTGCATTAGGGAAATCGCTGCTGCTTGATGGCCGATTCCAGTTTATGATATGCGGCGTGGTGAAGGCCTTCCCACCCCAATCGCACTGGCGATTCGATTTTCTCGCATCTTCCATATCATTATCATTTGGGGACACTCCAACCTGGATCGGCAATAATTGGAACACCTATGTAAAGCTTCGTAAAGACGCATCTCCGGCGAAAGCGGAGGCAACGTTTAACAGCATCGTTTCTGAAAAAATCCGCCCACTGATTGAAGCGCAATTCGCCACCAACTGGGATGATATGGTCCGGCAGGGCATGTATTATCGCTATCACTTTCAGCCGATTACCGATATTCATTTGCATTCCAAACTGGATGAGGAGATATTCCCGGCCGGAAATCTGGCGCTGGTGTACGGATTCATCATAATTGCGATTTTTATTCTGTTGATCGCTTGCATCAATTTCATGAATCTCAGCACGGCCCGCTCCACTCGCCGCGCCAAAGAAGTTGGCATTCGCAAAACCATGGGATCAGGAAAATCCGAACTTATTTTCCAGTTTCTTGGCGAGGCCATTCTGTACGCGGCGCTTGCTATGATTGTTAGCCTCATTGCCACACAATCAGTATTGCCGGCAATTAACACGTTGAGTGGAAAATCATTATCACTTTCTCTTGATTCAACGCCGTGGCTGATACCCGGCCTGGTTCTGTTTACACTTTTTGTCGGCCTGCTGGCCGGATTATACCCGGCGTTTGTTTTATCTTCCTTTCAACCCGTAAAGGTGCTGAAGGGAGAAATTCGCTCAGGCTTGCGCGGCGGCCGAATGCGCAGCGTGCTGGTGACGACACAGTTTGTCATTGCCATTGTTATGATCATCGGCACATTTGTAGTGTATCGTCAACTCGCGTTTATTCATGCGACGAAGCTTGGCTTCAACAAAGAACACGCTCTGGTAGTCGATAACACCTGGCTATTGGGCAATCGCACAAAGGCATTCCGGGAGGTCATGCTTAATATTCCCGGTGTGATAGCGGCAGGCTACACCCAAAATCTGCCTGGTAACGACATCAGCAGCGGTGTCTACCGTCCTGAAGGCGACGACCATACCACGCTGTCCATGATGCGTCAACTGTTCTGCGATTTCGATTATCTGTCAACATTAGATGTGAAACTGCTCGAAGGACGTTATTTCTCAAGAGATATCAGATCAGATTCAACCGACGTTGTCATCATCAATAAAAAAGCCGCTGCCATTTTAGGCTACGAACCGGCCGTTGGCAGACAAATAATTGGATTTTTCAGATACAGAGAACGGCCACTGCAGATTATCGGCGTGATTGATGATATTCACTACGAACCGCTCTATTTGCCAGTCGCGCCAATGGTTGTTTTGCTGTATCATGGATCGCCAACCCGGATCGTCATGCGCATCCGCGGCGACATTCCGGAAATTGTCGATCGCGTTAAGGAACAATGGGCCACGTTCACCGATGGTCAACCGTTACAAACCTATTTTCTCGACGAGCGCCTGGATCGTTATTATCGCAGCGAGCAGTCCACCGGAAAGCTTATCGGAATATTTGCAATCGTAAGTATATTTATTTCGTGTTTGGGATTGTTGGGACTCTCAACATACATCACCGAACAACGCACCAAAGAAATCGGCGTGCGGAAAATTTTGGGCGCGTCCATACCGGGCATTATCGGGCTGCTGTCGCGCGAATTTGTAAAATTGGTCGCGATTGCCAGCGTTATCGCCTGGCCAGTGGCGTTTTATTTTATGTGGAGCTGGCTGCAAAATTTCGCCTATCATGCGGATATTGGCTGGTGGGTCTTTGTTCTATCTGGCGGTTTGGCGTTGCTTATCGCCATACTTACCGTTAGCTGGCAGGCGATTCGGATTGCGCTGACCAATCCTGTTGAGGCTCTTCGCTATGAATAACTGCGAAGAACGAAATCCCGATGGTTCTTGTCGGAATTGAAGTACTGCGATATGAATAAAGTCGCAAAATCGAAATTCCGAGTTGTTTAACGGAGTTGATGAATTGCATTATGAATAACTGGAAATAGAGATCCCGATATGTTTTTTTGTATCGGGATTCGTTTGTTGTAAGAAGATTAAAACAATCCAAATACTGCATTTTTTGCAATTTGAAAGTTTAACTTGCAAATTGCATATCAATTTGCATAATCTGATTATTTCTAATATTTACCTTCGTTCTCGAAAACAGCATAAATATTGTTTGAACAAAAACTCAATATATTGTCATTTTGTGGAGCGAGGCGACGAAAACTCCATAACCACTAATATTATTGATTCTGTAAATGTAGCGAGGTTACAAATTCTTCGACAAAACGTCTCAAAATGACATGTGTAGGTGTTTTCGTTCAGAACGATTTAATCGCTTTGTTCAAGTTCAAAAATAATTTTGGGAAGAGTATACGATATCAAACCCTACCCCAACCGCGTCCCAATCCCCAACACATCCGCGATATTCGCATCGGGACGAATCACTGGCTTGATCAGCGAGGTTTGGCATGTCATAATTGTCGTCACACCCGGGCCGTGACCGGCGAGCAGGCAATTGCTGTGCACCACAATGCCGATGGAAACGGCGCCTTTGCGATATGCCCGGCCATAACGGTTGTCATGATCCATCAACGCTACGAAATCTCCAAACCGGATATTATCCAACTGGTATTGCCGCACCAGATCAGAATCGCTGGTCATGATGTCGTAATCGCCTTTGGCGACATGGGATGCGCCAACACCAGACCCCATACACACAGCCGGCACTTTGGTTGTGACCGGGACTTCGAGCGCGCCATTACCGACCGGCGTGATATTGAGCTTATCCAGTAATTCCGGGTCGAGATTGAACAGATGAATATCCGGATAATCCAGTAATTTCAATCCCTGGCCTTTTGCGGAGACCATAATTTTATCATCATAAGTAAGTTTTTCTTTTATTTCCCGTGGGAAATCAACAATGATATGTTCCGATCCGCCATGATGGCCAATCACGTAACCGACACTATCTTTCGCCTCACCAGAAATGACTCGTGCCTTATTCCCCACACATGAATAGAGTTGCAACGATATATTCGGATGTTCGAATGGCTTATTCGTATCCACGATACAGCTCACGCCTGGTTCCAAATGATCGGCTGCCCAACCAAACGCCGGATCGCCCACCTGCACGTTCATGGTAATGCCGCCAATCGATGGCAAAATAAATGGTGTACCTTCATGAGAAATCCGCCAGTCACCTCGGTGTTTTGGTGGTCCGGGCTGGCATTGTATGGAAAATTCCACGATATTGAGTGCATTTGTCTTGATCATTCGTATTCTCTTTTCAATTGAGTGCTGGTTCACTGATTATTTTACAACGAGTTTAATACTCCTGGAATTTCAAAAGCTGGTGAGTCATCGCTATTTGCTTGTCACAGTTGGTTCCCAGAAATTTCCGGTGATTGGCAATAAATAAACTGCGCGCGTGCTGAGCACAAACCAATGGTCATCGCCTAATGTACTACTCGTCATTTCTGTACCGAAAGCATTAGCAACTTCCTGACTATTGCACATGGCCGAAACAGCAAATCCACCAACAAATGCGCTATTATGAAAACCCTGGCTATTTTCGGTACCATCAAGATTATAGCCATCTTTAATATTCTCGGGACCAATGCTATATGCCCAATCAGTTACTTTTTTACACCACTCCCCGGCGTGCGGATTTCCATTCCACAAATAATCGATCGCCATACGCCAGGGAACCCGGCAGGCATCATAACGGAAATAGGGAACACGATTAGAATTTCCCCCGGGAATTCCGCTCACGGATTGCCAATCGGGCACCAGACCCGTCTTCGGATTGGCTGCAGCATTTAAAATGGTATATGTATCATCTGCCAGTTTATTCCAGTCATTATCACCACTTACTTCTGCAAAAATTCTGAAGAATGCCGGTGTATAATATTGAATATCGGTTAGTTCACAGCCTCCCCACATGGGCCCCATATCGGACTCCTTTGAATACCCCGGAGCGAGTGCTAACAGCGTATCACAGGTTGTCACGACACTATTTTTAATTACCTGAATCACCTTGTTCGCTTCCTTTAAATAATCTCCACCCCATTGATTATATGCGACGACGAGTGCAAAGGCGACATCAATATCGCCATCGGTGGCGCTTCCCGGATCATTGATGCCATCGCAGCTTACATTCCACGCCATCATATAATTGGCATTTTCTGTGCGTTTGCTTTTATAAAATTTATACAATCCATCAAATTCTTTTTTATCGCCGAAATAAGCTGTTAAAATCGCACCAAACCCGATTGCCTCCACCCGTGTTTCATCGTGACCCTCGCAGATAACGCGATAACCGCCGTTACATTCAATAAGGTAACGTTCTTTCCATTTATTATAGGTGTCTTGTGCCACTTCAGAAGTAATTGTACTTGGTTTAAAGCCAAATGAATAATCAACATTCTGAGGAAAAGGTCTGGAAGTTTGTCCAAATCCCGTTTCAAAAACAAGTGCAATCAGAATCGCTGTTAAATAAATTTGTTTTCTCATGATAAGTACTTTTCCTTATTTATCTGCTACTAAAATATTTCAGATCAATTAAACATCGAACAACAATGTTTTTTTAGGGCGCTGAAAAACGAATAATGTATGCATTACTACAGAAAATAGATTTCCTCTAAAAAAATTTAATTAGTAGTATGAATGATCATTCGAACGAATCGCCTTCGGCTACGCTCAGACTGTAGCGCAACCTTCACAGTGGGTCCTTCGATAAACTCAGGATTTACTCCGTCGAACCGTGATAAATTGTTAAATTTCAATCGGCCATTATTTTCAACTGGTCATTCATATTAGTACTCAATGTTAATATCAAGCGCATTCAACAATGTCACAGCTTCGGGCATGGAAAACGTGGCGTGTCTTACTTTGTTCTTAAGCGGATTAATATCATAATTGCGGGCATCGACAAAATTGGCGCTCGTCAGATTCGTCTCTTCAAAGATGGCTTCTGTTAAATCTGTTCGTGAAAAATCGGATTGTGTCAGATCAGTTTGAAAAAAATCAGTTTGATTCAATTGGCAGTTGATGAAATCTGTCGTTTTTAATTTGAGTTGGGAAAAATTACAGCCAGATACCAAAGAATCATAAAAAGCAAATTTTATAATGAGTTTGCTAATTGACGTAAAATCGACGCCCACCAGTTTACATTCCTTAAATTCAACGGTGTGCAATTTGGTACCGCCTAACGTGATCAAACTCAGGTTTGACGATTGAAAATGGCAATCCGAAAACAGCGTTCCTGAAAAATCACTGCTCGTAAAATCGCACCCGATAAACCGGCAATTATAGAACGATTTTGATGTTAGCTTTTGAATCCCGCTGATTCCTTTAAATTCCACATCTTCAAATGTATTTTCGGTTTCAATACTCATGAATACGGACCTCTTGTTTCAAACAGCTAAATATCCCTCCATTCATCCAATTTCGTCGTAATAAATTGAATGATTGCCTCATGCTCTTCCGTACCACGGCTCTGCACACGAATCGGCGCATCGAATGCAAAATGGACGCGTTTTGATGGATTCATTTTGCCAAAATCTTTCAGGCGTTTGCCATTTCCCCAGGCGTCGGATTTGAGCGCCAGGGGAATGATCGGAACATTCGCTTTCTGAGCGAGCTTTACACCGATGGTACTAAATTGCTCCGGATCGAAATAGTGTGTGCGCGTGGTCTGCGGAAATACAATAATTGATACCCCCTGCTGCAGTCGCTCCAATCCGCCATCCAGTACCGACTTCAAATCCTGTCGCGGATTGGTCCGTGTTACCGCAATCGGGTCGCGTGATCGCATAACACGACCGAACACGGGATACGTCAGCAAACTTTCTTTTACGATAAAGGTCACATCCTTCACCGGTTGGATAATGACAGGCAGGACAACAGTTTCCAGCACACTCATATGATTACCGATAATGACGCACGGCGTTTCAAGCCGCTCAATATGTTGAATTCCGGATATGTCGAATTCCACGCCAATTTTTTCCAGTGCACGAAGACAATTATAACTACTGATGCACCATTCATCATTTGTATATTTGTCGCGTTTCGCTTTAGAGCTGGCTTTGAAAACAACATTTAAAAATCGGCTATACAAGGATAAATCGGGAAACGCGCGAGCGAACAGGGAAATTTTTTCAGGAATGGTTTGATAGATTGAATTTGTATATGTTAGTTTTTGCATGGGCCCTTTTATTATTTACGATTGGCAGATGTTATGAACAAAATGTGCTACGCATTTCAAAAAAGCATAGCACATGAAATTTAACTACAAAGATAGGAAAAATATTTTTAAATATCAACAGTTAGTTTACAATAAGGTTAACGTCATTTTGTGCGACTAGCTGTTCGGCTAAGTTGATCGAATGCGTGCAGGAATTGAGAGCGGTCTTTTTTTTGAAAAGGCGGCGGTCCCGTTGTAAGGGCACCGACGCTACGAAGATCGGTTAACAAATCACGAGTTGCCAGTACATCGCCGATATTTGTCTCGGAATAAACACGGCCATGTGGTGTTAATACACGGGTGCCATTCTTTACACAGCGCGCAGCCAGGGGAATATCAGCGGTAACCACGATATCATCGAGAGTGGCATGTTCAACAATCCAGTCATCCGCCGCATCCAGCGTTCCATCAACAAGGACCTGTTTGAGGTTTGGATGCGTCGGCATCCGCATCCATGAATTTGTTACGAAGGTTACATGTAATTCATACCGGTGGGCAACTTTAATGATTTCCTGTTTGACAGGGCACGAATCGGCATCCACAAAGATATGCGGCAAACTCTCCCCCCTTGGGCTTTACAATGGAAATTGACATTTTTTATTGCAGTGGCGCTATCATCCAGCGACCATATGCCAAAAATGCATTCATTAGAAAGAGTATCAATCCGACAATCAGTTTGGGCTTATCATGACATTTCATATGCAATGGTATTGATATGAGCGCCATGAGTGCAAACACCACGGCCGCAATTGTTGTGACCCAAACAAATTTTCCGATACCAGCGGGCAAAATTATTCCTACGCTGACAACCAACAAGCACACTGCCGTGATTTTCAATCGGCGGCGGGCGCTCTCCCCCTGACGTTCAATCGCATCTTTCATTGTGGGTTTGTGTTGATTAATCCCGTGCGTGACTGCAATCGATATCGCCTTAATCGCTAGCAGAATCTGAAAAATCCATAAAATCGTGTTCATTTTGATTGCCATTTTTTAGCCTCGCCGTTTCTTATTCTTTAAGTCCAAATACAACTTTTCTACTTTCGTACGCGCCCACGGTGTTTTCCTTAGAAATTTTAAACTCGATTTAATGCTGGGATCGTTATTAAAACAGCGGATGTCAATTAATTTGCCCAATTCATTCCAGCCAAAATGATCAACTAAATCATTCAAGATCATTTCGAGCGTGACGCCGTGCAAAGGATTGTTGGGGTGTTGGTTCGTCATGCTTCGTCTTTCAAAAATTTAAATTACCAATCAATCGGGAAATAATCCTTCAGAAATTTACCGCACCAATGCTTGCCGGTCAAGATGCCGTCAAAAATCGGATCCAGCACGCGGGCGGCGCCATCCACAATATCCAGCGGCGGCTGGAAGTCGTGGACGTCTTGTTTAAACTGCGAAAGCGCCACCGGGTCTTCATCGGTAACCCAACCAGTGTCGACGGCGTTCATGTAAATTCCGTGTTTGGCCAAATCATCAGCCGATGTGTGCGTAAGCATGTTCAGCGCTGCCTTGGCCATGTTGGTGTGGGGATGACGTTCATCTTTTTTGAATCGAAAGAATTTGCCTTCCATCGCGGTGACATTGACGATATGTTTTTGGCCGGTAAAATCGCGCTTCATCAACGGAATGAGCCGATTGCACAGCACGAACGGCGCTACCGAATTGACCAGTTGCACTTCCAGCATTTCCAGCGTGGCAATTTCACCAAGCCGCAGCCGCCAGCTATTGGTTGTGCGCAAATCCACTTGCTGCAAGTCTGCATCGAGCTTACCGATCGGGAAGACATCATCGTCATTCAGCGAGAAATCCTGACTGTATGGAATCTGCGAGAGCCGCGCCGACTCGCGCAGGCCAATTCCCGGCCATTTGTCGCGCCAGCTCACCGGCAAGGAGGAATCGGAATCAATTCTATGCTGACACAACGCGTTCAATTCAGCTTTGCACATTTCATTGCGCGCCAATAACTTCTGTGCGTTGCCGGGCAGAGCGTGAACGCCTTTTTGTTCATTTTCCAACAAATGCGCGTAAAAACCCGGCGGCCGCCGCACGGTTTGCGCGGCGTTATTTATAAGAATGTCGAGCCGGTCGTACGTTTGTTCAATATATCGCGTGAAAATTTCCACGCTCGGCGTGTGGCGCAAATCGAGCCCATGGATGTGCAGCCGATCGCCCCATTCCGCATAGTCTTCTTCTTTGGCATACCGCAGTGCCGAGTCGACCGGAAAGCGCGTAGTGGCGATTACCGTGGCGCCGGCGCGCAACATCATCAGCGTAGCCTGGTAGCCAATTTTTAGACGTGATCCGGTGATCAACGCCACTTGCCCATGCAGCGGCGCGGTTTGGAAGCGTTTGCGGTAGTTCAATTCAGCGCATGACTGGCACATGGTGTCATAAAAAAAATGCAGTTTAGTGAATTCATCCCTGCAAATGTAGCAGTTGCGCGGGGAATTTAATTCTTCCGGTTTTGTTTTATCGTTGTTTGGCGCGTCAATTATTTTGGGCGCAGTGAATACTGCGTCAGCCCGCGCGGCGCGAATGCCCGTCGTTTCCCGGGCGCGCCGGTTTTCTTCGCGCGCCGCCAGCTTGCGGGATGTATTTACGGTTTTATTGCGTTTTCTGATTTCCGCGCGATGGGGCCGGGAAATTTTGCCAGCGGCTTTCATCAACGCGATGCGTTGTTCCTCCGGCAGATGGACAAGCTGATTTACATCGTTCGCCAAATCTTCAAGCCGGGAAATCATGTCCGCTATTTCTTCAGGTGTAAATTGTTGTTTGCTACTTTCTTGTTCTATCAATTTCAGTTCCTGGATCAGATAAATATACTTCCTAATCTTACTTATATGCCGAATTTGTTGTCTCGTTTCACGTTTCACATCTCACGTTTCACGTTTGACCTTTCACGATTGACTTCTATTTCTAATTCGCCAACATCGATTGTAACGAACTGATTTTCTGACGAATATCATTCGTCGTCGCGAGCAGCTCCAGTGAATGATTCGCCCATAACGAGCCGCGTTTGCCGTTAGCAATATAAATTGGCTCAAACTGACAATAATCCAATAAATCAATAATGCGATCCACCAGCTCCGTGCTTTTTTTCAACTCAATCACTTCAGCAAATTCATATTTCACTGCCATCATGATATTGCGCACGCCATAAGCCACGCCGCGAGCATAATAAAAATTATCATCAATTTTATGCCAGGGCACTTTGACGAACACTTTTTTTTCGCCTTCAATAAATTGATCGCCGGCTGTCTCTTCGGAAATTAAAAACTTCTCATCACGTGGCGCGTGCGATAATCGCGTATTAACACCACCAAGCAACGAGTTAATTTGGTCGAGCAATTCGATTAAATTATCAGCACGGGGATAGAAGCTTGCCTCGCCTTTTTCCAAATTTGCTTGATACTTTCGCAGTTCGCTAAACGCCTTTTTGTAACGGCTTTCTGCGGATGGCAACATCCAGCGTTCCGGTTCATTGGAAATGTACACAAACGCTTTGTCACAATTTTCATCGATCGTATCCGTTGTTCGCAACCGCGATAGTTTGTCACGTAACATACGAATCGAGTAGCGTATAATCTCCAACTCTCCCATCTGAAAATTCGGCTTGTTGTCCAGAAAGATAGTCGGATAAAGCAAATCGTTGGGCAGCCAGGCTTTCAGCATGTCATCGCCCATTTCGATCAATACCGAACTGAACATGACCCCCGGTTTGCTCTTGGTCGGCTTTACTTCAACAAAATCCGGAAAAGTGTTATTAAACAGCATAACGAACGGCGTAAGAATTAAGTAGATCAATATGATAATCAACGGAATTTTATGCCATTCAAACGGTTTGAACGTAAACAAATAGATAAAAAACGCTTTAATCGCATTCCATATTTTTTTGAAAACTGACATGGCAGTAGTCTCCTTTATTTTCAGCGAATTAATTCGATTTCAACGCGACCGCATAAAACAATGCAATATACAAAATAGAATGCTCAACTTCAACAGGATTCGATCGTATGGAAAGAAAAACTCGCTATATCGTTCATTCATTTCACTATTTTATGTTCATAGTACGGCTATTGCGGCGATTTGATGCATGGCTCCTGGTTAAAATTATTTGAAAATGTACGCCAGCGTACATTGAGTGTTATATGAGCGGATACTTCACAAAGCGGCGCTTTACAAAAACAGGCTTAAATTCTTTAAAATTAGTGTTGGCATAGATATTGTATTTAAGGAGGAAAGGATTTTTATAATCGATGCTTGTTGAAAATACTGTTAATTCCTTTACAATTTAAAACAGTATATTCGCTAAGTCGCGGGAACAATGAAGGACACGCTTTATCCAGACAATTTTATCTGTTTCATCAATTGTATAGAAAAGCAAAAACCGATATTTTAAGCCAATGATACGATAACCTTTTTCTTTCAGGCTTTCATCGATCGACAATGCGCCGCTGCGAGGGAATTGCGTCAATTGAAGCGCGGTTTTCTCTAATTGCTCTATTAAATTATGCGCTGCGCGGGTGGAATGTTTTTTGAGATAAGTAATAATGTTTTCAAGGTCAACATTAGCAGGATTTGAGTAGCGAACTTCATAAATCGCGGGATTATCGCTCATTAATCAATGCTCTAAGATTTTCTATAACATCATCATGCGCTTTAAAGTTTCCTTTAGCAATCGATGAATCAGCTTCATCCAATTTTTTATAAAGCGCAGATTGATCGTTTACATGAAAAGATGGATGATCGAACTTCTCGCTATACATTTTTTCAAAGCGCACTAGTAAATTTCGAATTCGCTCATAATAATCTCTTGACATGATAACAATTTCATCTTTTCCACTTTCACTTAAAAAGACGGGCTCATTTTGCTGTTTACATATTTTAACGATTTCATCACTGTCATGAGCCAGATCGGTTAAGGTCCGTGTTATCGGCATTTCTTTCTCCTTTAATTAGGAATAAGCTAAAGTAGAAATATTAGCATCAAAAGTCAAGTTGATTTTCGCCGTCTTAAATCTATTAAACGGAGACACTATGTTCACAAACTACCTGAAAACCATCATTCGCAACATGATGAAATATAAATCATTTTCGTTTATCAATCTGGCCGGATTGGCAATCGGTCTTGCCTGTATTATTTTCATTCTTTTGTGGGTGCAGGATGAAATCAGTTATGACCGATTCCACTCAAACGCCGACCAGCTCTATCGCGTGGCGTTTACCTACCGGCCGATGAGTGTCGGCGGGTACTATCAACCGGGCGCATTATCAGCACATCTCAAATCAGAATACCCGGAAATATCTCATGCCACATTTGTGCAATCATTCGAACAAAAGCTGTCGTACAATCACGACGGATTCTTTGAAAAAGGCATGCGAGTCGAGCCGGATTTCTTATCGATGTTTACCTTCCCGCTAGTCGAAGGCGACAACACAACTGTATTTCAGGAACCGAATTCAATTGTCATCACCCAATTCGTAGCACGCAAAATATTTGGCAATGCCAATCCAATCGGTCAATCGCTGACTGTAAACAATAATACTGAAATGAAAATAACAGGCGTGTTGGCAGCGATTCCCCACAACACTCAATTTGATTTTGACTTTTTAGTCCCCTTCCGTCCGGATGACGACCAGCTTAAAAACTGGGCGTCCAAGAGTGGATTGCTGTATGTGGAATTGCATCCGGGAAGTGATTACCTGACCGTGAGCCAAAAGATTGCCGCTATTATCGATGGCATCAATCCGGCCTGGGAAAACACGTTGTTTTTACAGCCACTCATCAGGGATCATTTATATCCGGTACGCGGTCAGGGCGCTATTCTTTATGTGTATGTGTTTTCCTCAATTGCGTTCATAATTCTGTTAATCGCGTGCATCAATTTTATGAATCTGTCTACTGCCCGTGTTGAAAAGCGATTGAAGGAAATTGGCGTAAGAAAGGTAATCGGCTCGACGCGCTCACAATTGGTCATCCAATTCTTTGCCGAAAGTGTAACAAGCAGTTTGCTGGCGATTGGCGTCGCCACAATGTTAGTGAAACTGTTACTGCCTTCTATGAATAATGTGCTGGATTTGCAATTGCAGTTTCATCTCACACTTAGCGTTCTTGCGGGACTTGCCGCTATCGCTTTGACTACCGGACTGCTCGCTGGCAGTTATCCGGCCTTTTACCTGTCTGCATTGCAACCGCAAAAAGTGTTAAACAATATTCGCGACAAAGCCGGCAAACACGCTGCCATCCGTAAGGGACTTGTCACCTTTCAATTTTCATTATCTATTCTGTTTATGATCAGTGTGCTGCTTATTAACCAACAATTGGATTTTGTAAAAAACAAAAATTTGGGCTTTAAGAAGGAATCAATTGTTTTGCTGGAAACGAAGGGAGTGTTATGTGATAAAGCTCCCGCGATGAAGCAACAACTTCTAAGTTATGATCATATCACCAATGTGACGGTTTCTGACAATGATCTCACAACCTGGCATAATACCGGGCCGCTGCATTGGGAGGGAATGCCTGAAGGAACCATGACCGAATTTGGTTACAATTGGGTGGATGAAGACTATCTCAATACGCTCCAACTGGAATTGACGCAGGGTCGATTTTTCTCAAAAGCATTTCCCACAGATAATGAACAGGCATTTGTCGTGAACGAGACCGCTGTCAAAGTTATGGGATTAACCAATCCGATCGGTACCGAAGTATCCGCGTGGTTTGGCCGCAAGGGCAGAATAGTCGGCGTTGTTAAAGATTATCATACGTTAACGCTTCACCATCCGGTCATTCCATGCGCGCTAATTCCGATCAAGCAAAGTAATTATTTAGTAATCCGAATAAAACCGGATCATGTGCAAACCACACTCCAATTTATTGTGTCAAAAGTCAAAGAGATCGTTCCCGACGATCCTGTGCAATATAGCTTTCTCGATGAAACGATCAACAGCATGTACAAACTGGACCAACGCACGCAGAAGTTGGTGTTCTTTTCCGCCGGTCTCGCCATTTTCATCTCCTGTCTCGGGCTGTTTGGTTTGGCATACTTTACCATTGAACGGCGATTCAAGGAAATTGGCGTGCGCAAAGTACTGGGCGCTTCTGTTCCGGGCATTGTTATGCTTGTTAGCAAAGATTTCACCAAATGGGTACTGCTGGCCAATGTGGTTGCCTGGCCGGCGGCGTGGTTTTTCATGCATAAATGGTTGCAGAGTTTTAGCTATCGAATCGATGTAAATCTTTCTGTATTTTTACTTGCCAGTTTGATGGCATTGGTGATTGCCATTATTACGATTAGTTGGCAGGCGGTTCGGGCGGCGACATCGAATCCTGTCGAAGCATTGCGATATGAATAACCACGCAAACTCGGAATCCCGATTCTTTTTTATCGGGGCAGAAGCGATTCGCTGTGAATAATCTTAATAATTAGTGAACAGTTCAATGATCAATTTACTTCTGCATTACTGATCATTGTCAATTACTAATTGGAGAAAATCATGTTTAAAAATTATTATAAAATAGCCTGGCGGAATTTAGTGAACCACAAAATGCATTCTGCCATTAATATCGGCGGCTTTGCTATGGGTATCGCCGCCTGTCTGTTAATTGCTTTATTTATTCGTGATGAACTGAGTTATGACCAACATTATCCGAATGGAGATCGACTTTACCGGGCCGTACTGGCCTACAATGTTGAGGGACAAAGTTATAAAGGGGCAACCTTCCCTGCTCCGCTTGCCAACGCGTTGAAAGATGAATTTCCAGAAGTGGAGCAAGTTGGCCGCCTTAACCAAACGGAATATTTCGGCGCTGGCAGCAATGAAATAAGGCGGGCTGACAAAATCATCAATACCCATGAAGAAGGTTTCGCCTACGCCGATCAGGGTTTGCTCAACATCTTACAATTGCCTATGATCAATGGCGATCGGGCGCATGCGCTTGATGAGCCCGGGACCATTGTGATCTCAAAACGCAAGGCCGATGTATACTTTCCCAATGAAGATCCGATTGGCAAAACGTTCATCATTAATAATAATGAATCAAAGCCGTATCGGGTAGCAGGAGTGATAGATTTTCCAACCCATTCGCACTTCCAGTGTGATTTTCTCATGACGCTTGAAGGCGGCCTTTATCACGGTGAACAAAACAACTGGCGGTCAAGCAGTTATTACACCTATGTTTTGCTGCATCCGGGAACAATTGTCGCGCAATTGGAACGCAAATTTTCATTAATTACCAGAAAATACATTATACCCAGCCAGCAACAGGATGGCTATGTGGATGCGGAAAAGCTCGCCGATATTATCACATATGATTTACAACCAATACGTGATATTCATCTGAAATCAGCCGGCATTCAGGATGGTTTGCGTCATGGGGATATCCGGTTTGTCTGGCTGTTTGGTATCATTGCCGGATTTATTCTGGCTATCGCCAGCATTAATTTTATCAACCTTTCCACCGCCAAATCCGCAAACCGCGCCAAAGAGGTCGGATTGCGCAAGACAGTTGGTTCAAATAAAGGCAACCTGATCGGGCAGTTTCTGACTGAATCTGTGCTTTATAGTGTGCTATCGTTTATACTGGGAATGATGTTGGCCGTTGTGTGTTTACCGTATTTTAATGTACTGGCTGCGAAGTCATTAACGATCCCCTGGTATGAATCGTGGCGAATCTTTCCGTTGTTAGCCTTTTCATCAGTCATCATCGGAATAATGGCCGGGCTATACCCGTCTGTTTATCTTTCATCATTCAAACCGGTGAGTGTATTAAAGGGAAATCTGAGTCGCGGGAGCAAGAGTTCCAGGATGCGCAGCGGATTGGTTATTTTCCAATTTACAATTTCCATTGTTTTGATTATCGGCACCTTGATCATCGCTCGTCAGATGAATTACATTCTCACTAAAAATGTGGGATTTGAAAAGGATCAGGTAATGCTATTGCATGGCGCCAATACGATTGGCGAGCAAGTCGCTTCTTTCAAAAATGAGCTTCTGCAATTGCCTGACGTGAAAAGTGTTACTGTCAGCGATTTCTTACCCATTTCAGGAACCAAACGCGATGGGAATGCCTTGTGGAACGACGGAAAATCCAAAATTGATCCGCCTACTTATGGACAGTTTTGGCGAGTGGATCATGATTATATTAACACGATGGGCATGAACATTATTGAGGGCAGGAATTTTTCAATTGATATGCCCACGGATTCCAAAGCGGCCATTATCAACCAGAAGCTGGCAAGGGAGTTAGGGTTAGCAGAACCTATCGGCAAATGGATTCAGAATCAATGGCACGCGTTTGAAGTGATTGGTATCGTCGAAGATTTTCATTATGAATCTTTAAAAAAGGGCATTGGAGGATTATGTTTTGTACTGGGTAACAGTCCCAATATAGTATCAGTCAAAATGAGCACAGCACATATGTCAGGACTAATTCAATCCGTAACAGAAGTCTGGAACTCGTTCTCCCCCAATCAACCGATTCGGTATACTTTTCTGGATGAGAGTTTTGCCATGATGTACGCCGATGTACAACGGATGGGAAACATTTTCAGTACGTTTGCCCTGCTGGCGATTATTGTTGCCTGCCTGGGCTTATTGGCGCTTTCCTCGTTTATGACGGCGCAGCGCACCAAAGAAATCGGCATTCGCAAAGTATTGGGCGCTTCCATTTTCAATGTGACATTCAATCTGTCAAAAAATTTCCTGGCGCTGGTGGTCGTGGCAAATATTATTGCCTGGCCGGTGGCCTATTTTTTTATGAACAAATGGCTGCAAGATTTTGCCTATCGAATTGATATCGATTGGGGGATGTTTATGTTAGCTGGTGGAATTGCCTTGTTCATTGCACTGCTGACAGTTAGCTGGCAGGCGATTAAAGCTGCGTGGGCGAATCCGGTGGAGAGTTTGCGCTATGAATAACTTTTTCAGTGAGCAGTGAACAGTAACCAGTTATCAATGATCAATTATACTCTTAACTGCTCACCGATCATTGTTAATTAACAATTGGAGGCATTATGTTTCGGCATAATCTACTCATTATATTTAGAAATATGAAACGAAATAAAAGTTCGTTCTTTATCAATTTGATCGGTCTTTCCACGGGTTTGGCCTGTGCGTTATTAATTTACCTGTGGGTGAATGATGAGCTGCATGTGGACAAATTCCACCAGAACGACAACCGGCTTTATCAGGTCATGATGAACGAGCCCAGGCCATATGGCATTGAAACCACGCCAGCCACACCAGGCTTGTTAGCCCAGGCAATGGGGGACGAATTTCCGGAAATTGAATATTCAGCGGCAGTCTTTCCATCTCATTGGTTTGGCACCGGAGGAATCATTTCATTGGAAAATGTACAAATACAGGCGAATGAGAAATATGTGAGTAAGAATTATTTCCACATCTTCTCATATAAACTGCTGCAAGGCGATATCAATCAGGCGCTGCCGGACAAGAACGCTGTTATCATTTCCGATGAAATCGCCGCCAAATTATTTACTGCGCCCGAGAACGCCATCGGAAAAACGATTGAATGGAAACGGAATTTGTCCTTCATAGATTTTAGCGGATCATACACGATTTCCGGAGTCTTTAAGAAACCGCCCGCAAATTCCACCGATCAATTCGATATGGTATTCAGTTATGATTTAATTTTCGAAAAGTTGAGCAAAAATTTAAGAAAATGGAGCAATTCAAATCCGTATACATTTTTAACGTTAAAGCCAGGCGCTGATGTTGAACAATTTAATGTTAAAATTAAAGATTTTATAAAAACGAAAGATGCCAACTCGGCGTGCACATTATTTATTCAGCAATATTCGAAACGGTATCTGTACGGCCGCTATGAAAATGGCCTTCAAGCAGGTGGCCGCATCGTTTATGTCAGACTATTTTCCATGATCGCCCTGTTTATTCTCATCATCGCATGCATTAACTTTATGAATTTATCTACCGCAAAGGCGTCTGGCAGAATGAAAGAAGTCGGAGTTAAAAAGACAATTGGCGCCAATCGGAAAGCGCTTATCGCACAGTATCTGAGCGAATCCATGATCATAGTATTACTAGCGCTGATTATCGCTATTTTGCTTGTGGAGCTACTGCTGCCGCAATTTAATTTAATTACCGGAAAAAATCTCAGCGTAAATTACAATTCACATCTCATTTTCATTATCGGTTGTATCACATTATTTACCGGGCTTGCCTCGGGCAGTTATCCTGCCTTTTTTCTGTCCGGCTTTAATCCCGTCGTTGTTTTAAAGGGCAAACTGAATACATCATTCGGAGAAGTATGGGCACGGAGGGGCCTGGTAATATTTCAATTCATTATTTCAGTTATATTGATTGTCTCAGTTATTGCCATTTACAAGCAGATTGCATTTATCCAATCAAAAAATCTGGGCTTCAAAAAGGATAATGTGATCGGCTTTAAAAAGGAAGGCAAGCTTGAAGAAAACTTCGATCCATTTCTTGCTGAGCTGAAAAATGTACCCGGCGTTGTGAATGCCTCCAATTCGACGGGTGATTTAACCGGGCATCATAGTAGCACCATTGGCGGCGTTACTGCGGGTACAGACAATGATTTCCGCTTTGCCAATTTGAGTATAAATTATGATTTCTTTGAGACACTGGGTATTGAATTAAAGGAGGGACGAACGTTTTCCCGTGAATTTGGCGCTGAAAATTCAAAAATTATTTTTAATGAGACCGGAATTAAATTATTGGGCTTGGAAAATCCGGTTGGTAAGATAGTGAAGTTGTGGGGCAAGGACATGCAGACTATTGGCGTAGTGAAGGACTTTCATTTTGAATCCCTGTATAGCGAAATTGAGCCATGCTTTTTCCGGCTTGTGGATGATAACTTTAATCGTGGAAATAATATTTGGGTAAAAATAAAGGCTGGTACTGAGCAGGAGACGATTGCGCGCATTAAAAAATTATATCAGGAATTCAATCCGGGACTCATCTTTGAATTCAGATTCCTCGATGATGATTTTCAAGCGTTATATGAAGCAGAAAATCGGGTTGCCGTTTTATCGCGCTATTTTGCCGGGATTGCCATCCTGATTTCATGCCTGGGATTGTTTGGCCTGGCTGCCTTCACCGCTGAGCGCCGGACAAAGGAAATTGGCGTGCGCAAAGTGTTGGGCTCGAGCGTTCCCCAACTCATCGCATTGCTAACCGGCGATTTCACCAAAATCGTGTTGGCTTCGATGCTCGTTTCGTTACCGGTCAGTTTTTTCATCACCAGGCATTGGTTGGATAGTTTTGCCTACCGAATCGAATTGAACGTGTGGTATTTTTTAGGCGCTGGTATGCTGACATTGCTCATCGCCTGGCTAACGGTGGGAGCGCAAGCAATCCGGGCGGCGCTGGTAAATCCGGTCGAAGCATTGCGTTATGAATAATGATAGTGATCAGTTATCAATGATCGATATTTTGTTTGCAAATAATTGACATTTTATTTACATTCAACACTGCTATCTGGAGAATCTGCATGAAAAAACTATTATTGATCCTTAGATCGATTTTCAAAAACGGAAAACTCAATGCGATAATGACGCTTTCGATGGGCCTGGGCCTGGCGACTGCAGGGATTATTCTAAGTTATGTGTACCAGGAGTTTCATTATGACGCCGGGCACAATAATTCAGAACATGTATTTCGCGTTGTTCAAGGCGCGGGCAACTATGGACCATTCGCTGAAATATTGAAATCGAATTTTCAGGAAGTTAAGGAAACTGCCCGCGTGGCGTTTTTCTATGGCTATCTCGCCTGTACCGCAGAAGCAAATAAATTCAATGAGACATCAGCAATTTTTGCAGATCCAGCTTTCTTCGATGTATTTTCATATCCATTGGTCACAGGGAATAGCGCATCATGCCTGATAGCTCCCAACTCTGTAGTACTTTCGGAAAAAGCAGCCCTTAAATATTTTAACGATGGCAATCCCATTGGCAAACAATTAAAAATTGGAGACGAACAGGAATTTACCGTCACTGGTATATTTCAAAATTTCAAAGCGAATTCTAATTTTAAGGGAAATTTAATATTACCGTTGGAAAAAGTGTCGCAGCTGACTCAAATTTGGGTTGAACCAAGCTGGAGACACGGGAGTGATATTCATACCTTTGTATTGCTGGATCAACATACCAACACCAACGAATTAGCGCAAAAAACGGACAAATTGGTTTCTCAATTCACACAAGAATCGTTGGACAGCCATATTTTCCAACCATTGAAAAACATCCATGTTGAGCAATTTTATTGGGAATCAACAAGTCAGGCAAATCTGACCTATTTATACATATTGATCGGTGTTGCGATTCTTATACTCTGTGTTGCAAGCTCAAACTTCATCTTTTTGTTTGTCGGGATAAAATCTCAGCAAAAGACAGGCGCCGGGATTAAAAAAGTCTGCGGCGCATCAAAAACTACGCTGTTTTTGGAATACTTCACCGAGGTACTGTTGCTCATGGGATTCAGCGTGCTTGTGGCTGGTATTTTTTACACCTTCTATCATGTTGCGGCCAAAGAATATTTTGATTTTTTACCAGATATTCAAATATTCGATTTCAAACTACTGCTCATTCTTTTCTCGGTTGTAGCAGGCGTAGCGCTATTATCCGGTCTATATCCCGCTCTTGCGCTTTCATCACAAATGCCAGCGCGTTTCTTTAGTTCTCAGCATTCAAACATGCCGGGAAAAGTCAAATTTGTGAATAAACTTGTCGTAGTACAATTTGCCCTGTGTATCAGTTTAATAATTAGCGCTATGATCATGCACAATCAGGTTCACTTCATGGAAAACCGAAATACTGGTTATGCAAAAGACGAACTCATCACAATCCCATTGAACATGCATATAGGCCGCGGAATTTATAACGAAAAATTTGGAACATTTGCCCAGGAATTGAAAAAATATCCCAGCGTGAAAAATGTATCGATGGCCTTCTCCTCACCATCATCGGTTATTACCAGCGGGGATGTGCCGCCTGACTGGCAAGGCAAACCGGATGAGAAAGTAGTCCAAATGTACTGGGAATCTGTTTCATACGATTATTTTGAAACTATTGGTGTACAAATCGCCAAGGGGAGAAGTTTTAGCGTGGATTTCCCCGCAGATATGACCAATTGGGATACCCGAACCGGCGCTTATATTTTAAACAAAGCTGCTATTCAGGCGATGGAACTTGAAGATCCCATTGGCAAGGAATTTCGTGTTTGGGGATTTAAAGGTCCGATTATTGGTGTGGTAGATGATTATAACTTCAAATCCATGCGCTCAGCGATAACACCAATGTTTTATATGGCCAATCCCTTTTTTTGGAATGAAATCGTCGTTCGGATTAATCCGAAATCCGCAACAGTGTTAGCAGATATTAAAACAGTATGGGATCAGTTCGCGCCTGATTATCCGTTGGAATTCCATTTTGTCAACGACAAAATAAGAGAGCTTTATTACGAAGATAAAAATCTGGCCCGTTCCCTGAATTTATTCTCTATTCTGGCAATTGCGATTGCTTCCATGGGATTATTTGCATTGACGCTGTTATCCACAAATCAGCGTATCAAAGAAATCGGCATCCGCAAAGTGGTCGGCGCTTCTGTCACCCGCATTGTTTTTCTGTTATCCAAGGATTACCTAAAATTAGTCGTCATCGCTAATATGATCGCCTGGCCGCTCGCATGGTATACCGGCACCAAATGGCTCGAAAACTTCGCCTATCGTATCGAAATAGGCTGGTGGATGTTTGCGCTGGCCGGCGGGATAGCCTTGGCCATTGCCTGGCTGACAGTCAGTTGGCAGGCGATTCGGGCGGCGACGGCGAATCCTGTTGAGGCACTAAGATATGAGTGATGAAATCCGCCAATCTTTTAGGCGGATCGAAGCATTACAATATGAATGATTTTTTCAATTAACAATAATCAGTTACCAATGATCAATATTATTTTTTCTGATCGTCACGAATCGAGAAATTGAAAGGTCTCGCATGAAAACACTATTTCGAATGTACTTAAAAAGTAAATGGACACTCGTAGTCACTATCGTTGGCTTTGCGATTGGCCTGACGGCTGCGTTACTATTACTGATTTTTATTCAACATGAATTAAATTTTGACCGGCATTGGCAAAACGCGGATCGAATTTTTCGGATGAACGTCACCGTTGTTCAAGAAGGTATCATAAAACAGGTCAAAAAATCGCTATAAGGCCTTTTTCCAAAGAGCAGCTAAAAGAAAAAATAATCAATGAACGGT
>JAFGDW010000107.1 GCA_016931935.1 Candidatus Zhuqueibacterota bacterium | reverse complement strand
TTTTGGCAGAAAATTAAATATGTAATTCAAGCTTCCAGCTTGATCGCAAGCTGGAAGCTTGCGTTACACTTCTGGCTTGTCCAGGTTGGGTATAATAAAATTGAATTCAAAAATCAATTATTTATGAACAAAAATAGTCGTCAGAAAACCAGCAGGAGATGGATAGCAAAGTGGATGGATATGTTTTTATTTAACATTTAAGTATACCAACATTACCAAAAATATGCGAATAATTCAAGGAAAATGTTACGATAGACCGGCGGGCTTTACAAATATGTTATCCTTCCCAATTTTCGCTATTGATAATTTTAATGCCGTTGAGTATACTTCGAACGATCAAATTTCAAACATATTTATTGAGCGGTTCGTTCAATGCCTATCCTTAACACGCTATTCGCTTTTGGCCATTAGCTAATAGCCAAAAGCCAAGAGCGACAAATATTATGTTCATAAATCGGATTATTTAAATGTTCAATTTAAGACCGTGTTCAATATCATTGCGGCCAACGAGTGGTCATGATTCATCACCTTACAAGTTGCTCAATACGTTAAGTAAATTTACTCAATACTTGTAGTAAGTTGCAAGGCGTTTTTTTCAGAAATAAAAACAGCCTGAATGAAATATCTTCCAGGCTTTATTTTAAAATAGCGGGGGAACCCCTGATCCCGCCAACGAGCCGGCGAAAACCTGCGCCACCTTTCATCCGCTTGATCTGCCGCTCACGCTTGATCGCTTCGCTGCGTGTTTGATATGCTTCATGATAAACCAATTTCCAATCATGATATCGACTCGTCCAGCCTTTGAATTCTGGCGAATTGTGCTGCGCAAGACGCTTCTCAATATCTTCTGTTGATCCAATATAATAACGTTCTTCCCGGCAGTGGAGAATGTAAACATAGTACATTTCAACTTTTCCCTGAAATAAAAACAGCCTGAATGAAAAATCATCCAGGCTGTCTATCAAAATAGCGGGGAGAGGATTCGAACCTCCGGCCTTTGGGTTATGAGCCCAACGAGCTACCAGCTGCTCCACCCCGCGGTATGGTCACAAAATATACATTAATTTGGTTTAAATGTCAAGTCTTTTTTCGACGGATTTTACTTTTTTTAATTATTTTTACTTCCAATACACGTTTGCGATCTGCCTTTGTAATGATAAGCCGACAGTTTTCCAAATCGACAAAATCATCTGGCACAGGAATTCGTCCAAGTTCATCGATAATGAATCCGCCGAGTGTTGAATACTCACCTTCGGGAATTTCAAAACTAAATTTCGCGTTCAATTCATCAATTTCAGCCCGCGCCTTTACTACATAGGTAAACGCATTCAATTTTTTGAATAAATGTTCATGATCAATATCAAATTCATCGTAAATCTCGCCAAATAATTCTTCAACCAAATCTTCGAATGTGACTAATCCGGAAGTACCGCCATATTCATCATGGATTATGGCAATACTGGTTTTGTTTTGCCGAAATTCCTGTAACAGGCTAAATGCCCCTCGGGTGTCCGGCACTGCCAGAATGGGTTTCATTATCGAACGAACTGTGTCCGGTTGGTCGAATAAATCTTTCGCATGGATAACTCCGACAATATTGTCAATGGTTTTTTCATATACCGGCAGCCGCGTATAGCCCGATTTGCGAAATGTTCGGAGTGCCGTCTGGATGGTCGCGGTATTTTTAAGCGCTATAATTTCTGTGCGGGGGACCATTGTTTCCTTCACAATTGTTTCCCCCATAATGAACAAGTTAGAAATAATCTCACTTTCCGATTTTTCGACAAGGCCGGCCTGTTCGCTTTCACCGATAAACATTTCCATATCCTTCTTTGTCAGATAGGCAACCTGGTCTGCTTGTTCCGCCTGAAACAGTGCCAGGATTAAGCTCGATATTTGCCGTAGAAAAAAAATCAGTGGCATAAAAACAACTTGTGATGCACGAATACCGGGTGTGACAACAAACATTAAACGCGATGCAATCTCCCATCCAATCGCCTTGGGAATTATTTCGCCAAGAATCAGCGCGATTCCGGATGAAATGAGAATTGTCATTATATGTGATAGTTCATGCTCATAATGCAGAACAAAAACCGATGAGAACGTAACAACTGCAATGTTATTCCCCAGAAGTGTTGTAATGATATACGATTCAGGATCATTTACATAGCGCCTTACCAGGGCGCCACCGCTTTTTCCTTTTCGAATCAGCACTTCCAATTTTACTTTACTGCTGGAAAGAAATACCGTTTCTGACCCGGAATAGTAGAAGGAAAATCCTAAAGCAATTATGATGACAATTAATTCCATGGTTCAATCATTATCCGATTTGAAGTTGAATCAATCAATCGTTTTTTAAAGTTATCGACTACTCGCAATGGTATTTGTACGTTTACGTGTGTCAGGATTTCATACTTTGATTCGATAATTTGTCCCTGATATTCTGAAATGACATGCATTACTGCGCCGGTTAATTCATATGGAAAAGATATTGGAACAATTGACTGATGAATATGCTGTACAATTTTACATTTGTCAAGGACTGTCTGAGTAGATTCCGTATATGCCCGAATTAATCCGCCAATTCCCAATTTTATTCCACCGAAGTATCGCGTTACAACAACGGTAACTGCTAACAATTGACGTCCTCTGATAACAGTTAACATGGGTGCGCCTGCGCTACCTGCTGGCTCACCTGCATCACTCGAACGTTCTATGATATTTCGGTCAGCGAAAACACGATATGCATAGCAGTGATGAGTCGCATCAGGATATGCGTTAACGATCGATGCGAGAAATGTCTCAGCGTCAGAAGCTGTTTCAGTGGGAGATGCGTCCGCAATGAAACGAGATCCCTTAATTTTTATTTCCGTGCCAACTGACGCTTGAATTGAATTATAATCATCTTCAAATGACATTGTGCTGGAATCATAAATTAAAAAAGGCTACCGTAAACGATAGCCTTCATTTAAACGCGGGGCCGACGGGACTTGAACCCGCGACCTTCGGCTTGACAGGCCGATGTGCTAACCAACTGCACCACGACCCCGTGTATTTTTCTGTTTTTTATTCAATAGTAATAAGTGGGCGATACTGGACTCGAACCAGTGACATCCTGCTTGTAAGGCAGGCACTCTAAACCAACTGAGCTAATCGCCCGATTGCGATAATTCCTGTTTATTTTTGCCTCTATAAATAATCGCGATTGGTACAATAACACAGTACCCAATCACTAACAGAATCGGCGCCAGTGTTAAAGACCAAAAACTATTAGCGGGTCCCTTTGAAAGAGCGATATAGCCCAAAATAATTACAAGTATACTTATTCCAAATAACTGGTAATTTCGAGATGTCAAAGTAAATGCTACAGCCTTTTGACGGGCTTTCGTTTTCTTTTCTATTCGTTTCTTCATAGCAGGTCAGAATATAATAAAATTGAAATTAAGAGTCAAGAAAATTATTCTGTTTATCAATTTTTTTTATGGCATCAGGTTATCTTTTAACTTCTTTTTGAGCATTTCCCTGGCTCGAAAAATTCTGGCTTTCACTGTTCCTAATGGAATATTCAATATTTGACTGATTTCTTCGTAAGATTTCTCTTCATTGTGTCTGAGAACAATGGAAATTCGGTATTTTTCCGGCAATTCTTCGATTGCCGTCTCAATTAACCGATTTTTTTCTTTCGAAAGTAACGGTTTATCCGGTAGATACGATGAATCGGAAAATTCCCGTTGAATCGAACCATCCTTTGATTCAATCGGTGTGTCCATTGAAAAGGTTTTTAAGCGCCGTTTGCGAAAATGATCGATGCAATTATTAATTGCAATTTTATATAACCAGGTGGAAAAAGCATATTCATCATTAAACGTGGCTAATGAGGCAAACGCTTTTATGAACGCTTCCTGAACCAGGTCTTCGGTCTCTTCACGATTGTGGACCATTTTATAAATCAAATTATAAATGGACCCGCGATATCGGCTTAATAGTTGCGCAAAAGCTTGTTGGTTGCCGTCAATTGCTTGTCCTATTAACAGGCTGTCTGATATATCAGAAGTCATGGAAGTAAACCCGTATCGTAAGAAAGTATCAATAATCTGAGAAATTACGGCAAAAAAATTTAAGTGTCAAGAAAAAATTAATAAAAATTTACATATGTATATTTCGGATTTGTTGTCCGATGCCATACATTATTATTACATCGTCTTTTCGGATGAATAAATGAATTATTTTTCAGGATAGCTACTCGGCAATAACAAGGCTTTTATCGAAAACATTGTAATCAATTTCGAACACTCATTTAACTTCTCTCCGCTTCACTTCGTCCCACACAGCATCCAATTCTTCCAATGTGCAATCTTTCATATGCCGTCCGGAATTTTTGATTTCATGCTCCACCTGCTGAAATCGACGAGCAAACTTTGAGATTGCCCGGCGTAGTGCATCTTCCGGATTTACCTTAATGAAGCGGGAAAGATTGACAAGCGCGAACATTAAATCACCGAATTCCGATTCAACTTCATTTTCTGTTTCGTGCTGAACTGCATGTTTTAATTCATCGATTTCTTCATGAACCTTTGCCCACACATCATTTGCATTGTCCCAGTCAAAGCCGACAGTTGCAGCCTTCGCTTGCATCCGATGTGCCCGAAGCAATGCTGGTAATTCTGCAGGGACACCGTCAATAACGGATTTTTTCCCTTCTTTCATTTTCAACCGCTCCCAATTTACGGTTTGTTCTTCTGCCGTCTTAATTTCAACATCACCAAAGACATTCGGATGACGAGCAATTAACTTCTCATTGATATTATCCAAAATATTAGCGATTGAGAATCGATTGTCTTCCTGAGCAATCTGGCAATGAAATATAATTTGTAACAACAAATCGCCTAATTCATACTGCATTTCATCATATCGCTGCTGATCGATTAGTTCCAATACTTCATAAGCTTCTTCTAACAAATACTGCCGAAGCGATTGATGGGTTTGCTCTTTGTCCCACGGACAGCCGTTTTCGCCGCGTAATTGGCTCATTATATCCACAAGTTTTCGAAATTTTTGCTCGATAGTTGTCGTTTCGGCCATATCAACTCCCTTACAAGTAGTCTGAACAGAATTTAACAAAGTACTGATATTTCTTTTGAATTGCAAGATATTTTGTTACAAAAAATTCTTGACAATCAGGGACGATTTCAGTATTTTAGTATGTTGGCAATTTAGTATAATCGGAATTTTCTATGTTTAATAAAGTACAAAAAATAAGAACATTTACATATCGACCCAAATATTATCAGCCACCACCCGAAGATTATGATGAAGATGCACCGCGCATACGATTTCATCGGGTTAAATCTTCAACACCGCTTAAGCGAAAATCGACTGTTGCAATGGCATTAATGGCGTTGGTCATTTTAATTTTACTCATCTTTTGGCTAAAGATCGATCGGTCAAACAAAAACGATTTCAAGTTTGAAGAGATACGTATTGAACAAATCCCATAACATAGCGTCTTCAATTTCAAGATGGAAACATACTCGAACAGTTACGAGTAAATCCAAGTTATTGACACGGCAGTTTCTTCGTCTTGAAAACTTGTTTAATGTACTTTGGGAACGTGGCAATGATGTATTTGGCTCATTCCCCATTCGACGCAAATTGAGCATCATTCTGGTGATGATTGTTACCATTGTAATCGCAATTATAACAACCATTTTCCAACAAAGTGAAGAACGACTATTAAAATCCAAACTTGAAGACGTTTGTACGCTTTCCGTTCGCTACTTATCATATGATATCAAGGATAAACTTCTGCTTAAAAAGTATGAAGAAATAACCGAACGGGTACTATCCATCAAGCAACAGCCAATTGAAGGTTTGGATTATGCCTGGGTAATTAATAGCAGCGGGCAGTATGTTTCACACACAGACAAATCTATTAGCCTGGCTGAAAACCAGTCCGTGCCCGATGATCTTATGAAATACCTGAGCACATTAACTGATGTAGGAACACGAGAAACAAGCACGCATTATGAATTTTATTATCCAATTTTCTTTACGCGAACTGAAAATGGAGTTGACCGCAATATATTTGTCGGCGCTGCAGGAATCGGATTCTTAAAACATGTCATTCTAACACCAATCCGCGACGCACAAAAAATTATTATTACTATCGCCTTGTTGGTCACAATAATTTCCATTTTAGGAATATATTTCATTGCCCAACGAATGGTGAAACAAATTCAGGCACTTTCGGAAGGCGCCAAACAAATCGGTGAGGGAAATTTAAGTATTAAAATTCGCGTCAATTCCCGGGATGAACTTGGTCAGCTTGCTCAGGAATTTAACAATATGACGATGCATTTGAAAGAAAAAGTTCATATGCAAAAATTCGTTTCGCAGATGACGCGTCAAATGATCAAAAAGAATATTATTTCATCAGACAATAACAACGATGGTGAACAACGCGAGGTTGCCGTACTATTCGCTGATGTCCGGAATTTTTCAGCATTTTCCCAGCGCCATAATCCACAATTTGTTATCCATCTGATAAATATTTATCTAAATTTGCAAGCACAGATTATTGAAGAAAATTTCGGAATCGTGGATAAGTTTATGGGCGATCAGATAATGGGAGTATTTGAAGGCAAGAATAAGAGTGAGAATATGCTGAAGGCGGCCGTTACTATTCAAAAAGAAATTCGACAGCTAAACGATAAACGGCAAAAATCAAAGCAGGAAATTCTGACAGTCGGCATTGGCCTGAATACAGGTCCTGCTGTTGTCGGCCATATTGGTTCGAAAGATCGTCTTGACTATACAGTTGTTGGTGATGCCGTTAACCTGGCATCCAGATTTTGCGATGTTGCCAAGCCCGGCCAAATTATCACATCCGTGGATCTGTTTGATATAATAAAAGATCGTTATCCCGCGATGCGGATTGGTTCCATTCCGATTAAAGGTCGATTACGACCGGTTGATATTTGCGAAATCGATTACCTCAGGGAAATTATTATGTAGTGTCTATGACCAATGAAACGATTACTTTTATGGACGACCATCATCTTGCTGACAGCGACCGTCGGTCGCGCCCAAGATGAATTTGCATCATTCACCCCCGATGTGCTGGCAACCGGACTGGGGGGATCATTAGTTAGCCTGCCTGATTACGCATCCACATTACTGTGGAATCCGGGCGCGATGGCGTTCACAACTACCGATCAGATATTAATCACCAGCCATCAACCATTTACCATCAATAACCTGAGTGTTACAAAATTTTTCGCCCCGTGCCAAACCATTGGCTTTGGCCTTTCCCAAATCATCGTAAACAATCAACTCATTAAAATTGGCACACTTGGTTATGGTCGTCGACTGACACGCTACTTTTCAATCGGTGGAAATCTGAATTATGGAAATAATAATGAAACGAATGAAGATTTCACGACTTGTGGAATTGGTATGATGCTACGACCAGCCTTAAATCAAACCTCGTTTTATCGCACCGATCACGATTTCGCGGATTTGTTTTTCAGTCCAGCATTATATGAAAAATTCGCATTGGGTTTTTCCGTACATAATATGCCATTAGGCAATTCTGGCTCAAAACATAACATACGGATTGGGGCTGCGTTTAAATTCTCACAATGGGGTCCGTACTTTCACCTTGCCTACCATAAATTCCATGATGCCAAAACCATTCACACCGGTATGGGGTTCCGATTTTCCCCGGGATTTCAGTTCGTCATGGGCACGACAGATTTCAATTTGAAGGATATCGCTTTCGGAGGAAGTTTTGCCTTTGCCAAGTTGTCAACGGACTTAATTTATTCCAGCCGATCCCAAAAAGTTTCATTCACGCTTGGCTTTGCGATAAGTCCATCTGCGTCCGTTCAGGCGCAACGACACAAGGAAAAAGCTATCCAAATGATACGGGATGAACGATTTCGGGGAGCGTTAAAGGAATTTGAAAAATCACTTTCCTACAACCAAAATAACGAACAAATTATTTATTTCACCAAAGCGCTCGAAAAAAAGATTTATGATGAAGACATAAAAATTGATTCTTTGTATAATCAAGCAACAACATTTCAGCAAAAAAACTGGAACGTTAGCGCTGTGTTGACATTGAAAGAAATTTTGGGGGTTAATCGTTACAATGAGCGTGCAATTCGACAGCTACGCACTTTGAGACCATTCATTGTAAACTACATCTCCAAGCTCTATGAAAATGGTATCAGCGCTTATCGCCAACATGATTTTAATAAGTCCAGAGACATTTTCCAGGATATTTTACAAATCAACGAACGACACGAAGGCGCGCTGCGTTATTTAAGCAAAATAGATAGTGCAAATTCACATTTAACCGAAGAGTACTACTATCAGGGAATCGGCTACTATCGAAAAAGACATTACGATAAAGCGACCAGAGCATTTGCGCATGTCCTTGAACTTAATCCGACACACAATGAAGCCCGATTATATATGGAGCGTATCAACAGGGAAATGTCGGCACAGAAACCGGTGATCAAATCATTGCTGTCCGAAGCGCTTCAAAATGAGCGTGAGGGTAATTATCAACTGGCAAGCCAAAAATATCAGGAAATTCTTAACATTAATCGCGATAACGAAAAGGCTGAAACTCAATTAAAATTAATTGAATCTTATATCAACAATCTCGTGAAGCGTAAATTTCAACAAGCAAAAAAATTATTCCAGGAAGGAAATTACGAGGCGGCCCGCGCAATGTTCACAGAAATTTTAAGCATGTCTCCGAATGATCAACCCAGCCTGGCCTATATCGACCAGTTAAACGGAATTCAATCGGTTACGATCGATTCCACGCTTCAATCGGCATATCAATTATTTGGAGAAAAACGTTATAACGATGCGCTCATTGCTTGTGACAAAGCACTCCTGTTAAATTCGGATCATGAGCAGGCAAAACAATTAAAGCAGCAAATTCTCGAACACCTTGATACGGATAATATGCAAATTCGGGCGTTGCAGATGTTTCGAAACGGTGATTATGCAAACGCGCGACAACTTTTCCGGCAGATACTCGAACGTGATCCTAATAATTTGATTGCCAACTCTTATGTTACGGAATGTAATTCGAAGATAAATAAAAGAATCGCAGAACTGTTTAACAGCGGGATGACATTTTATACTAGCGGAAATTATGAAGCTGCCATTCGCGACTGGGACCGTATTCTGGAAATTGAACCTGACAACCAAAGCGCTCTGGATTATAAAAAACGTGCAGAAGAACGATTGGAGGCGCTTAATCAACTCCCTTGAATCAATTCAAACTCTTTCACAAGCATATCGTGTGTTTCTTCCAGCGCCTGTGAAATAACCTTCGTGTGGCCTGTGACCGGCATAAAATTAGTATCCCCATTCCAACGCGGAACAATATGAAAATGCAGGTGATCTTTTACTCCAGCGCCGGCAACCTGACCTAAATTCAGTCCAACATTAAAACCATCCGGTTTCATCGCCTTACGCAACGCCTTCGTTGAAGCAGTTACCAGGTTCATCAGTTCGGCTTGTTCATCAACTGTCAATTCGGCTAAATCCGCAACATGACGATACGGAATCACCATGAGATGACCATTATTATAAGGATAGTAATTCATAATGACAAAGCACAACCGTCCGCGATGAACGATAAGATTTTGTCGATCATTATTTTCATCAGGTTTGGTACAAAAAATACATCCTTCAGCTTTTGGCTGAAGGATGTATTCAATTCTCCATGGCGCCCACAGATGTTCCATTATTTTTCGCTTTCTTCTTGAGCTTCGGCCATAATTTTATCTGCTACATCACGAGGCACTTCTTCATAATGTGAAAATTTCTGAGTATAGATACCACGTCCTTGTGTCATCGAACGTAACTTCGTCGAATATCTGGCCATTTCTTTTTCCGGAATCAACGCTTTTACGACTTGATTCTTTCCCTGACCTTCTGATCCAAGTATTTTACCGCGACTGGATGAGACATCCGACATAATATCGCCCATGTATTCATCCGGGACAATAACGGTCACTTCAGAAATCGGTTCAAGCAACACAGGTTTTGCCTTTTTAAACGTTTCGCGCATACACATACGTCCGGCGGTCTTAAAGGCATTTTCATTTGAATCCACCGGATGCATTTTGCCATCATACAGAATAATTCGAATATCAGTAATTGGATATCCGGCAATTGCGCCTGATTCCAGAACTTCCATAATACCCTTCTTCACGGCAGGGACGAAACGTGCATCGATTGCACCACCAACGATAGAGTTAACGAACTCCAACTTACCGCCCCAGGGCAAGTCTTCCAATTCGATATTCCGTCCACTGAATTCTTCGGGGATTGCTGCGCCTTCTCGATACGGATCGATATTGAAATGGACTTCACCAAACTGGCCAGCGCCACCCGACTGTTTTTTATGTCGATACGATTCTCTGGCGTTTCCACGAATCGTTTCACGGTAGGAAATCTTCGCTTCGGATGTCTCAATTTCCACACCATATTCATGCAAGCGTTTTACGATTAAATTGAGGTGCAGCTCGCTTTGCCCCTCAAGTAACACCTGATGTAATTCCTGATCAATTTTCAAGTGGAATGAAGGATCTTCTTTCCTCAAATTATGTAATCCGGATGACATTTTGTCTTCATCACCCTTTGATTTCGGGCTGATAGCGACTTTATACAACGGATTGGGGAATTCAATTTGGGGAAGAACAATTGGATTTTGGCGAGCGCATAAAGTATCGCCTGTTTCTGTATTCTTCAATTTCACCACAGCGCCAATATCACCAGCATGTAAGATTTCAATTTCCTTACGTTCCTTGCCTTTCATACTATAAATATTACCAATTTTCTCAGTATTATTTTTTGATGAGTTGAGCACGTCGGTACCAGCTTCCACTTTGCCCGAGAAAATTCTGAAGAAAGATACTTCGCCAACGTGCGATAATTGCACAGTTTTATAAACGAGTGCAGAAAAGGGTTCATCATCTTTTGGAGCACGTTTTACTTCTGTCGTTGAATTGGGAGCAACGCCGGTGACTCCCTGTTTATCAACCGGTGATGGTAGTACATTCGCGATAAAATTCATAAGCGATTGTACACCAATATTGGCCGAAGCAGCGCCGCATAAGACCGGAAATAATTTACCATCTGCAATCTGCTTTTTCAGGCCATTTGTAAATTGTTCTTCAGTCAATTCACCTGTTTCACAGAATACATCGAGTAAGCTCTCATCATTCTCAGCGACGGATTCCATGAGACTGGCTTTCATCTCTTCTGCTTTCCCGGTTAAGTCACCAGGGATATCACTCTCTGAAAATTTTCCGCTACCATCGGTTTCAAAGGTAAACATTTTCATGCGGACCAAATCAATAATCGCGTTAAATCCTTCCCCCTGTTTTACCGGAAACTGAAGCACAGCGACGGATGTACCCCATTGCTCCTGCGCCATTGCAACAGCATTATCGAAATTTGCATGTTCTTTATTTAGTTGGTTGATGTAAAAAATACGTGATATTCCATATTTTTCAGCTACTCGAACCGCACGTTCCGTACCGACTTCAACACCACTAATTCCGCTTAACAAAATGACAGCGGTATCAACGGCGCGTAAGCCCCCCTGAACTTCACCGAAGAAGTCAGCATATCCGGGCATATCAACAACATTAATCTTAGTATTTTTCCATTCACATTGAATCAATGATGTACTTATCGATATCTGCCGTTCAATTTCGTCACTCTTATAATCTGACGTTGTTGTTCCATCAACAATGGTGCCGAGTCGATTAATTTCGCCACTTGAAAATAACATTGCTTCTGCCAACGTTGTCTTGCCTGCGCCAGCATGCGAGACAAGGCCAATATTACGAATTTTATCTGGCGTGTACTCTTTCAAGGCTATACTCCTTTCACTATGATTCACGCAAAATTCTTTTTAGCACTTTACCTGTCGGACTTTTGGGAAATGCGCTGTAGAATTGAACTATTTGAGGGCATTTATATACGGGTATGTGATTTTTACAGAACTCGATTATTTCATCAGGGGTAGCGGATTCGTTTGCTTTCAAAATCACACATGCTTTAACCTCTTGTTTGTAACGGGAATCAGAAATACCAATCACAGCAGCCTGATCCACTTTAGGATGCAATAACAGAACTTTTTCCACTTCATCAGGAAAAATCTGAAAACCACTTTTTGTGATTACGTCGTCTTTTCGTGCAAGAAAATAGAGAAATCCTTCATCATCTATTTTCATAAAATCACCGGTTTTTATCCAACCGTTGTGAATTTCTGATGTAGTCGCTTCAGCGTCGTTCCAGTAACGTTCCGTTACCATATCACCAGTAATCAACAATTGCCCCACCTTATTATGTCGCATATCGACATATTCATCATCAACAATACAAACATTCATTCCATCAAGGGGGATGCCGACTGTTTTTTCTTTATAGTCGGGCCGGAAACGATTAACGCTTACAATTCCCCCTGCCTCAGTAACATTGTATGCATGGAGCATTGGTAATTTGAATGAGTTTTCAAATTTTTCAATAATATCCGGCTCAATACTGTCACCGAATGAAAATGCAAATCGTAGTGTTGATGCTTTATCATCGGGTAATGATTGCTCCATCAGTAATTTAAACAAAGCCGGACTACCGCCAAGCACGGTCACACCATCGCTAAACAGCGCAGACTGCAGATGTTCAGAATCCGATTTGTCATAAATACAAACAGAAGCACCATATGCTAATGCAGTATTTACCGTTGCGTGTTGGGAAACGACATGGAAAAAAGGTAGTATCCCTGCAAACACATCGTCAACACTAATTTGAATTAGTCGTGCGGTTGCCTTTACCGAAGCGGCAATATTTTTATGGGATAGGACAACCCCTTTTGGCAGGCCCGTCACTCCCGGTGTAAAATAAATAACTGCACGTTCAGACAGTTTAATTTCTATCGATGTTTCAGTTTCAACGGACTGAGAGATTAATTCAGACAAGCTTTTAGTATCTTGCGGGATCTGATCACCATGCACAAATATATGTTTAAAAACCATTCGTTTGTCACGAAATCGAGGCCAGAAACGATCCCATACAATAATTGCCGACGGTGTTGTTTTATCAATAATCTGCTGAAGATCACTATCATTCAACAAAAAATTTACAGGTACAACCGTCGCACCTGCCTGCAATATGGCCAAATAACTAAATACGAAATGAGGAACATTCGGCATCACCAATAAAACCCGGTCACCAATGGTAATCCCGCTCGCTATTAATCCATTCGCAATTCTGTTAACTGTTCGATTTACATCTGCATAAGTAATTGTTTGTCCATTAAAAATAATCGCTCGTTTGTCCGCTCTTTCATCAACCTGTATCTTAAACGACTCAACAATCGTACGCAATAAAACCTCCATGATTTGAGCGATAAATCTAATTGTAACAAAAAAATTCATTAAAATCAAGGATTTTTTAGCAGATCAAATCTCAATTTAGTTAATTTTTCTATTGACATTTAGAGATTTTTTTAGTATATTTTCCGCGGAATCAACGTAAGGAAAGGGATTATGCCACATCATAAGTCAGCTATTAAACGGTTACAAACGAACGCTAAACGTAATGAATATAATACACATTATCGATCCAAAATGCGTTCTACGATTAAGAATATGTTAGGTACGACGGAGAAAGAAAAGGCCCTGTCATCATTGAACGATGCGTATTCTTTGCTGGATAAATTGGTTAAGAAAAATATTATCCACCGTAACAAAGCAGCACATCAGAAAGCACGTTTAGCAAAACATGTAAATTCGCTTTAATTATAAAGACTGTTTACGGTTTGAAACCGGATCAGTAATTAGCAACCGGTAACTCCCCCTAATTCCGGTGTGAATGCTGACTCCGGTTTCTTATTTTTATGCATTAAAAAACCACAATTCAGTTATTCTGATCGTGGTTTTTCTATTTTTATTATTGCAATAATCGAACGATTTTAATCAGCTCCCTAAACTCAACACCGTGTTTTTCGACTTATTTCCCCAATATTTTATAATTCGGAGCTTCCTTGGTAATTACAATACTATGGGGATGATTTTCCTGATAGGTCGCTGACGTTATTTTGATGAATTTTGCTTTCTCCTTAAGCTCTGCAATTGTTCGGACGCCACAATACCCCATCGATGCCCGTAATCCGCCAGTCATTTGAAAAATGGAATCAGTCAACGGGCCACGGAATGGCACTCGCCCTTCAATTCCTTCCGGGACAAATTTGGGCGCATCGTCCTGGAAATAACGATCTTTACTGCCTCGTTTCATGGCAGCAATCGATCCCATCCCACGATAAACTTTGTAACTTCTTCCTTCAAGAAAAATTGTTTCACCGGGACTTTCTTTTGTACCGGCAAATAAATTTCCAATCATCACACTATCTGCGCCTGCAGCAATCGCTTTGGCAATATCGCCCGTTTGTTTGATTCCACCATCTGCAATAAGCGGGACATCATGTTTCTGACATACTTCTGCACAAAGCATAATTGCTGTAATTTGCGGCACGCCTACGCCAGTAACCACACGCGTTGTACAAATACCGCTCGGCCCGATTCCGACTTTCACGGCATCAGCGCCAGCTTCGATCAAATCACTCGCCGCCTCAGCGGTGGCAATATTACCGGCAATTATATTCAATTGAGGCCACTTCTGTTTCATTTTTTGTACCATCCGGCCGACATCAATGTTGTGCCCATGAGCAGTATCTACGACAATCACATCGACTCCGGCATCGACCAATGCGGCTGCTCGTTCGACTTCTTTTGGTGTGACACCAACGGCAGCGCCTGCAAGTAACCGACCATGCTTATCCTTCGCTGCAGATGGAAATTGTTTTCGCTTCATAATATCTTTTACGGTGATTAATCCATGCAGATTTCCATCTTGATCAACAACCGGCAATTTTTCAATTTTATGTTTTTGCAGAATTTCCTCAGCAGCATCGAGTGTGGTTCCTACTGGTGCTGTAATGAGCCGTTCTTCGGGGGTCATCACATCTGCAATTTTGAGGGATAGGTTGGTTTCGAAACGCAAGTCTCTATAAGTAAGTATACCAATTAATCGACTTTCCTGTACGATGGGTATTCCGGAAATATGGTAGCGATCCATCAGGGCAAAAGCATCGGCAAGAGTCTTGTCGGATGTTAACGATATCGGATTCAATATCATTCCGCTTTCGGAACGTTTTACCCGATCCACCTCCGCTGCCTGAATATCGATCGGGAGGTTTTTATGAATGATTCCGATTCCACCTTCACGGGCAATCGCAATTGCCAATTCCGATTCCGTAACAGTATCCATCGCTGCACTGACCAATGGGATATTTAATTTTATATCGCGTGTTAAGCGAGTTCGAATGTCAGCCATTTTGGGCAAAACATCTGATTTGGCCGGTATCAGCAGTATATCATCAAAGGTCAAGCCTTCTGCTACTATTTTATGTTCATGCATGTCAACTCCATTGGATTTTTGTAAATTCTATATTATAAAAATTTTTTCATAAAGAATCAACTTTAATTTTGATTATTTC
>JAFGDW010000106.1 GCA_016931935.1 Candidatus Zhuqueibacterota bacterium | reverse complement strand
GGTATTATCAACGTGCGCGACCTGCCTGCCGAATATGATCAAGTGGATAGAAAAATCCTGGTCGATCGCAATGTGGTCGCCTGGAGCGCGGAATTGAGCGATGTCGTTAGCCAGGTGAGCGCCGCCGGAACCAATGGTACATCAGACTGGATGGACCAAATGATTACCATGAATACCAGAACACAGGCGATGTTTGATGATAATGCTTCATATCCATATTTGACAGAAGGTGTTTGGTATGAACAAATGCCAACATTTACAGATCCTCAGGACCTTTTCACCGATCAGCTTACCAATTTTGAAGAATTCTGTGTGGCAACAGTTGCTGAAGATGCCACTGCCCTGTTACCGCTTTGGCGATTGGTCTACACCGGCGCTGAAGATTATATTTATTCAGACTGGCCAATTCCTGTTGATCTTTCATATTCTGATGCAAACTTGTTATCAGGCGGCATTGGCGGTTTCCCTGTCGGCGATTTGAACTGGTTCCCGGCAGAAAAAGCCACATGGGCAGCTCAAAAAGATGTAGAACATGCTAAAATTCAAACGGCGTTGGATTTAGGTAAAGTTGTTGGTATTGCCAATAAAGCTGGCGTAATTCCGAAAGAATTCGAAATTGCTCAGAACTACCCCAATCCGTTCAACCCAACAACCACAATTAACTTCTCATTGAAGAAAGCCGGCGATGTGACATTGAAAGTTTACGATGCAGTCGGCCGTGAAGTTGCCACGTTGGTGAATGGCCATAAAGCAGCTTCTACATATAATGTAGAGTTCGATGCTTCCGGCCTGGCAAGTGGTATGTATATTTATACGATCGAAGTCGATAATCAAAAAGTATCAAAGAAAATGGTCTTAATGAAATAGCGTCGAATCGTCGATTTTCAGTAAATAATGTATTAAAACAAAACCCCTGTAATTTTACAGGGGTTTTGTTTACAGTGCAGTTACTTTAAGATAAGTAAAAAAATTATCTTCTTATGAATCATAAACAAGGTGATTATCTAATTTAAATTTGATTATCACAGCTGAAAAAAGAAATTTAAAATCCGAAAACCGCTTTGTCATTATGCGCAGACGTTTAATAAGTTTAAACCTGTTGCTGTAGTATTCGGAGCAGTGTAAAAATCTCTAAGCAAAAATCCTGATTTTGTCCCAAAGTTCAGAATGATGTCAGTTTGTACTTCAGATCAAGCACGATCGACTTTTGATAACTTTATTGATTCCATATTTTACAATTTTTTACTTAAAAATCATATTTTTATTTGAAATAAATGAAATTAATTTGTATTATTGTAGAACGTTTATTCTCTCATTGTTGAGTTTGGACGCGATTTTTTTTAATTACTTTCAAATTTGAGGGATCATATGAAATTGTATAAAAAATTATTTATCTATTTGATATTCTCAACGCTTTTTAGCGCCATCGCATGCGAAAAACAAGCTCAGCAAAGTCAAACTATTGTCGCTGAAGTCGGTGATAATTATACAATAAATTTTCAGGAATTAAGAGCGTATGTATTTGAAAATTTCTATAATAAAATGTACACTGAAATATCAGAAGCATATAGTAATGCGCTGGATGTAATGGTGATAAATCAATTAAAAAGAATTGATTTTATCGCGAAAGGATTGCAGAATGACGAAGAACTGCTTAATAGCATTCGTCGAATAATCAACGAAGAGTTGCTTGTTCAGTATTTCAATTCACAATTTTTAGGAAAATACACAAGTGATGAGTATGTGCGACAAGCATATGAAAACATGGGGAAAGAAGTTATCTATAAACAAATCGTCTTGTATAAACCAGAAAATGCCACTGAAAATGATATTCTAAATTTAAAGAAAAAAGCAACTGATATAAAAACAGAGATAGAGCAGGGCCGAGATTTTAGCGAAATGGTTCATCAATATTCACAGCATGCTGAATCGGTAAAAAATAACGGAATAGCTCCTACTCTGAGATGGGAAAATCGAAACGCAAATAGCTTATTTAATTACATTTTTTATCAACAAGTTGGCGATATTCTTGTCCTGGAAACATCCCGGGCACTTTATATTGTTAAGGTAACTGCTATAAATAAACTCGATATTGAACCGCTTGAGAAAATTAAAAAAGAAATAATTTCTGATCTCCAAAAAGATTATATGAGTAAAAGTCTCGATGAATATGATAAAATGAAAGAAAAACTTGTGGATAAAAGCAGTTTTGTCTGGAATCAAGAAGCATTGAATAAAATTGTCACCTGGTCAAAAATCCCCAATTTTTATAGGAGTAATTATAAAGAAACATTTGAACAGGCAATTGCAAACGGAGAAAATCCAGTTATCTTAAACTATTCAGGTGGAAAAATCGACCTTAAAGAATACCTGCGTTTGGTAAATAATATTCTAATAATAGATGCATCGGCAGATGTCACAGATAATGATATAAAAAAATATATCGAAGAAGCAATTCGAACCGATCTTATTGTAAATAAAGCTAAAGAACTTAATCTGGATAAAAATATCTTCGATCCGAATACAACCAATACAGTGATAAAACAAAAAATGGTAACATTGTATAATCACGTTTTTATCGACTCACGGGTTCCCGAACCATCAGACGCTGACCTTCATAAATTTTATGAGGATCAAAAGGATTCACTTTTTTATCAATTGGCGAAAGTAAATATCCATGCGTTAATTTATTCTGATAAAGCCGAAGCGGATGAAATGTGGACACAGCTTCAACAAGGCAAAACTTTTAAAGACATTGCAAAAAGTTACCTTGTCAAAACATTCATAAAAAAGCGGAATGGACGGATTGAAACGTTTCGAACAGATGAATCCCCGTTTCTTGGCGAGGCTGCATTTGGACTGAAAAAATCGGAAACTGACGGTGTTATCGAATACGATGATCCCGAGAAAGGCAAACAGTTTGCCATTATAAAATGCACCAATATCAGACCGGAAAAGCAATTAACTTATGCTGATGTTCAAAACTCGATTCGGAACGAATATCGAAAATTTATGAGAGCCCAAATTGAAGCGCAAGTCGAGCGTGAATTATTAGATAAATACCCGACGAAAATCTACAAGGATGTTTTGAAAAAGAAAATAGCAGCAAAATAGATATGAAAGCTGGTACATGCATTTACATCCATCTGGCAATTATTTCGGTAATCGCAATTTGTTCTGAAATAATTGCCATCCACACTTTATCCGTAACATTCGTTTACGGTTATGCTTCTATTCTTCTTTCAGTGGCAATACTCGGATTGGGATGGGGTGGAAAAATTGCCCATTATAGGATCAAAACCAATGATACGAACAAAGTAGTAGAGATAGTTACGGAAAATTTAATGCCTTTTGGCGTTTTACTTTTTGAATTTATTACTATCATCACCCCATTTAAATCTATCGAAAACCCGGTTTTCAACCTTTCATTTCAATTTATCCCATTTTATGGATAACTTAATTGTTTTTCGATTTTCTGTGCCATATAGTTTTAAGTTATATGCTGTTAATTTGACTGATGCTGCATTGAGCACCAATTCAGAAATTTGGCGTTCTCGATGCTTTTAACAGCTGTAAAAATGTTCGTCTGCTAACTGAATTTGAGTTCTTTTTAATTCCAGATAATTGTTAAAACATATCCTTCAACTATCCGGGATAATTGGTATTCTGTTAGCATTGGGTTCTGTTTTAACGGTAGTCATCTCAATGATTACTGGAAATACCGTAACAATTAAAATTGCGTGCTATTATTGTTGCCTGAGACAATTTATGATTTTTACGGTGACTTGATTTAATAGGGATTACAATGTCTAAGAAAAACCGGAAGCGAAAGATAAAAAATTCACAACACAAAGAAGCCGTTGCCACAGGTCCATCTTTTTTTGAACAACATTCCATCTTTGCCCATATAATACTTCTGCTTATCCCGGTTCTGTTTTTTACTCTGCTGGAATTAGGCTTGCGTAGTTTCCATTATGGTCGATCGTATCAACAATGGGTCGAAACGCCTAATGGGCAATGGCTTCAAAAGGGTAGTAAATTATTACTTTTGAATCCTGACATCGCTTATAAATATTTCCATGCCTTAAACACAATCCCTCATCCGACACAATTAGCTTTTGATAAAGAAAAAAAGCCCAACGCTTTTAGAGTTTTTATTTTAGGGGGAAGCAGCGCCGCAGGTTTCCCGTATGAACCCAACGGATCAGCAGCAAGTTATCTGCTGGATCGGTTGTCGCTTGTTTATCCGGATTCTAAAATTGAAGTTGTAAATTGTGGCATGACCGCCATCAATAGCTACACAATTCGTGACCTGACACCGGGCATATTGGAGCAAAAACCGGACTTGATTTTAATTTATGCCGGACACAATGAGTACTATGGCGCATTGGGGGCCGGTTCGATTGAATCATTTGGAAATAGCCGGTTTCTGGCAAATCTCGTTATCAGCCTGGAAAAGTACAGAACATTTCAGCTAGTCAGAAACATGATTGTTGGAATTGGCAAGACGTTTTCGAGTGACAACGGGACGCAGGCGGGCACATTAATGGAAAAAATGGTTCAAAAAAAACAAATCGATTATGGCTCTGATGTCTATAAAAAAGGATTGACACAGTTTGCAGGCAATCTGAATGATTTTTTACATATGATAACCGACGCACGTGTGCCGGTCATTATCGGAACGCTCACAAGTAATTTAAAAGATCAGCGCCCGTTTGTTTCGAGTTCTTCCTCACAATATCCACCTGCCGATGAAATTTATAATGATGCAGAGAATGCGTTATCTCAGCAGAAATTGGGAATTGCTGATTCCTTATTTCGGTATGCCAGAGATCTTGACGCGCTGCGATTTCGGGCGCCTGGGGAAATGAATAAAATTATCGAACGGACAGCAAAGAAGTATGGTGTTAATACGGTGGATATTGATTCCGCATTTAATGCAGACAGCCCGGATCACATCGTCGGCGACAATTTATTTGTTGATCATTTACATCCATCGTTGCAAGGGTATCAACTTATTGGCAGGTTGTTTTTTGATGAAATGAAAAAGTTGAACTATCTGCCGGACACTGCGCCGAAAGATTTTAACGACAGAATTCAGGACAGCCTAACAGTAGCAAATTTAAAGTTTAGCAAACTGGATACTGTCATGTCTAATTTCAAGATTCAGTTGCTAAGACACAATTGGCCGTTTGTCAAAGATAAAATTTATTACCCGCGTAATATTCAGGCGCATGATCGGATTGATTCGCTGGCAATTTTATTCATTGAAAGCAAAATAAATTGGATAAATGCGCATTTATCTGCTGGCAAATGGTATTATGATCGTGGTAATATCGCACAGTTTTTAAATGAAATGGATGCGCTCATCTACCGTTATCCTTACGTCATTGAATATCCCGACTATGTGTCCGAAAAATTGCAGACTTTACAACAATATGATCGCATGTATGGGTATTTATTAAAAAGCTATGCTATTCGTCCAGACGCATATTCCACAAAGTGGTTGGGTACAATTAACCTTTACAAAAGCGACATTCGGGCAGCACAGAAATTTTTAAGTGAAAGTTTGAAATTTAATAACAGAGACTCACTTGTGTTATATAATTTGGCGCTTGCGTACTACAATAATGATAAAATGAAAGCACTGGAATATATCGACAAAGCGCTTGAAGTTGACGCGAATTATCAACGAGCGATTGATCTGCGTGCAAAATTGGTCTCGAGTATGAATTAGCCAATGCTCCTACACACTTAAACCGTGCCGTTATGGAATAATATGCGGTTAAATCGTTCAGAGAGGCTATCAAGTAAAACGTAACAGGAACAGTTACAAATGATTAAACGAATTGTTTATTTTTATTTATCGATTGTTTCAGCATCGGTAGTCTGTTTTGAAATTGTAGCAACTCGAATTTCATCCGTTATATTTGTTAATAATTATGCATTCATTATTCTTTCGCTTGCTATTCTTGGGTTAGGGTGTGGCGGAATTTTTGCATTTTACATGTTTAAAACCGAATTATCCGATGACAAAGCACACGTTATTCCGATCGTGTTATTCCTGCTGGGGCTGTCGTTAATCGTTTTCATTCTTGCTGTGACCAATCTGGCATGGATTACAAAGCCGTTTGTGTATTTCATGTTCTTATTTTTGCCATTTTTCTTTGCCGGGATTTTTTATGCCCGATTGTTTAAAATATATGCAACCCACAGTTTTTCCATATATGCAGCCGATCTGGTCGGAGCGGCTGCTGGCTCGTTGGCTGCATTGGGGGCGCTTGCACTCTTAGGCGGAACGAATGCCGTTTTATTCCTCGCGTTAATTGTTTTTGGTTGTGGCGTTATATTTATGCCCGAAATGCAAAAACGAAATGTTCTTATTCCGGTTTATCTTTGTCTGCTCTTAATCATGGCTTTTTTGCTCATTAATGGCCAGAATGGTGTTGTGGGAAAAGTGCCGATCGGTAAATTTCCGGAAAAGGATTTCTATTATGTTTATCCGGATGCTGTAAACAAATCACATATCACCGATAGCCGTTGGAGTATTTTTGGCCGGGCCGACCTGGTGGCGTATTCTCATCAGGATGTAGTGAGACAACTGTTTATAGATGGCGCTGCAGGCTCTCCGATGCTGCGATTTGGTGGTAACACTCGCCATATATCTCCACTATTGTATAACATCCTGATCCGGTATTCAAACACAATTCCGCTTTTGTTTCTCCAACAACACGAAAAAAATACAATGCTGGTAATTGGTCCGGGCGGCGGCAAAGAAGTACTCACAGGCTTGTTGAATGGTGTCGATGAAATCGTCGGTGTGGAAATAAATCCCGATTTTGTGAATATTGTGAAAGATCAGCGCGACTTTGATGGTGGCATTTATTCGGATTTTCCCAATATTAACATTTACACGATGGAGGGGCGACATTATGTCAAACAAACGGAGAGTGCGTTCGATCTGATCATTATGGCGCTGCCATCTACCGAACAGCTTCAAAATATCGAAAATTTTGCATCAAGTGAAAATTATCTCCTGACCGTAGAAGCGATTCAGGATTACCTGAACATTTTAACGCCAGAAGGCCGGCTTGTCTTTACGGTGCACAATCGCTGGGAATTACTTCGATTAATGGTGACGACAATGAATGCGCTGGCAAAATCGGGGATTAGCAATCAGGAAGCGATGAACCATTTTCTCATTTTGGAATCCGATTATGCCCCGACAATTGTCATCAAAAAAAATGCCTTCACCCGCGACGAAATAACGCATGCGCGCGAAATAATTCAGAAACTTCCACAAGATTATCCTGCGATCACCTATCTTCCGTATCATTGGGAAGAAATCGACAAAACAACACTTGTGAATAATTTTATCAATGTAATTCAATCCAAACGCGTCTCGTTACAGGATTATGTTAATAATGACCGCTTCAATATTGCTCCCTGTCGGGATGATAGCCCCTACTTCTACAAAGTCAAAAAAGGTATACCTGATGAAATCACCACTCTTTTTTATATTGTGATTGCTGTCAATTTGGTGCTTGTCGCACTACCTTTAATTTTAATAAAGCATAAATCCCGTAATATTATGCTCCCACTTAACTTTTTTAGTTGTATCGGATTGGGTTTCATGATTATTGAAGTTAGCATTTTTCAAAAATTGGTACTTTATCTTGGTTCGCCAACAATATCTCTATCTGTTCTATTAAGCTCGCTACTTGTAAGTATGGGAGTAGGAAGTTTTTATGGGAATAAAATCCAGGCCGAAAATCCTTGGAAACGGATTCGTCTTATGTCGGTGTTGGTGGTCATTTGCGGGACATTGTTTTTCTTCATTTCTCAATTGATTTTGAGTCACTTGTTACATTTAGATTTGTTCATCCGTATAACCATTACAATCGCATTGATATTTCCGTTCGGATTTTTATTGGGCGTTTTCTTTCCTACCGGAATTTACATTTTGAAATCAGCAAAAATGGATAATTACATTCCCTGGATGTATGGCATCAATGGAACCATGTCCGTATTAGGATCGATTTTGGCCGTTATTTTTTCGATGATGTCCGGATTTACCGTTGCTTTTTTCATTGGAATAGCATGTTATATGTTAATTTTATTGTCAACATTTCAAAGTATAATTAAATAAGTATCACGAATTAAGGAGTCATTATGAAACGATTTCGCGTCCCATCCATTAAAAAGGTGCGTAACGTCATCTTCGGATTGATGTTAACAGGTTTCGCCGTTTGTCTGTATGCTGCGGATCAGGCTGGCCTGGTAATCAATGAACAGGATTATTTTGAGATGCCCGGACTAAATGTACTTGTGTATCAAAATACGTTTTCCGAGGGTCATCAGGGCGGCATGGAAATTATCCAGCATGAAAACCGTGTCGCAACGAATGGGGAAATTCGTTTGAACCCGACACCCGGCCAGTGGCAGCCCACGGCAAAACTGGGTGAGGGTGTGCAAAAACGAGGCGTTAGCCCTCAAAGCCTGGCGATTTCCAGTCGGAAAGTTGATAAAGAAAATAATGAAATCAGCATGCCGTGCAGCTTTCCCGATGAGTCGTTAAATCGCAAAGGATTTAATCCGATTATCTATCCCGATTTGAACATTAAATACACCATGCATGTCAAAGCGGAAGGCACAACAATCACAGTTTCTGTGGATTTTGATGAGCCAATTCCGGAAGGTTGGGTCGGTCGCATTGGTTATAATATGGAGCTGTTTCCCGGGAATCTGTATGGGAAATATTACTATATGGATGATAAGACAGGAATTTTTCCCCGTCAGGCTGAAGGTGAAGCTTATCTCAATCAGGATGGTGAAGCAGAAGCCTCGCCACTTGCCGAAGGCCAGGTGCTGATTGTTGCGCCAGAAGATGAGATGTTTCGCATGAAAATTGAAAGTCTGAAAGGTGGCAAACTTCAACTACTTGATGGCAGTTTGAAACATAACAATGGCTGGTTTGTCGTGCGGGCGCTCGTCCCTGCCGGTGCGACCAAAGATGCTATCCAATGGAAAATTACACCGAATGTTATTCCCGATTTTAAATATTCACCGGTCGTTCATTTGTCGCAGGTCGGTTACCATCCCGATCAAAAGAAAGTGGCGTATGTTGAACTGGATAAACGGGAAACAGCAATTCAGAACGCAGTTTTGTACAAAGTATCTCCTGAAGGCGAATATCAAACGATACTTGACCAGCAGCCAAAATTATGGGGTCAGTACTTGCGTTATCAATATGCACTACTGGATTTTTCTGATGTTAAAGAACCGGGTATCTATTGCGTAAAATACGGTAATTTTACCAGCAATCCATTCCGAATTGATCCCGATGTCTACAAACATAATGTCTGGCAGCCAACGCTGGATTATTTTGTTCCGGTGCAGATGTGCCATATGCGCATCAATCAGAAATATCGGGTATGGCACGGCGCCTGTCATATGGATGACGCGTTGATGATGCCGCTCAATATCAAACATTTTGATGGATATAATAATGAAGGTATGACTTCCACTATGTCTCCGTTCAAACCGCTGGAACATGTACCTGGCCTGAACGTTGGCGGCTGGCATGATGCCGGTGACTATGATCTGCGCGTGGAATCACAGGCTCAAACTGTTATCATGCTTGGTTTGGCGTACGAAGAATTCGGGATTGAATGGGATAATACGTTCATCGATCAGGAACATCATCACGTAGAGTTGCATCAACCGGATGGCAAGCCCGATGTACTACAACAAGTTGAACACGGCGTGCTTTCAATTCTCGCCGGCTACCATCAATTGGGTCGGTTGTACCGTGGTATTATCTGCCCATCGTTAAGACAGTATGTCATGTTGGGCGATGGCTCGACCATGACAGATGGTAAAGTGTTTGATGACGAGGCGGAAAAAGCAAAAGCTGCCAATGTCGATGAATTGTGGTACAAGAAAGTTGCTCACCGTTATTCAAAAGCGTTCGATCCGGAAATGAATTTGGATGAAATCGAAGTTTACATTCCCGATATGGATGACCGTCTGGTATTTACCGATGAAAGCGCTGGTTTGCAACTTCAGGGTGCAACCGCGCTGGCCGTTGCAGCCCGAGTATTGAAGGGATACAATAGTGATTTGGCCAATGAATGTCTCCGTGTTGCAGAGGCTCTTTGGGAAACAAACAAAGATAGCGAAATGGGCGAACGACGTCGGAGTAGAGGCGCAAAGTTAAGCACGCTTATTGAACTTATTGTTACTACGAACAAAGATGAATATAAAAAACAACTGTGCAGCATGAATAATGACATCGCCCAAGGATTCAGGTTTAATGGTTCTTCCATTGCCCGTGTGTTGCCATATATCGATTGCAAGGATTTTAAAAAAGCTGCCACAACGGCAGCAAAGGCATTCAAGCCTGAGATGGATAAAATGATGTCAGAGACACCTTTCGGTTCACCGTTACGCACACCGGAATACATTGGTTTTTCCCAGTATTTTCTGTGCAAAGCCTGGCCGGATATTTTTACACCGGACCATTTGTATGCAGTCGTGAACTATTTGCTTGGCTGCCGTCCCGGAAGCACAACGAATAGTCTTGTTTCAGGAGTTGGTGTCAATTCTCCGACAATCGCCTACGGTAACAACCGTGCGGACTGGAGCTACATCCCCGGTGGCACTTTTTGGAGCGCTGTTAATTTGGTACGGCCGGATTTCCCGGAAGACAAAGTTTGGCCTTATATCTGGCAGGAGCGTGAATATATTATCGGTGGCGCCTGTACATACATGTTTATTGTGCTAGCTGCTGATCATATGCTTACAAACGGAAATTGATGATAAAGTCTGTCCTAAATAATGTTAGTCAATTCACAAACCAGGTTTCTCGAAGAAACCTGGTTTGTGTTTTTCAGTATCCGGAAAAGGTATAATAATTATTTTCTATTCAATGTCATTAAGTCAAGCTGATATTTCTTGATCTTAGATTCCTAACATGCTTCGACTTCGCTCAGCATGAAGCGGTCGTTGATTTCACACTGAGCCCTTAGGATATACTCCATCGAAGTGTGAATAGATTAAACAACTAATTTTTATCTGAACTAAATGGCATTGATTTTCTAATACGTATTCCGCGAGTGAGTCAGATCCAGGACAAATTTCTTTGCTGTGAATGCATACCCATCAATAACTACCAATAAAGATTCACCTTGACTTGCCTTGATAAATTCCCTATATTAAAAACAATCTTGCGCTGCTCCTTCCGCACCACATCGATCATTTTGATATCAACAGTATTAACCTGCCATTTTTCATTCTGACCAATTTCGTGATTCGAAGGTTGAAAAGAATTTTTTCATACCCGCACCACCTTTTGAGGGAGGGATTATGAGCACTATTTCCCGTCGTGATTTGATAAAATCAGGTGTATTAGGCGCTGTTAGTTTATCAGTTGGTGCGACAGTTCAATCATGCCAATCGTCTACCCAATTCCGGAAAAAGAATGAAAGAAAATTTACGCTCGGACTTGCATCATATACCTCCCGAAAATTCAATCTTGAACAAACTCTTGCGATGACGCGACTAGTTGATTTAACAGCAATCGCTTTAAAAAGTTTTCACTTACCATTGGACGCAACGGTAAATGAAATCAAGGCCGTGGCGGCTAAAACAAAATCTGCCGAACTGGATCTGTATGGTGGTGGTGTTATTTATATGAATGATGAGCATCAGGTGAATCAGGCGTTTGAATATGCCAAAACAGCCGGGATGCGAGTTATTATTGGTGTTCCAAACCATGAATTGCTCGGACTGGTCAATCAGAAAGTCAAAGAATACGATATTTGTGTGGCAATTCATAATCATGGCCCTGGTGAAAAAATGTATCCCAGTCCCGAAAGCATTTATGAGAAGATTAAATTGTCTGATAAGCGGGTATGTTTGTGCCTGGACATCGGACATTGCCAGCGATTGGGGCTGAATCCTGCCGCTCAAGCCGAACAATTTGCCGATCGTTTGTTGGATGTGCATATCAAAGATGTGACGGAATCCACAGAGAACGGTAAATCGATTGAAATTGGACGTGGAGTAATCATTATTCCTTCATTTTTAACAGCGCTTCTGAAAATTAATTATTCGGGTGTGGTAGCATTTGAATATGAAAAGGATGAGGATGATCCGTTACCGGGGCTGGCTGAATCGGTAGGTTATGTGCGCGGTGTGCTGGATGTAATTTAATGATTTTTGAATCATAGCAGAGGAGTAGTATCAATGCAGTTTAGAATCAGGCATATATTCATCGTATTCATAATAGTCATATTCAATTTACGTTGTACGGAAAAGAAAGAAAGTTCAATGATTTTTACCGGCGCTCCCGGCGAAGTAAGACTCATCACACTCGATCCCGGCCACTTTCATGCTGCACTTGTACAAAAATCCATGTACGATCAGGTCAATCCGAACGTTCACATTTATGCACCGTCCGGCCCGGATGTTCAGGATCATATTGATCGGATTAACAACTATAATTCGCGAGCGGATAATCCCACTCAATGGGAACTGAAAGTGTATACCGGCGATGATTTTCTGGAGCGACTTGTTCAGGAAAAACCCGGTAATGTGGTGGTTATTTCCGGGAAGAATCAATTTAAAACACAATATATTCGTACAGTCGTGAATGCCGGATTGAACGTGCTTGCAGATAAACCGATGTGCATCAATAAAACCGGCTTCGATGAATTGAATGCTGCATTTGCGAAAGCGGATCAAAAGAATGTACTCATTTATGATATCATGACCGAGCGCTATGAAATTACGACAGTGCTTCAGAAAGCATTGTCACAAATTCCTGAAGTATTTGGCGCCTTGCAATCCGGAACTCCTGAAAATTCTGCAGTAACAAAGGAGAGTGTGCATCATTTTTTCAAAAATGTTTCCGGTAACCCGCTGAAGCGACCTGCATGGTTTATGGATGTTTCCCAGCAAGGTGAGGGACTTGTCGATGTCACTGCCCATTTGGTCGATCTAATTCAATGGGAATGTTTCCCGGATGTAAGCCTTGATACGACAGATGTCAGCATAATTTCGGCAAAACGGTGGCCTACAATTATGACTAAACAACAATTTATAGAGGCGACGCGGTTATCGGATTTCCCGGACTATTTGCAATCAAAGCTCAACGCAAACGGTGAATTGCCTGTTTATTCCAACGGTGAGTTTATCTACACTTTGAAAGGTGTATACGCAAAAGTATCAGTGAGCTGGAACTACCGAGCGCCGGAAGGAGCCGGAGATACGCATTATTCGATTATGCGTGGGACAAAATCCAATCTTGTGATTCGCCAGGGCAAAGCACAAAATTACCGTCCAGAATTGTATGTGGAAATTCCGGATGCCAAAATTGCTGAAAATTTAGAACAGGCGATGAACAAGGCAATCTCCGATCTGCAACCTCGTTATCCGGGAATTTCTGTCGATAAAACGAAATCCGGTTGGCATATCAATATTCCCGATGAGTTTCGCGTTGGGCATGAAGCTCATTTCGCTCAGGTCACCGAAAAGTATTTACAGTATCTTATTGATGGGAAATTACTGGATTGGGAAACACCCAATATGATTACGAAATATTATACAACCACTGCGGCGTTGGAATATGCGCTGATGAAAAATTAAGTCTTCCATCAGGCTTTCAATTGATGTAAAAAGTGATAGCGTATTTTCGAGTTAAGATGTAAAATTTGTCGATAGAATCCTAAGCTAATCAAAATTGCCATTCATTGCAAAAATTAAATCTGTAAAAGAAAACCAGCTAAAAATGTCTCTCAGGTAATAATGACATAAAATTGTGAAGATATGTCAATATATTAAATATTTGCAGGGATTAATCCCTTGACAAACGAACAAAAAGTTATTATATTTACAGGCAATTCGGAGTTGCTCTTTTACATTTTTGGAGCATTTGTTTATGATCTTTCTTCTTATTAACCTTTCGTTAATACTTTTCTTTGCATTTCTGATTTTTCTTGGTGTTCGATTAAAAATATGGGCATTTATCCCCGTCAACACGGTTGGTTGCATTGTAGCAGCGGCATCAATCGGTTTTGATAAGATTGGTTGGCTGGACAAGGTGTGGATCGGCGTTTTGGGAAGTGCACTCTTTTTTATCTTCATTGTTGATGTTATCGTAACGCTGCGTGATCTTGGCACCTATGCTGAAGACGAAGACCTCAAAGAAATCCACTATCTAACGAGCGCCAATATATTCGAGCACTATAAAATCATTGGTGATGAGCGTATTATGAAGGCGGAGTTGGACAAACAGTATGAACTTCCGCTAAATGATCGACTTCAGGCTTTGGAAACGTGGAAACAGGGAAACCGGGCATATTTAAAAAAGCACTATCAGGAAGCCATTGAAAAATATGATTTATCAAATAATTGGGTGAAAACAGTTGTTTCCAATATTAATCAAAGCGGTGTCCTGATCCGGTTAAAACAATATGAAAATGCCATCGGTCTCGTTGAGCAGGCCTTGACTCATAACGACGCCAGTTTCGAAGCGCTGATGAATTATGGTGTACTGGAACAAAATCTGAAACGTTATGATGAGGCATTAGCAAAGTTCGAACTAGCCGTAAACAGCAAACCTGAAAGCTTCGAAGCCTGGTTCTGTTGTGGCAATATTCAACTCAAATTAAAAGAATACAAGAAAGCGATTGAATGCTACAATCAATCTATCCGAAAAAATAATGAATATTCGGAAGCCTGGTTTAATAAAGGTGTAGCGCTGAAGTCTATCGGGGAAGATGATCAGGCATTAAAATGTTTTGATCAGGTCATTAAGTTGAATCCAGTTCATTACCAGGCATTTTACAGGCGTGGTAATATTTTGAATGAAATGGATTATAACGACGATGCAATTGCCAGTTATGATCGGGCTGTTAAAATATATCCGGAATACGTTGAAGCATGGAATAATCGTGGGATTGTACTTCGCAAAATTGGTAAATTGAAAGAAGCTATAAAAAGTTACGACCGGGCAATTAAGTGCAATCCTAAATATCATGAAGCATGGATTAACCGTGGACTCGCGCAGGATAGCCTTGGAAAATATAAGCAGGCCGTGATGAGCTATCAACGTTTCCTGGAGTTTGCTCCTGCTGATAAAGAAAAATATGTAAAGATAACGCGAAAACGAATTGCCGAGATTCAGGAAAAATACAAATCAAGGCAAAAACCGCTTAAGAAGCGCACTTCGGAATCAGGAAATCGACAAAATGAGACACTGGTTCCTGAACAGCGACCAACAGAAGTGAGCTGACAACGCCAAAAAGAGCAGCTTAAGCCGACCAAATTATTTACCTCCCTGCTACAGTGTCTCCTCTCAAATGGAGAATAAGGGGCACGTGGCTCATTCTGATACAATTTATTCTGTCAATAATTTTTGTCAGTTAAGTGAATTTAATCGGTTTTACTTTTGATTTATCATAACTTAGCTCAATTATTGAATTGTAACACCATGCTGGCACAGATATTGTAATGGGAAAATGTGAACATAATTACAAGGATTGGGCATGGATGACACAAAAAGATACAAGGGTACTATGAAAGAATTATTTTATTTCTCATTTTCAAAAGTACTAATTCGCGTGGAATACCAAAAAGAGATTAATACCATGCGATATTCATCACACCGGGAGTTGACATTTGGTGAACGTGTCGTGGTTGAACAGTATATCTTTTCGAATTTTGCTGTGAAAACAGATTTCTTCAATCAAAATCCGGCTACTTTTACTTATCTCGGAGTTGACAAGGAGTTGGAAAAAGAACTAAATCTGTTCCAACTTAAGAATACAATCAAGTCCATGGCGGGGAAAGACCAGGCAATCAAAGAGGAAATCGATTCCCTGATGGCAAAGTCGATGACGAACTATTATTTTGAACAAATCGGTGATGAAATTCTATCGCTGCGACGCAACCTTGATAATGATGACCAGCGGAAAATTATCACTGAAAGCAGAGAAAAAATTAACGAACTTATCAAAGCATTTAATGCGTATTCAGATAAAAAAGTTACGCTGGCGGAAGTGATTCCCGGTGATTTGAAGAATCATTTTGATGCTGTTGATGTAGATATGGATATGTTAAATTAATTGGTGGTGTAGTGATGAATGGGGGAGAAATAGGAGATTCTGAGAGATGAGACACATCTTTGTTACATTCCTCATTGTACTGTCGTTGACCAGCATGGTTATCGGACAGACAATTGATCAGGATCGGTTAGGTATCGGGTTCAATCTCGGTGCCCAAAAATTATTTGGAGATGTAGTCCATACCGGCTTCGGTCTGGGGTTTGAAGCATACGCCAAATATAAAATAAACGAGCAATTTTCTACCGGCTTAGCCATGGGGTATGGCGAATTGAGCGATGGCACATTCCATCTTGATGCCAGTTATTTTACAACAAACATGCTCACGTTTGATGTCAAGGGCATGTATTTTCCGGTACCGAATAATATTGTCCATCCAAATCTTTATCTCGGTTTGGGGGCATTCAATTTTTCAAATTCGGCGTATGGAAAGCGCTGGAATGATATTTCGTTTTTCTACGGTGGTGGATTGGAATTTATGATTAATCCACAGGTGGGAATTTCAGCGAATATGGATTATCGCTTTACAACAGGCGATGATTTGGACCCGCTAAAGGGTGGTACGACAGATGGTTATCTGAATTTCCGAACGGGTATTACCTATTATATGCGGCCGCAAACCGGTTCTGTAAGTTCCCCGAAGATTTTGGCTAATGGTGAACGTGCTCCCGTAGATGAACTCGATGGATCATTTAGCGATGATGTCGGCGATGATGAATTGAATGCATTGATTGAAGGTATTGATAATTTTGAAGAAAATTCATCGTCCGAATATACGATGGATGAATATGTGAAATTAAAGTCTCGTGTGGATGATTTGAATGATAAAATTCAACAGAAGGAGTTTGAAATTGATGAATTGCGTGCACAATTAGTCGCCCGTCAGGATCGGGTTGCCCAACTGGAAAACAGAATGCGTTCTCGTGGTGGCGCGTTAGCAGCCTCGTTTGATATTGATGCAAGCGATTTTTCAGCAAATTATGAAAAAGGTTTGGAAAGTTTTTACGCTCAGGAATATGACGCCGCAATTTATATTTTCAACTCAATTTTAGATACGTATCCCAATCATGCTTTAGCCAGCAATTGTCAATATTGGGTTGGTGAGTGCTACTTTGGCAAGGGAAATTATGAGAATGCGATTCAGGCATTTAACGGAGTGTTTCAATTTGAGAATAGTGTTAAAAAAGATGACGCTCTTCTCATGATGGGACGTTGTTACTTGAAAATGGGGGATAGCGCTACTGCGGCTCAAATGTTCAACCGATTAATGAGTGAATTCCCTGATAGTGAATATTTTTATAAAGCAGAGCAAATGGTGAGCAGCTTGTAAGCGGAACAAAGAATTTGAAGAAGCATATAATGCCCTATGTCATTAAACGATGTAGGGCTTTTTTTATGCTGCAATACACGCATACTTATTTGATAAATCGGCTGTTTCAAATAAAATATGGTCATAACATTCCAAGTAATTATGCCGAATTATTGTTGGGTAATGTTGTGCCCGATTTGATCCCGTTTATAGGGACGAATGACTATCAACCGCTAGCGCATGATTTTGTTCGTTATGAGAATCAAAAAAACTGGCGGTTATTAACACTGGGTGGTTATTTTCACATTCTGTGTGACAATATATCAACGTTAGGAATCCCACGGTTTGATGGTTCATATTATGATTACGATCGTTTGGGATTTTTGGAAATACGCGCCGGGCTTGTTCATTTACTCGATGGTTTGCGCACCCCTCTCAGACGCGTTTTACAATGTGGACTCGATTTTCTTGTCCTGCGTCAAATGAAGTCTGAAATGATGCAACTCATCCGCCTCGCTGTTCAGTTTCTGAATGAAAATAAAAATGATGTGACCGAATATTTCGCTTCACTGTATGGAGTGGAAACGAGTTTACTTTGGCCTGCACTCTCGCGGCTTGCCATGGTGTATGGCGATGATTTTATCGAAACCTCGTCTACGGTGGAGCATCGGGCGTTTCCGCTTGCGCGTGATCATGGTAATTTGCCGTTAGATACACCACCTGAAATTGTTGGCAAGTATATTGAAGACCATCTAATGCTTGTAGATGTCATCAAACAAAATTTACATCTGATTAAAAATGATTGGCAAGCACAGCTCGATTATGTAGTTCAGGTGGCACTCAAAAATCCAACCTTAGAAAAACAACTCGATCTGCTTGTGACTTCCCGTTCATGACTTTGAAAATGAAAACTTCTACCTGCTACTTCTGCTGTATTGAATCCCGGAACTAAATGGTGTCCGTCTCGTTTAATAGCCCCTTACCAAAATTTACGAAGATGGGCTAATCCAAGTGAATACAACTCCTGATAGAACTATCAATCTTCAATAAATAAGCCACGAAAAGAATATGTGGCAATTAGGAAGCACTGATCTCAATTTTTTTTAATAGCTGAAAGAGGCGTGGTATGGGTGAAACAAAAACTACGGGACAAGTGCTGAATCGTTTGCAGTATGAAAAAAGTCCGTATCTGTTACAGCACAGCGGTAATCCGGTGAATTGGTATCCCTGGTGCGATGATGCATTCGACAAAGCTATCCAGGCAGACAAACCGATTTTTCTGTCAATCGGATATTCTACCTGCCATTGGTGTCATGTAATGGCACATGAATCGTTTGAGGATGATGAAGTCGCTAAGCTGCTGAACCGGGTGTTCGTTTGCATTAAAGTCGACCGTGAAGAGCGTCCTGATATTGACAATATTTATATGACCAGTTGCCAGATGATGACCGGCAGTGGTGGCTGGCCATTGACAATATTCATGACTCCCGACAAAAAGCCGTTTTATGCCGGCACATACTTCCCGAAAGAAAGCCGTTCTGGCCGTCCAGGATTAATTGAACTGGTCGTTCGTACTGAATCGTTATGGAAGGATAAACGAACCGAACTTATTCAATCGGGAAAAGAAATTCATGCACATCTAAAGCAAATAAATAATCAATTCGCTCCGATTAGACTTGAGATGAAGGTATTTGAAAAAGCATACAAGCATCTAAGCCAGCAATTCGATTCGGAGCATGGTGGCTTTGGTTCGGCACCGAAATTTCCTTCACCACACCAATTAATGTTTCTCATGCGATACTGGTATCGAACGGAAGATGCATATGCCATGCAGATGGCAGTAAAAACATTGGAAGCAATGCAGCTTGGCGGAATAGTTGATCACATCGGATTTGGTTTTCACCGGTATTCGACCGATGCTGAGTGGATTCTTCCTCATTTTGAAAAGATGCTGTATGACCAGGCGTTACTGGCGATTGCCTATCTCGAAGCGTACCAAATTACAAAAACAGAAGCGTTTGCAACAACTGCGCGTAATATTTTTACATATGTCTTACGCGATATGTCGTCACCGGAAGGCGGTTTTTATTCTGCTGAAGATGCGGACAGCGATGGAGAAGAAGGAACGTATTATCTCTGGACCCTTGATGAATTGAAAGCTGTGCTTGGCCATGATGATGCTATAGTTGCCGCCGATGTGTTCAACATTCGTGACGGCGGCAATTTTAAGGATCAGGCTACAGGAAAAAGAGTCGGCCGCTGCCTTCTATATTGTAACGGAGATGATAAAATACATGCGGGTTCCTATGGCATGACAGTGACAGATTTTCAGCAACGCTTGGAAATCATTAAACAAAAATTGTTCAAATTCCGCAAACGACGGATTCATCCTGATAAAGATGACAAGATATTGGCTGACTGGAATGGATTGATGATAGCCGCACTGGCATTTGGTGGGAAAGTGCTGAAACATGCTGCATATACGCAAGCAGCGGAAAAAGCTGTTAGTTTTATATCAACACGAATGATAAAAAATGGTCGACTGCTGCACCGTTACCGCGACGGCGATGCCAATATTGATGGCTTTGTTGATGATTTTGCCTTTCTTATTTGGGGATTGTTGGAATTATATCAAACTACTTATAATGCGACCTATCTCAAACAGTCCATAGAATTATCCAATGTACTTCTCGACACGTTTTGGGATGATCAGCATGGTGGATTTTACTTTACCGCAGATGATACGGAACAATTATTAATGCGTCAAAAGGAAATTTATGATGGAGCAATTCCATCGGGTAATTCGGTTGCGCTCAGCAATTTTCTAAAACTTGGACGACTTACGGGCGATAAGAAATGGGATGATTGTGCCGAGCAATTGATTTTTGCATTTTCGGAAAAAGTATCAAAAACACCAGCAGCTTTTACATACTTTCTCTCCGGATTAAATTTCCATCTGGGCGAAACGTTCGAACTTGTGCTTGTCGGAAAGCGAACGGATGCCAACAGTCAGACTGTCTTTAAAAAAATGGCAGAATCATTCCTTCCGTATGTAGCCGTAACGTTTATTTCGGCCGATGAACACTCTGATCCGGTTTTGGAACTCGTACCGTTTTTGAATGAGTATAAAATGCAAGATAGCAGATTAACCATCTATTTGTGTAGAAATTTTGAGTGCGAATTACCTACAACTGACGTGACGGTTCTTGAAAATCTTATAAAAAGCATTTGAATATGACTATCGTATTATGATGTGTATTCCAGATTGAGTAAAATAAATCCGACATTTTGTGGATAATTTCCAAATGTTTTAGAATAAGCGTTTTGCTGCTAAAATTAATTGAAAAATTCCATGATTGCATAATATTCATTGCAATAAAATAGTTTTGTTGCTATATTCAATCTTGCCTTTTAACACCCCGTTTTTCCACAAAAATACTTAAAAAAATACTTGCATTTCGTTGTGAGAAAAATTATATTTATTTCAATTTAGAATCATTCAAAACAAATAATAGTTAAATTTTAGATGACATCACATGAGTGACCAGAAACAGATAGTGTTGGCGGCCATGAAAGCTGCTGGCAAACCTCTACGGCCGGGTGATATTGCAGAAATGACCGGCATTGACAGTAAAGAGGTCTCAAAACTAATCAAAACATTAAAAGATAGTGGTGAAGTTATCTCTCCAAAACGATGCTTTTGGGCACCAGCGAAATAATGATGAAAGGATGTAACTATGCGTGAAAAAGTAGAGGCAGCATTGGCAAAAATTCGTCCGTCACTTCAGGCAGATGGTGGTGATGTTGAACTTGTGGCGGTCGATGATGATGGTACAGTAAAAGTTCGATTAACCGGCGCGTGTCACGGATGTCCGATGTCAGCAATGACGCTTCATCACGGCATTCGTATGAATTTGCAGCAAATGGTGCCGGAAATTAAGGAAGTTATATCACTATAACGAGAATCCATTTGCACCTTTAAGTGAATATTCGTGTGGATTATAACAGTTGAAAGTCGAATTATAAAATCAAAGTGTTAAAATTAAAATATAAAAAGAGTGCTTAATTCAACATTTTGATCTTTCATATTTAATTTTTGAAATTCCTTTCGGGGCAAAATTCATGCAAATTAACCAAACAAAGACTCATGATTTAATAATTATTGGCGCCGGACTCGCCGGCTTAAGTGCAGCATTGGAAGTTATCGAACAGGATCCGAATGCAAAAGTCGCCGTTATTAGTAAAGTTCATCCGGTGCGGTCGCATTCCGGCGCAGCCCAGGGCGGGATTAATGCTGCCATACGGTTTGATGATAGCTGGCAGGGACATATGTACGATACGGTGAAAGGCTCCTGGTTTCTTGCTGATCAGGATGGCGTACGTGTGCTGTGTAGTGAGGCCAAAGACGCTATCGCCCGGCTCGATAAATACGGTGCGTTTTTCAACCGTAATAACGACGGTACGATTGCTCAACGGGCGTTTGGCGGACAAAGTCGCCACCGTACATGTTTTGTGCAGGATAAAACAGGTCACAATTTGCTGCACACATTGTACGAGCAAGCCCTTAAACACAATATCCAAATTTTTTGGGAATGGTTCGTTACGTCGCTTATTGTTGAAAGTGGTCAGTTTAAAGGCGTGGTTGCATTTGACATGATGACCGGTGAAACTGTGTTCTACCGTGCTAAGGCTGTTATTCTCGCTACCGGTGGCGCCGGCCGAATTTATGGACAATCCAGCAATGCATTAATAAATACGGGCGATGGTATGGCACTGGCCTATCGTGCCGGTATTCCACTTAAAGATTTTGAATTTTTTCAGATTCATCCGACCGGTTTGCTGAACGGTATTTTAATCACCGAAGGTGCGCGCGGTGAAGGTGGTTACCTTCTGAATAGCGAGGGCGAACGCTTCATGAAAAATTACGCGCCCAATTATATGGAACTTGCCCCTCGTGATTTTGTGGCGCGGTCGATTCACTTGGAAATTCAGCAGGGACGCGGTGTAAATAACGAGTATGTCCATCTGGATTTGCGGCATTTAGGTGAAGAAAAGATCAAAACGCGTCTGCCCCAGATTCGTGAAATCGCAATGCACTTTGCCGGCGTCGATCCGGTGAAAGAGCCGATTCCAATTCGTCCCACGGTGCATTATACCATGGGAGGCGTTGATGCGAATGTAAAAACCGAAACTCTGGTTGCCGGTGTGTATGCAGCAGGAGAGACAGCGTGCATCAGCGTGCATGGTGCCAATCGTCTTGGAGGAAACTCGTTATTGGACGCAGTTGTATTTGGTATTCATGCGGCAGAAAATTCGTTGCGATTCATGAAGTCGAACGATCTTCCGGATTATGATAAGAAATCTGTGCAAGCAGCGGAAAATGATTTGAATGCGCTGTTAAATCGCACAGAAGGGGAACGTGCTGCTCCGATTCGCGATGCGATGGAAAAAACGATGATTAAAGGCTTTAGCATTTTCCGTAATCAGAAACTTATGGAAGAGGGTTTAGTCAATATTCGTGCATTAAAAGAACGTTATAAAAAAGTCATTGTTGAAGATAAAGGCAGTGTGTACAATCTGGACTTGATTCGTGCGCTGGAGTTGGGCAATATGCTTGATTTGGCGGATGTGATTGCGGTTGGCGCGATTGCCCGTAAAGAGAGTCGTGGCGCTCATTTCCGTGAAGACTATACAGAAATGGATAACGAAAATTTCCTGAAACACACGATTGTCACCCGCAATGGAGATGGCGAGCCGAAGCTGAGCTATAAACCGGTCGTGATCGAAGATATTGAACCATTGAAGCAGATAAAATATTAGCCAACAAAGTAAACGTAATATATGCTTACTTACGCGTTGCACGTTTACTGCAATAATAAGCGTTTTGATTCACATTTTATTTCTCACATTTAAGGACAAACGAATCAATGGAAATTCAAGCTCATATTTATCGCTATCATCCTGAAAAAGACGAGCAAGGTCAAGTAAAATCTTATTCAGTAAAAATGGAACCGGGCATGTCTGTGCTTGAACTGCTTCATCAGGTGCATGCAAAGCACGATGGCACATTAGCCTATCGCTACTCCTGCCGTGGCGCAATTTGCGGAACATGCGCCGTCAAAATTAATGATGTCGCTGGTTTGGCGTGCAAAACACAAGTTGCTGATGTGGTTGTTGATGGCGCTATCAAGTTGGAGCCACTAACCCATTTGGGAGTTGTCAAAGACCTGGTTGTTGATCAACGTCCGTTTTGGGATGCTGTAAAAGCCACAATGCCCTGGCTGAATCGTGAAAAGGATATTGCTGATGAAAAAATGACGTACGAAGATAAGTTGAACAAACACCAACTTGATCAGCTCAGCCGGAGTTCCGATTGTATCAAATGTGCGTCATGTTACTCGGATTGCCCCAAGGTTGACGAAATGCCGGAATTTATTGGCCCGGCAATTTCGGTACAGGTGTACAAACAAATGTTTGATCCGCGCGATACTGCACTCAATACACGTATTGAGTACGCCAATGCGGAATGCGGCGTGTTTGCATGTGATAAACATGCAACGTGCGTAAAAGTTTGTCCCAAGGATTGCCGACCGTTGCGGGCAATTACGTTTATTCAAAATAAGATTAAAGAACAGCAAGCTGTATAATTTCCATCGTTTCCAGTCTCTGACTGGAAATTTATAAAACAAGGCTCAGCCTTGTGATAATTTTGACTCGCGGCAGAGCCGCTATTAAAAACGTTTCCAGCGGGACGCTGGGAACGATGATTAACAATTGTAAGTAATTGAATCGAGAAAGCGAATAAATGATAAATTTTGACCATGCAGCAGCAACCCAACCGCTTCCGGAAGTGGTGGATGTGATGAAACCGTTTCTGTATGAACAGTTTGGTAATCCATCCAGTATGTACGTTGAAGGGCAAGCGGTGAAGGAAGCAATTGAAGCAGCACGCACAAATGTTGCCGAATTGATTCACAGTAATCCTAACGAAATTTATTTTACTGCTTCGGGTAGCGAAGCGAATAATTTTGCTCTGAAGGGCGTGGCGTTCGCGAATCAGAAAAAAGGCAATCATATCATCATTTCGGCGATTGAACATTTTTCGGTGTTGCAAGCAGCAAAGTCGCTGACCAAACTTGGCTTTGAAGTGACTCATGTCCCGGTGGATGCGCAGGGATTCGTTAATCCGGATGACGTGAAAAAGGCTATCACCGACCAAACGATTCTCGTCTCTCTGATGCATGCCAACCACGAAATTGGCACCATCGAACCGATCGCCGAGATTGCCCGGGTAGTGAAAGAACGAGACATATTATTCCACACCGATGCAGTACAAACCGCCGGCACGATCCCTGTGGATGTCGATGAATTGCAGGTCGATTTGCTCAGTATGGCGGCACAAAACTTTTATGGACCAAAAGGCGCTGGTGCGTTGTACATCCGTAAGGGAACGCGTATCAATCCGTTGATCGATGGTGGTATTCAGGAAAATGGCCGTCGCGCCGGTACTGAAAATGTAATGGGTATTGTCGGCATGGGTAAAGCGGCTGAGCTGGCCATCCAGCAACTGCCCGAACGAATTCAACATGTCCAAAATTTGCGCGATCAACTCATAATTGGTATCGAAGCGAATATTGATGAAGTATTTTTTCATGGGTCTCGGGAAAATCGATTGCCGAATAATGCAAATTTCGGTTTTCGCTATATTGAAGGTGAGTCGATTTTATTGTTTTTGGGGATGGATAAAATTGTTGCCTCCAGTGGTTCGGCTTGTACATCCAAAGCGCTGAAAGCCTCACATGTGCTGCTGGCGATCGGGGCATCCCACGAAATTGCTAATGGGACGATTTTATTTACGTTGGGTATCGATAATGAAGAAGGGCATATAAAATTATTGTTGGAAAAGTTGCCTGTTTATGTACAGCGGTTGAGAGAGATGTCGCCACTATATGAGAAGAAGTGAAAGGTGAAAAGTAAAATGGTTTCTCGTCTTACGTTTGACGTTTCACATTTCACAAATAGAAAATAAATTATGCTTGAAAGGAAACCTGGTAATGACGCAGTACTCTGAAAAAGTGATGGATCATTTTATGAATCCGAGAAATGTTGGAGAAATTGAAAATGCTGATGGAGAAGGAACTGTTGGAAATCCATCGTGTGGTGATATAATGAAGATGTATATAAAAGTTGAAAAAGATGTGATTGTTGAAGCTCGTTTTAAGACTTTTGGTTGCGGTGCAGCGATTGCAACCAGCAGTATGGCTACGGAAATGATAAAGGGACGAACTATTGACGAGGCAATGGAACTAACGAATGAAGCAGTTACTGAGGCGCTCGGTGGATTGCCCAAAGTAAAACGGCATTGTTCAGTGCTGGCTGAACAAGCTTTACAGAGTGCACTTGATGATTATTTCAAGAAGAAAGGCTTACCTTCACCGATTATACTAAAACCAGAAGAAGAAGTGCATGATCACTAACGGCAACGATCCCATTCGCGTGAATCCGGATGGGGATAAAAATATGTTAACTCTGGTTGTGTTCAGCGGTGATCTCGATAAAATTCTGGCCAGTTTTATTATAGCTACCGGTGCTGCGGCATCCGGGATGAAAGTGAATATGTTCTTTACATTTTGGGGCTTGAAGCTGATTCACCAGGAAGGGAAAAAAGTCAGGGGCGTCAACTGGATGCAGCGGGTGTTTGGCTGGATGGTTAAACCCGGTCCAAACAATCGTCCGATTTCCAGGCTGAATATGGGCGGCATGGGTGCAATGATGTTGAAGGCGATCATGAAAAAATCACGAATCCCCGGACTCAAAGAGATGCTGCAAACTGCTCATTCACTTGGCATTAAAATGACGGCTTGTTCCACCAGTATGGGAGTGATGGGAATTCCAAAAGATAATTTAATTCCGGAAGTAACGAACATTGCTGGTGTGGCATCGTTTCTCGCTGACGCGAAAGACAGTGCGGTAACATTGTTTATTTAAATTGAGTATAAATCTTTCGTTGACATAAAATAAATTCCCACAGGACGCAGATAAAGAAATAAGACCTGCACTATTGCTATTAATTTGTGCGGATCAACATTTGACGAAAGAAATATTTATGAGTGTAAGCAAATCGAACGCAAACAATAAAATGCTTCGACTTCTAATATTTAAATTTTGGTACTTATTCAGCCACTTGTCATTCCGGTTCCCGCTTCTTTTCAGCGGGATACCGGAATCTCCTTCATCCAAACGTAGATATTACGGAGATTCCGGCCCACAGGACTTCCCTGGGAAACGGGTCGCATTCCTTCCGCAAAAAACGCGGAATCCAGCCGGAATGACAACACGACTAAATAGTTACAAATTTTGATTAATTAACTATATGCTTTCATTCAACTACCATTCAGCTTGAGTATAAATTAACGGGAGTCAGCAATTAAATGAAAGCCAACCGCACATTAGATTGTTTGGGACTTTATTGCCCGATGCCAATCATCAAAACAGCAGAAATGATAAAGGAAATGAATGTTGGCCACGTGCTGGAAATTGTAGCCGATGATCCTGGAATTGAAGAAGATATGCCTAGCTGGTGCAAGATGACCGGGCACGAATATCTCGGACAGGATATCGATGGTGATGAGTTTCATGTCTTTGTTAAAAAGGTGAAATGAACATGACTGAATCAAAAAAGAAACTAGTCCTGGTGGCGTTCAACGGCGAAACCATGTGTTTTGCCCACGTGTTACTCAATGCGCTTGATATGCACACCAACGGTATGGAAGTAAAGGTTGTGATCGAAGGATCGGCCACAAAACAAATTGCCGAATTGGCGGATGCATCCAAACCATTTGCACCGCTGTACGCACAAGTTAAACAAACGGGATTGATTGATGCAGTCTGTCAGGCATGCGCTGCGAAAATGGGTGCGCTTGAGGCTGCAAAAAAACAAGGCCTGCCATTGCGTGGGGATATGTCCGGGCATCCAAGCTTGCGAACGTATATCAATGATGGGTATGATATTGTCACGTTTTAATTGGCGGATTGAGAACCATGTTTAAAATAAAAGATTTGTTAATTCAAAATGGTATTAAGCCAACATTTCAGCGCATCAAAATTCTGGAATATTTGCAAAAAAATGATACCCATCCGACAGTGGAAACCATTTATTCGGATTTGTACAAGAAAGTACCAACCTTATCCAAGGCTACTATTTACAATACACTGGATATTTTTCGGAAACATAGTCTGGTAAATGTGCTTACCATATCGGAAACAGAAATGCGGTACGAATTCAATCATGGGCCGCATCATCATTTTCAGTGCCGAGTGTGCGGTAAGATTGTGGATGTTGAAGTGGAATGCCCTCATAGCATGAAACCCGTGCTGGAAGGCTACATCCTTGAAGAAGTGCACAGCTATTTCAAAGGTGTGTGCAGAAACTGCAATACAGCTCAATCGGCATAGGTTGTGTGCATCGTTTCGCATAGTACTGCATCTAATTTATTTAATAACGACTTAAATCACGATGCAAATGTCAATTGATTTGCATCAAATTCATTTGATAAAGAAAAATACGAGGTGATAATATGATTTCCAACAAAATGGCTGCTAAAATAAATGAACAGATTAAAAACGAACTCTATTCTGGCCACTACTATGTGTCAATGGCTGCATATTGTGCATCGCTCGATTTGCAGGGCTTCTCCAACTTTTTCATCATTCAGGAGCAGGAAGAGCGATTTCATGCCATGAAATTTTTCCACTACTTGTATGAACAAGGTCACGATGTAAAATTGACAGGACTCGATCAACCGAAAACGGAATTTGCATCGCTGGAAGAAGTGTTCGACTTAGCCTGGAAACACGAGCAACATGTGACATCGCTTATTAATGGCTTAATGGATTTGGCAATTGAAGAAAGAGATTATGCTACTCAAAACCTTTTGCAATGGTACATCGGTGAACAGGTGGAAGAAGAAGCGACCATGAGCGGATTGTTGAAGAAAATCCAGCAGATGGGCGATAGAGGCGCCGGCATCTATATGATGGATAAAGAACTGGCTGCCCGCACATTTACACCGCCGGCTGCTGAGTAAAACAGCATTATAACATCGATTTCAATAAAGAAGGTAAAATACTTGCTTGCGAATTGATCTTCGATTCGCAAGCAAGAAATATCAGTATAGAAAACCATGTAAACTTCCGGAATAACTCACTCTATTTCTGAATAGCGCAAACACAGGAACATAGGGGCACTGTTGATTCGCTGTTCATATAATTCAAACTAGTAAGGAGACAGAATCAATGAAGAAGATGACCGAAAAGTCGCTCAATGAAGCTATGGCCGGCGAATCGATGGCCCATGTGAAATATTTGGCTTTTAGTGATGTGGCGGAGCGCGAGGGATTTTCCAACGTGGCCCGACTTTTCAAAGCAATTTCCTATGCCGAACAGGTTCATGCAACGAACCATGCTCGTAATCTGGGATATATCAACAAAACAGCAGAAAACCTTCAGGAAGCCATTGATGGCGAAACATTTGAAGTCGATGAAATGTACGCTGCTTACGATGCAATCGCTAAATTACAAGGCGAGAAGGCCGCGGAGAAATCAATTTATTTTGCACGGGAAGCTGAAAAAATCCACGCAAAAATGTACGCCGATGCCAAAGCAAAAGTGGATACTGGTAGCGATATTGATATCGATACAGTATATATCTGCCCTGTGTGTGGATTTACACATATTGGTGAGCCACCCGCAAACTGCCCCGTTTGCAATGTTTCCAAAGATAAATTTGTAGCCTTTGCAAAATGAAGAAGTTTATGGCCGGGAGTATTTCGATAGCTCCTGGCTGCAGATTATATGAGATAGATAATTAAATTATTAATGTAGATTGGAGGCAGCATGGAACGGATGCAAATTTACAAATGCGGCGAATGTGGTAATATGGTGGAAGTGCTTAATGTTGGTAGCGGTACCCTCGTGTGCTGCGGTAATAACATGGATGCACTGGTCGAAAATACAACCGATGCTGCAAAGGAAAAACATGTTCCAGTTATTGAAAAAACCGCTGATGGTATTAAGGTTACTGTTGGTAGTGTAGCACATCCGATGGAAGAAAAACACTGGATTCAATTTATTGAGTTGATCGGTGACGGTCGAATTCATCGTAAATTCCTGAATCCGGGCGACAAACCGGAAGCGACATTTACTGTAAAAGCAGACAAAGTAAGCGCACGGGAATTTTGCAATCTGCACGGATTGTGGAAAGCTTAATCGATCATGTGCCACGCACTTCGAAAGTGCGTGGCATGGTATGCGTGTATGATTTTTTGCCCCCATCCCAATGCTAATACATTAGCATCAGAATGGGAGCAATAGAATGACAAATAGTTGATGAACGTATGAATTGATGATGAATTAATTATTTTGAAAGGAGTTACTTATGTCGAACATACAAGAACGAACAGGTTTATATTCACTTCGGGGCGAAGGCTTAACACTGTTAGGTACTGAATTGAAAGTTGGTGATAAAGCCCCGAATTTTGAAGTTACAGATAATGATATGAAACCGGTGAAATTGAGTGATTTTGCTGGTAATGTGATTGTGCTTAGTGTTACGCCATCGCTGGATACGGGCGTTTGTGACGCCCAGGCCAGAAAATTCAATGAAATCGCATCAACAAATGAGAATGTGGTCGTGCTAAATGTTAGTACCGATTTACCGTATGCAAATAAACGTTGGTGTGGAAACTCTCATGCGGATAATATAAAGACATTGTCTGATTATAAGGAAAGGGATTTAGCGTTAAAATATGGTATCCTTGTGAAGGAGGTCAAATTACTGGCCAGGTCAGTCTGGATAATTGATAAGGATGGATTCATTCGGTATGTTGCGATAAATCCCGAATGGGCTGCCGAGCCAAATTATGACAACGCGTTGAAAGCATTAAAATCACTCTAATCAGAATATAGCACCGGGATTAACTCACACAGATAATCCCGGTTTTTGTTTGAATGAGCGATCAGCTTTCAGCCGGAATATTTCTATAATTTGTATAATGCCAAATATTCGTGTCTGAGATGTATAATCTTTAGTTAATTCAAGTAAAGTTTTTGAGATTGAAAATTAAGGATTGAATTATTGTCAAGATATTTTGTCAATTGAACTATCAAGATTTGTCATTTCACTGAAAGCTGATAGCTGATCGTTGAACGTTTCATTAAAAGGATCAACTATGGCAAAAATTGCAATTATCGGAACCGGAGATGTCGGAGCAACTCTGGCGTACACGCTTGAGCTTAGCGGACTGGCCACAGAGCTTGTATTGGTAGATATTAACAAAGAAACTGCACGCGGCCATGCGTTGGATATGAATCATGGATTGTTCTTTACACCTCCCGTTAGAATATATGCCGGCGATTACAAGAATTGTGCGGGCGCTGAAGTAGTGATCATCACTGCCGGTGCACGGCAACGACAAGGTGAATCGCGGCTTGAATTGGTGCAGCGTAACGCAGCCATCATACGCAGTATCATGGATCAACTGCTGCCGGTATGCCCGGACGCAATTTTTTTGATGGCGACCAATCCTGTGGATGTGATGACATACGTTGCGCAAGCGCATAGCGGTTTGCCAATCGGTCAGGTATTTGGTTCAGGCACTGTACTCGATTCGGCGAGATTCCGTTATACATTGAGTGAACGATTTGAAGTGGATGCGAGAAATGTGCACGCATATGTCATCGGGGAACATGGCGACAGTGAAGTGTTGCTGTGGAGTTCGGTAAATATATCCGGCATCCCGTTGGAAATGTTCTGTGATGATTGTCAGGAAAAAATAACGCCTGCTGCACGCCACGAAATTGAAGAAATTGTTCGGCGTTCGGCTTATCATATCATTGAAGCCAAAGGATTTACAAATTATGGCGTGAGTGTAGCTATTCAGCGAATTCTCGGCGCCATTATCAGGGATGAACACAGCATTCTCACGGTTTCCACCCGTTTGACAGGTGAGTACAATTTGGATGATGTGTGTGTGAGTGTACCCTGTCTGGTGAGCAAACAGGGTGTTGTTCGCGTTATTGAAACGCAGTTATCGGATGATGAACAACTTGCTCTGAAAAAATCGGCGGGGATCATTCGGGATGTGATTGGTAAGTTATAAAAGATGTTATAGTTCAAACGGTCATATTTCAAACATATTTATCGAGTGGCTAGTTCTATGCTTTTCCTTAACACGCTATTAGCTAATAGCCAAAGGCCAACAGCAACCAATATTATGTTCATAGATTGGATTATTTAAATATTCAATATATGGCCGTGTTCAGTATAATTATGTGGGCTGCGTGGCAAAATTATCCATCAAAGTAACGCTGTTCAATAATTTATATGTTGAAAGGAGTAAATATTATGGACGATAAAAGTAATGAGCAGGTACCGGGAATGGCTCATAAACAAACTGCCGGAAGTGGCACAACAAATCGGGACTGGTGGCCAAACCAGTTGAGACTAGACATCCTGCATCAGCATTCATCCAAGTCCAATCCGATGGGCGAGAATTTCAACTATGCTGAGGAGTTTAAGAGTCTCGATCTGGAGGCTGTGAAAAAGGACCTGCGCGAACTGATGACCCGGTCGCAGGATTGGTGGCCGGCGGACTTCGGTCACTACGGTCCGTTGTTTATCCGTATGGCCTGGCATAGCGCCGGCACTTACCGCATCGGTGACGGTCGTGGCGGCGGTGGCAGGGGGCAGCAGCGGTTTGCGCCGCTTAACAGTTGGCCCGATAATGTCAGTTTGGACAAAGCGCGCCGGCTGATCTGGCCGATCAAGCAGAAGTATGGTCGTAAAATATCCTGGGCTGACCTGATAATCCTCGCTGGCAATGTTGCGCTGGAATCGATGGGATTTAAAACCTTCGGTTTTGCGGGTGGTCGCGAAGATGTTTGGGAGCCGGATCAGGATGTCTATTGGGGCGCCGAAGAGAAGTGGCTGGACGATAAACGTTATTCCGGCGATCGTGATCTTGAAAATCCACTGGCTGCTGTGCAGATGGGGCTGATTTATGTCAATCCCGAAGGTCCCAATGGCAATCCGGATCCGGTCGCTGCTGCCAAAGATATTCGTGAAACCTTTGCCCGCATGGCAATGAACGATGAGGAAACGGTTGCGCTCATCGCCGGCGGTCACACGTTCGGCAAGACTCATGGCGCAGGTGATGCAAAACATGTAGGACCTGAACCTGAAGCCGCTGGTCTCGAAGATCAAGGTCTGGGCTGGAAGAGCAGTTTTGGTACTGGTAAGGGTGGTGACACGATCACCAGTGGCCTGGAAGTAACATGGACGACCACGCCGACGAAGTGGAGTAACAACTTTTTCTGGAATCTGTTCGGTTACGAATGGGAACTGAGCAAAAGTCCGGCTGGTGCCCATCAGTGGGTAGCTAAGGGTGCGGGCGCAACGGTTCCGGACGCTCATGATCCATCAAAGAAGCACGTACCGACGATGCTGACAACGGACCTTTCGTTGCGTTTCGATCCGGCGTACGAAAAGATTTCGCGACGTTTCATGGAAAATCCGGATGAGTTTGCCGACGCATTCGCGCGAGCGTGGTTCAAGCTGACGCACCGTGATATGGGGCCGCGTACTCGTTACATCGGCCCGGAAGTCCCAACTGAAGAACTGATTTGGCAAGATCCCATCCCTGCTGTTAATCACAAGCTAATTGAAGCACAGGACATCGCTTCTCTAAAGGGCAAGGTTTTGGCTTCAGGTTTGTCGGTTTCAGAACTGGTATCAACTGCCTGGGCATCGGCATCCACCTTCCGTGGTTCTGACAAGCGTGGCGGCGCTAACGGTGCACGCATTCGCCTTGCTCCTCAGAAAGAGTGGGAAGTCAATCAGCCTTCGCAACTGGCAAAAGTGCTTAAAACCCTGGAAAGTATTCAGAGTGCATTCAATAATGCACAGACTGACGGTAAGAAAGTCTCTCTTGCTGACCTGATTGTACTGGCCGGTTGCGCGGGCGTCGAGCAGGCGGCGAAGAAGGCAGGTTACGATGTGACGGTTGCCTTCTCTCCGGGACGCATGGATGCTTCTCAGGAGCAAACCGATGTGGCATCGATGGCTGTGCTCGAGCCAAAGGCAGACGGCTTCCGTAACTACCAGAAGACTCGCTATGCTGTACCGGCTGAAGAAATGCTGATAGACAAAGCGCAATTGCTGACACTAACCACCCCCGAAATGACGGTGCTCGTTGGTGGTATGCGCGTCCTGAATGCCAATTTCGGAAAATCCCGGCACGGTGTTTTCACAAAGCGACCGGAGGTGCTTACCAATGATTTCTTTGTGAATCTTCTCGATATGAGCACGGTATGGAAAGCAACATCGAAAGAGCGTGACCTGTTTGAAGGTCATGATCGCGCAACGGGAGATCTCAAGTGGACCGCCACCCGTGTTGATTTGATTTTCGGTGCAAACTCGCAACTTCGTGCCCTGGCTGAGGTTTACGCATGCGCAGACTCCGGGGAGAAGTTTGTACATGATTTTGTAGCGGCGTGGAACAAAGTCATGAACCTGGACCGATTTGATCTCGTCTGACTGATTTAAATATCTTTGATGAACGTTAATAGATTTTAAGAAAAAAAAATAACGAACGGTACCAGCGGGCGGTGTCTCACCGCCGCTGGACCGCAATGGTAGAATGCAAATTTGTTCGTGAATACGGTTTTTAAAGAATGAGATAGCTGAATACCCGAATAATACTTCGTACGGCGTTTCACATTTTATTTTAGCGTTTAATCAGCGAAGTTTCATGGTGAGTCCTTCGTCGGGCTCAGGATCAAACTCCGTCGAGCCATGAAGTTTCATCCTTCGACTTCGCTCAGTACTAAGGCTGCGCTGAGTCTACACTGCATCCATGAACATTGCACGATTTTTTTAAACGTTGTATTTAGTTTAAATCCTTATGAATACGCTAAATTCGCGATATCTTAAGAAGGATGACCCATGCAAACACGTAAACTTGGCTGGACAGATTTGGAACTTACAACCGTAGGTTTTGGCGCCTGGGCAATTGGTGGTGGCGATTGGCAATTCGGCTGGGGCGATCAGGATGATGATATTTCAATCAAAGCGATTCATAAAGCATTGGATGAAGGCATAAACTGGATTGACACAGCAGCGGTGTACGGCTGTGGGCATTCTGAACGGGTTGTGGGCAAAGCCCTGAAACAGACCAGGCATCGTCCGTTTGTGGCTACAAAATGTGGTCGCGTATGTGATGAACAGAAACGGATTTCCAGTTGGATTAAACCAGAAAGTATTCGCCGGGAACTGGAAGCAAGTCTGCGCAATCTTCAACTGGATACGATTGATCTTTACCAAATCCACTGGCCCGATCCTGATGAGGATATTGAAGACGCATGGCATGCAATGGCAGAATTTATCAAAGAAGGTAAAATTCGTTACGCTGGCGTTTCTAATTTTAATATTGCGCAACTGGAACGGATTCAGGCGATTCATCCCGTTGCTTCGTTGCAACCGCCCTATAGCATGTTGCGCCGTGATGTGGAGACCGAATTGCTGGATTATTGCGCGCAGCATCAAATTGGTGTGGTTGTTTACAGCCCCATGCAAAAAGGATTGCTTACTGGTAAAGTCACTCGTGAACGCATGAAAGACCTGCCGGCAAACGATTATCGTAGCAATGATCCGTGGTTTAAGGAGCCACTGTTAAGCAAGCATCTTAATATCGTTGATAAGCTTCGACCGATTGCTGAACGGAATAATATCACATTGGCGCAGTTGGCAATTGCCTGGGTACTCCGCCGTTCGGGAGTAACATCCGCGATTGTGGGTACTCGTAAACCTGAGCAGATTGTGGAAACGGCAAAGGCAGGTGATATGGAATTATCATACGCGGACGTTAATGAGATTTATACAATACTTACGAGTTGATTTTTATTAGTAACTGAGAAATTATTTTCTGACATTTTTTGGCAGAAAATGTTAAAACATATTTTAGACAGGATTTCACGGATTCACAG
>JAFGDW010000105.1 GCA_016931935.1 Candidatus Zhuqueibacterota bacterium | reverse complement strand
GCAAAACCGATGAAACGTCTCTGCTAAAGGGATGCGGCCTAAATAATGATTGAACTAACCCGCGCAAAAAACGCGCGGGAAGCTCATTATCGCTTTAGCAGTATTTTAAGGAATGATTTACGTAAATATGTCCTATCTCTAATACCAAGATTTATATTGATTTTCTGACAAATAATAATTACAATATAGGCACTATCCAATTTTTACCATTTAACTAAAAATGCAACTAGAAAAGATTGAGCCTGATCTATGGATCAATTGACCTTGCCATTGCTTCCCTTTGCTGCTGATGTAGAAACAATTCCGATATTACGTCAATTAAATCACTCCAGCCGAGCCCTGGCGGAATTAAAAGGCGAATCCAAAACAATCCCCAACGAAACAATTCTGATTAATACATTCAGTTTGCAGGAGGCGAAAGACAGCTCGGAAATTGAAAATATTATTACGACGCAGGATGATCTCTATCGAGCGGACGTGGATGATAGTTTCGATAATATTGCTGCCCAGGAAGTGAAAAATTATTCGTTGGCGCTGAAGCGTGGTTTTGAACTGGTAAGAGAAAAACGGCTGCTAACAAATAATAATATTCTGGAAATACACGGCATTATTGAGCCAGCAAAAACCGGATTTCGAAAACTGCCAGGAACGGTGTTGAAAAATAATACCGGCGAAACGGTGTATGAACCACCATAACATCATGATGACATTGTCAAACTCATGTCAAACCTGGAAAAATACATCAACGACGATGACATGCACGCGATTGATCCGCTTATTAAAATGGCGATTATCCATTACCAGTTCGAAAGCATTCACCCATTTTACTATGGCAATGGCCGGGTGGGGCGCATTATCAACATTCTTTATCTTGTGCAAAAAGGATTGTTGGATATTCCCGTGCTCTACTTAAGCCGGTATATTATTCAGAATAAAACAGAGTATTACCGGCATTTGCAGGCAGTGCGTGAGAGATGAAGTTGGGATGAATGGATAATATGGCTATTGAAAGGCGTGGAGACAACAGCTTTGCAAACGATTGACGTTATTTCAAATATTAAAGAATTAATTTTTCAATATAAACATGAAATTCGAAAAAACTGCAAATTTTATTCACACGATTTGATAAACAATTTGTTTAACCATCCTTATACAAAGATTGAATTTTTGGAACGTGATTTAAAAATTACACGCAAAACTGCGGCAAGCTATTTAAACCAGCTAGTAAACGCAGGTCTCCTGGATGTAGTAAAACAAAAGAATAGCAAATATTACTTGAATCGTCCATTATATAACATTTTTACAAATGGGTAAAAAAATACTATTATTACTCATTAAGGCAAAGCAATGGGTAAATTTATTGATTTTTTACTCATAGCTATGTTTTGGAATTCGATTGTTCATTACCCAAAGCGAGTTTAACCATGCCCGAACTCCCTGAAGTTGAAACTATCGTGCGGCAGGTACGCCCGCACATTGTGAATCGTCCCATCGAAGCTATGTGCATTCTTCGGCCCAGTCAGTGGAAGCATAATGATGCACAAGATGCCGAACAACGACTCATCGGAAAATTGTTTGCCGCAGTAAATCGCCGCGCTAAATTTTTTGTGTTTGATGTGAATGATGGGCAGACATTCATTTTGCATTTGCGGATGAGTGGCAAGCTCTTGCTATCCGATAGCTGGAATCCGATTGATGATTATTCGCGGACGATTTGGCAATTTGCCGATGGCGGCAGTTTACAATTCAACGATACGCGTGCGTTGGGAACGTTGGAGTTATTGTTTCCCGGAGAGCAATCTGCCAGCCTGCACGGGTTGGGGATGGAACCATTAGGAGATAGCTATCAGTTTGAAGCGCTAAAGATCATGCTTGAAAAATCGGCAAAACCGATCAAGGTGTTTTTGCTGGATCAAACAAAGGTTGTGGGAGTCGGGAATATTTACGCCAACGAGATTCTGTTCCGGACACATATTCACCCGCTGCGGCCGGCCAATACGTTAACCACGCCGGAACAGCAGGCGTTGTTCGAAACTATTCCACAGATGTTACAAACAGCCATCGATCATATGGGGACCACACTGGGAAATAAGTCATCCGATTTCCGGTCGATTCATAATATTGATGGTGATTTTCAAACGCTGCTTAAAGTATATGCACGTGAGGGCGAACCGTGCTTCACGTGCGGGACTGAAATTGAACGTATCGCCCACCACGGCCGCAGCAGTTTTGTCTGTCCGCACTGTCAGCCGTTTTTAGGTGCACCGATGTGATCAGCGCGTTTCCCGAAAATCAGTAAAATGACGTACAAAATGACTACTCCAAGGAGCAAGGACAGCCAGTCATTCCAGCCAAATCCTGCCGGAAGATAACCGGTTACACATGCAATAACAGCCACCAGCAACGCATACGGCAATTGGGTGCGCACATGGTCAATATGATCGGATGCTGACGCCATTGATGACATGATCGTCGTATCGGAAATTGGCGAACTGTGATCGCCGAAAATGGAGCCGGATAGCACGGCCGCAATTGTCCCCAGCATAATCGAATCGCTCAGCACCGGGTCGATGCCCGCTTCCAGCGTTAACTTATGCGCGGTGGGAATGACAATCGGGATGAGAATTGCCATCGTGGCCCACGATGTGCCGGTGGAAAAGCCGATAAATGCAGCGATGATAAACGTAATCAATGGCAGCATATGCGGTGACAGAAATCCCCGCGTTATTTCGATGACATAGTCCGCCGTTTTCAATTCACTACAGATATTGCCGATCGACCAGGCCAAAATGAGAATGATCATGGCGATGACCATCGCTTTGACACCGCTTAGCCATGCATCCAGCGCTTTGGAAATCGATAGAATCCGCTGGGATACAGCAAGAATAATCGCGAGCAACGCTCCGGAGAACGATGCCCACATCAGTGCATCAAATGAATTCGCGGCGCCGATAATTTCTCCAAGTCGTGCTGTCGCTGCTTTTTCTCCCAATTCATGAATTCCGCTGTAATATAATCCAATAATGGTGATGACAATAACAGCCAAAATCGGGACTAATGCGTTGTACCAGCGCAACGGAATATTTTCTTCCGCCTGAATATCCAGCGATTTGTCGTCGGCCAATGGTTGGGCGTTTTCTGCAATGACCTGACCGGTAAGCAACGCCCGGCTTTCCGCTCGCCGCATCGAGAACATATCGCGCAGGCTGATGCCGACCAGCGCCACAAAAACAATTGCCAATAAACTATAGCTGGCATATGGGATCGACCGGATAAAGGTAAGGTACGGGTCAGCCTCGACAGCGATGGAGTGAAACGCGTTATCAATTAATCCGATCTGGAATCCCACCCACGATGAGATAATCGCAACAGATGCTACCGGCGCTGCGGTGGAATCGACAATATAGGATAATTTTTCCCGCGAAATGCGCAGCTTGTCGGTAAACGGCCGCATGGTATTTCCCACAATTAGCGTGTTGGCATAATCATCGAAGAAAATGAATAATCCCATCGCCCATGCGGCAAGCTGGCCGCCGCGACGATTGTTGGCAAACCGGGCGAGCAGTTGCACAATGCCCTGTGTGCCACCGGATTTGGAAATGACGCCAACCATGCCGCCGAGTGTCATGCTAAATATAATGATAGCGGTGTGTGACGGATCGGACAGCGCGTCGATTAAATAAGTATCGAGCGTGCGCATGAAAGCGATCACTGGATTGTAATCATGAATAAAAATCGCTCCCAGCCAGATGCCGCTGAACAATGCGATCAATACCTGCCGCAGAAGCAGGGCGAGTATGATGGCAATAATCGGGGGAAGCAAACTAAAATATCCGGGAATAACCCGTACTGTCCGGGTGAAGGTGGTAGTGCGTGTGTCGATGGAAATATCGGTTTTGCCCACGAGTGGCAAAACTGCATTTTCAATAATACATTTTCCGTGCTGGAACGGTACATGATTAGTCATTGGGGAAATCGTGCTATCTGTCTCTAAAAAAATTTCATCAATTCTGACCGAGTCACTGAAGGTTGTATCAATTGAACCGGAAGCATTAATTGCAGTGAGCGTAAGTGTGAATGGAACATCCCGCAATACAAATTTTTTGTCGATTGTTATGAGGTTCGGTTGAGCTTGCAGAATGGCTGAATTCAAAATAAAAAGAATACCAAAAACAAGAGCAATGTGCGTTTTCATTATCACTAATCCATTGTTAGGCTATTTTTGTATGAATATGGGGTTCGAATACCGAAAATGCCTTCGTTATTTCGTTTTCCATTTTCCTTGTTCCATTGTCCATGAATACAATTAGAACAGAATTTGGCAAAAGTGAACATTGAACATAATGAACAATCACTCTTTGTAAAACGTCCTACGTATGTTAACAATATTTTTACAAAAAGTAAAGAAAAAAAATTCAACAAGTTGTTGTGTTTTTCATAAAAGTTTTTTAAATTTTGTTTTCATAGGTGGTACATTTCCAAAAAAAATATCTCCGATTTGGACGATGAATCGCTTTCTCATGAGAAACATCATCCGAATAATTCGTCGGTCTATTCAGCGTAATATCAACCTATCAGCAACGGACAACAAGGAATTCGAGCGATGAAAAAAATGGCAGTGGTTGCAATTATATTAACGATCATTATTGGTGCAACAGATGCATTTCCGATCCAATTTGTAACAACGGATTCTATTCAACCGGTATATACGTGGCATTCGCCCAATGATTTCCGTGATGTGATTTTGCTTAACGGCATTTGGGATTATCGCACGTCTGACGATGATAAATGGAATCAGGTACAGGTACCCAGCGCAACGCTGTATCAAGGCGAAATGTTCTATCGAAGAACGTTTACGATCGATAGCAGTCTGGCGAACGCTGAGTTTACGCTTGTTTGCTACGGTCTCAATTATCAGGGCGCTTTCTACATAAATGATAAATTTATTGGCAGCCATTCAGGTGGATACAGTTCATTTACGCTTGATCTTCCGCAAAAAATGATTAAGCTTGGCGTCGAGAATAAAATTGAGATTCGTGTGCAGGGAAAGCTTGATCCATTTTCGACAATTCCGTTAGCGCATCAATTTCAATCCCAAAAACAATATTTTGGTATTTTCAGAGATATTTATATTTTGGCGATGCCGGAACAATCGATTGAAATTTCCCGACTCGACTATCAATTGAATTCCGATTACAGCGAAGCCCGCATTCGTACCATTTGCACAATTCATGACCGAACCAAAGAACGAATTATCGATAACCAAAAAATGCCGCGTGTATGGTGCCGGGTAGATTTGTATGCAATAGATATGAACAAAGCCCTGGTCAGCACATCGGCAGTGGCGGAAAACGAAACCAGCATAATTAACACAGTTCAGACTGAGATTAATATAAAGCGACCGCGGCTGTGGAGTCCTGATTTACCCGAACTCTATCTTGTAAAAGTAGTGTTGTTCAACGGCAAGGAGGTTGTGGACGAAACTGAGCGTTGGTTGGGAATTAAAGATATTGCGTTTCGGAATAGTGATATTTTTTTGAACGGTGAACGTTTTGTTGTAAAAGGCGTGAATTACTATGAAACTTACAGTGCAAATGACAAATTACCTTCGGCTGCAACCATCCGGCAGGATATTGATTACATAAAGGAATTAAAAGCAAATACCGTTCGTGTGATTGGGCATATTCCGCATCCGTATTTTGTGGAGCAATGTGATCGGCAAGGTTTATTTGTGTTTGAAGAACTGCCGCTATTTGGAATTCCACTTGTCCGCATGCAGGGCGAAGCCTTTTTTGCACGTGCATCCGATTATGTCACAGAGATGGTCCGGCGCGATCAGCCGCGAACCTCGCTGTTCGCCTGGGGAATTGGCGGTCCCTACAATGCCGATTATAGTCTGTTTCTTAATAACATCACAACGCTGGTAAAACAATTGGATGAGCGGCCAGTTTATTGTACTAACACCCTCCCGTTTATAACCGCGCAAGTGCCGCAGGCCGATATTGCCGGATTGGATGTGTTCGATATGCATAAAGATGATATATCGATGGCGCTTCCCACCTGGCTGCAACATCATCCCGGTTCGTTGACCATGATAGTATCATTCGGAAGTTTTATGAAGTCGGTTGCTTACGACGTATCCGATCCCGGTATTTTTAATGAAATGCAGGTTTTGAATATCGCCCAGGCATGGAATGTATTAAAGCGTTATCAGGAACTGGATGGCTACTTTATCAATTCATTGACGGATTGGGAAAGTATATATCCCCGAATTCAACACGGACCGCAACTTGATCCGTATATTGTACCGTCCGGATTGATGGGGTATACAAAAAACAAGCGTCTGGCATTTTCCGCCGTACGCTCGTTATTTCTGGAAGGGAATGCACGCGTTAATCCGAGTTCCGCTATCGCTGTTGAACATCCGGGAGTATTCCCGTTCGTTGGCGTTGCGTTGGTTCTGATTTTTCTGTTCATTTACAATACCCGTAAATATTTCAAAGAAAACATTCGTCGAATATTTATACATCCGCATGGCTTTTATGTGGATTTGCGGGATAAGCGAAAAATTCCGGTATCACATACGATTATCATTGGGCTTGTGTCATCGATTGGTGTTGGATTGACCGGGGCAACATTGTTCTATTATTTTAAAGACAATGCGATTTCCGATCACATCTTCACCATGCTGGCGCTTTCGGATGCTATGAAAATTAAACTGATCGCATTATCCTGGCATCCGGGATGGGCAGTAACTATCATTGCAGCGCTGCACTTTGTCGGTCTTTTATTAATTGGAATCTGGATAAAAATACTCGCACTGTTATTCCGGAAACGTTGGAAGCTTAGCCAATCCGTTACAATGGTGTATTGGTGTAGCGCCAGCAGCATGTTTTTCGTGTTATTGGGAATGGTGTTGTATCGCGTGTTGTTGTACACAGATGCGATTGTTCCGATTTCCTGCATTATCATTTATTTTATGTTCTGGTTTCTGGCTCGCTTAATTAAGGGCTTACGGGTAGCGTTTTTCTGGAGTGTTACGCGCGCTTCATTTGCGGTAATGGTATTTGTTGGTGTGATCACGGCATTTCTTGTTTACTATTATCAACAGTCACAGGGTCTTATCGATTACCTGACATATTATTTCACTTACTGGATTCATGTAATTTGAGAATCATTCTTCATTTAAAACATTTATGCCTGTTGATTTTTGCCTCTGTTGCTATATTGTTGGTGCGCCCTCCAAAATTGCAATCGGAAAATATGGCAATGGTGGACAGTCTGCTGCATTCATATTATGAGACCAGTGCACGGAATACGCTTGACAAGGCATTTATTACGTTGGAACAGCTTCGGAATAAGGAAATTGAAAAAAATTTAATTGCCGGTATGCATGAATCCAATGTCCGTCAGGTGAACAATATTTTGCAGCGATACAATGAATTAACTGCCAAAATGAATCGGCTGCGTTCACGTAATCAAACTCGATTATCTGCGGATAGTGTTGATGTTTATGAGTCGGAAATTAATGAATTCAAAAATAATGTAATTCACCGTTTTCCCGCATATACGTTCTTCTTTTCAACAATCGATTCCTTGCCATTAAAATTTGTTCAGACCAAAATAATACATGAAAAACAGGCGATTATCAATTATGCGGTTTATGGGCGGCACATTCATGCGCTGGTCACCTCGCGTGATAGTGCACACGCCGTAATATTGCCAGGGAATGCCGATGATATCGTCCGTTCAATGAGAGAATTGGTTACACCACTTTACTCGGCAAAGAATCCCAAAAAATTGACCTTTAATAAGGATATCGCTTACGCGCTGTATCAACAACTTTTTGAGCCGCTGGAAAAACATTTGTCGAATATTGAATCCATCGTTATTATTCCGGATAAAAAAATCTGGGGATTGCCATTTGAAGCTCTTATTCAAACCCCGATGATTCAAAAAAACGATGCGACTTCGATTTTATATGGGGAATTCCGGAATGTAGATTTTCTGATAAAAAAGTACGCAATTGCCTACAGTGCTTCTGTGGTTGGCTTGAGTACTCAACTGACGAATGTCTATCCCCGACCAGGCAGAGGGCGTAAGTTATTAACAATGAGCGGCGTAGCCATTGTTCCCGATACGTTTGATCCATGGTGTAATTATTACGCCACGGAAAATCAGGCGCTTGTTGATCAGGAAATCCATCGAATTTCCCAACGGATGTGGCGGCATGAAAATATGATTGACACCCAGGCGACTGAGACGAATTTGGTAAGCAACAATCACGCGTTTCGCTGGATTCATTTGGCATTGCCGGCAGTGTTTTATACTGATTCTCCGGCACAATCCTATGTCGGATTTGCGTCAGATTCCACCACCAAAGCGTATACAAAATTACATATGGGTGATATTATTACGAGCGAACTGCCAACCGATCAAGTCATCCTTAGCCGTAGTGCCGTATATATGCCCGCTGATTCCATCGGTACTGCAATTGCCGCATTGCCGCAATCGTTGTTGCTAAGTGGCGTGCGATCGGTCATTTGGAGTCGTTGGCTTTCTAATGGCACCACGATTACCCGATTTATGTCAAAATTTTATTGGGAATTAAAATATAAACGTCAAACCAACATGCTGGCATTGCAGCAGGCAAAATTAGCGGCGCTGCGTGATTCGTTTGTGTTTGATGAAGTTGAAATATCCAGCGCCCATCCGTACTTTTGGGCGTCCTACGTTTTAATCGGTAATACTCACATTCGTCCTCCTACATTCTCCACTATTCCTCCTTACATGGTCATCGTTATTGTCTACGTTGTTGTCATTCTCGTTGCATTAATCATTGTCCGCAAAACAGTCGATACTAATAGAGAATAGTAAGAGCGGTTTCCGAGAGTGGTTCTATCCGTTAATTCCTTACTATTTCAATAAGTGATCGGTATCATCCAATCTATACTGCTAATGAAGTGGTTTTAAGATTTATCCTTAAATATCTCGCTATCCCCAAAAGTTGTTTAGTACAGTTTTCATAGGGTTCGGTACGTTTACAAACCAGGTATTTCAAAAGTACCTGGTTTGTAACCTAACAAGAATTGATGAAATAGTCTACTAAGTGAAATTTTGTGAAGCGAATATCAAAAACACGTTGGCAATAAAATAAATCGTGTGAAGTGCATGATAATGTCATGCTTTATATTGCCGATTGGAAAAATTCCGGTTATTCTCAAAACCATCTACATAATTAAATACATCTTTGTTGAATGAATGAAAACGTATGTGTTGCGCCTAAAGCGATGATGAGCTTCCCGCCGTTTTTTGCGCGGGTTAGTTCAATCATTATTTAGGCCGCATCCCTTTAGCAGAGACGTTTCATCGGTTTTGCAGGCGCATGTTTTT
>JAFGDW010000104.1 GCA_016931935.1 Candidatus Zhuqueibacterota bacterium | reverse complement strand
TTAACGGGCTGCTTTGTCATATCTCATTAAAAATGGTTGCTGCATTGATCTTGCTTTTTATTAAATTTTAACTGGTCATTCGTATTATTAATCTGTCTTGACGGAATAAGTGGCGGATTTAGAGCAAATAATCCCAACTTTTTCGTGCTTCTTTTTTAGAAAATAGAACGTTTCTGTATCTCTCTTGCCTTTCTTGTTGTATCATATTAAAAATTACATACCTGATTTGCTGCATGAACAGTTATGAATCCATCTTGTAGACTGATTCATATTGATATTGATTACTTATTTATTTTTGATTTGAGTAATTTTACAATTTTTAACAAACATATGATATGTTAGTGAATTGTAATTTGTCGGCAGTCAATTTCAATTTTTATTATGTTTCCAATACTTTTGAATGAGATTGTTCAAAACATGATAATGTTACTGAAAATTAAATTTAAATTACAGTTTTAATCCAATTGTTACATACTTTTCACCTAATATGCGTGCGTATATTTTGGCTTATGAGCGCACAGGGACCACGATTTGCTGATGTTAGGTTAATATTGTTCTCGTGTTCCGATAGTTTTACTCAAAATATCGCTATCACAGATAATACTGAAATTCAATCTTGAATGAAACTTCGCCAAATAACCGGAAATTCGAATGAAACACTACCAATTCATTTTCTTGTTAATTGTTGTACTCTATTTAAGAACTCCTTCCCTTGCTCAATCTTTACCAATCCAGCCCACTACTATTATCCATGGCCGCGTCACCGATTCAACTAACAACCAGCCAATTTATGGTGTTAATGTGGCATTGTCCGGCGCCGGGATCGGCACGTCGACCGATGCAGATGGATATTTCTTCCTAAATAAAATTCATCAAGGAACATATTCCATCAGCGTTACGCATATTGGCTACGAATCGGAGTACGTACAAGATGTGTTTGTTGAGGAGAACAAGAACTATACATACAATTTCAATCTGAAAGCAAAAGTACTGGAGCTGAAACCAGTAAAAGTGGAAGCCGACCGGATATGGGAGCATTATGTTGCCGATGTTTCTCTGGTGGGTGTGCAGCGTATGAAAGGGCAGGAAATTGTCAATATTCCCGGCGCATTTGATGATCCGATCCGGGCAGTGCAAATTTACAGCGGCGTATCCGGCGTGGGCGATTTTAACAGTTTTCTCGCGGTGCGCGGCGGCAGTCCGGACCAGAATCTGGTGATGCTGGACGGGATCGTCATCCCCAATCCCTACCGGTTCCGGTTGGCTATGGGCGGCGGATTGAGTATTTTCGATCCCAATATTACACAGGATGTGCACTTGAGTGTGGGCGGATTTTCTGCGGAATACGGCAACCGGCTGTCATCGGTATTTGAAGTGACAACCCGGACCGGCAGCCGTGACCGGTTCAATTTTCAGGGCAGCATTAATTTGACCGACGCCAGCGCGGTGGCGGAATTTCCGTTTTTGTTCAATAAAGGCTCATTGATCATTTCCGGCAGGCGCACCTACTTTGATCTGATTGCCAATCGCATGACAGATTCAAAATCCGCGTATCCGTTTTGCTACGATTTGAACGCCAAACTGGATTATGATATTAACCGCCGGCACCGGCTCACGTTCCGCGCCATGCAAAATCACGAGAGCACGGAGCTGCTTTCGGAGATTGCTGATAATGTCGATTTAAACGAGAGCGCCAAAACCAATATGCTGGGCATTAAATGGGATTTTACGATGTGTGATAACCTGGCACTCTCGACCGTATTTTCCGGCTACCGTGATGTCATGACCTATCACTCGTTTAAAACCGACAGCCTGATTGAACAATACAATTACGAACGCCAGTTCGCCCGGATTTCCAACTTTACGGTCAAGGAAAAGCTGGACTGGCGGTTTAGAAAAGATTTTCATTTGACCGCCGGCCTGTCGTTTTCCTACATTCACCCGATCGTGCAATTTTATTCGCAGCCGCGTAATTTTTATTACGCACGGAATGAATTCCCGGGCATGATTCGCTTCAATGATATTGAGCGCTACAGCGCCTTGTTTGCCGAAGCCACTTATTTTATGAACGCCGATGTGCAAATTAAGTATGGCGTCCGCTATGACTATTCGCACCTGGTGCATGCTGCCAACGCCGCGCCGCGCTTCAGTTTCCTGTATCATATCAATAATAGCATCACCTTCGATGGTTCGTGGGGCATTGTGTACCAGTTCCCGGATCCCCAGGCGATTTATACCCGCGACCAGCCGTTGAATTTCAGCTATAACCTGAATAACATCGATGCGGAAAAGGCCACGCACACCGTGCTTGGCGTCACTGGCCATATCACGGAAAATTACAAGGCCAAGCTGACGTTATATCACAAAGATATTGATCGCCTGCTGCTGCCGATGGACGATGTATTGTACATCCCGGCCAATAACGGACGCGGTGTGTCGCAAGGAATGGAATGCGTGCTGGAAAAGAAACCGCTTGGCAACGCCCGTTTCAGCGGGGTCGTTAGTTATGCGCTGGCCAATTCCCGTTACTACCACATTGCCGATCATCAATGGAAACCGTTCAACTACGACCGCCGGCATACGCTGACGCTGTACAGCGATATTCGGCTGTGGAAAAAACTCACTTTTAGTGCTCTTTACCGATTCGGCAGCGGCCTGCCGTATACGCCGATCAATTCGGTGATGATTTATGCGGCAGGCTCGGAAGGTGGTTATTACAATGATTGGGATTTTGTCCGCTCGGCCCGTAACAGCGGCCGTTTGAGCAACTATCAACGGCTGGATATTCGTTTCTCCTGGCGGCATTCCAGTGGCGATCGGTTTTTCTCAGTGTATCTGGATATTATCAATGTGACCAACCATGCCAATGTGTACAACATGACCTGGGAAAAGGTGGAACCGGATGAAAATGTGTCCGATGACGAAATCGCTGGTTTTAAGCAGGCGCGGCGGCGAGTGATTTACATGCTACCGTTCCTGCCGTCGTTGGGGGTGAGTTTTCGGCTATAATCATGAATATTTTTAGATAGAAACGTATTGAAGTGGCAAACTAATTAAACGGCTGCCTGCCTGACCCTGCCAGGTACGAAGACAGGCAGCCCGATCCGGCAAAACGAACTGTCTGCATAATAATGCGTTCGATAGGTTCGCTTGCTGGCCATATTTTATCACTTTTTCAGCGAAAAGTCAAGTAAAAAATGGTCATTGCAAATAACAGAGCCCCTCCATGAAGATGTTGTTGTTATTTCGTAGGTAGATGTGAACGATAATTCACATTATAAAACATTATGAACCAATACAAATTCTCAAATATGAAAAAAGGAAAGAAAATATGATTAGATCAATCTCAAAAATGGTATTTCTTGTTTTAATGACAGCTATTTTTTTCATGACTGCCTGTAACAAGCAACAGCCAAATGATGTAAAAATGGAGCCAGGCGTTGAACGGTTGGCAAAAGCCGGCCCGTATACATTGGAAAGTATTCAGCCGGAATTGAAAAAACTGATGAAATATCTAAAACGCAATCCGGAGTTCATAACACCCGAGGTATTGACAAGAACAGCCGACAGGCATGCAACTATCTCCGATCTGGGTTTAACCGATAGGTTTCCAGAAACACTGCCGCTTGATAACGGCAACACATTTGAAATCTACATTGAATTATTTGACGGTTCGGTGGGCAGCGGGAAAAGTGTGGAGGACGCCGAGGTTTACTTGACATTGGATGTCGATCGGTTTGCTGAATCTGCCGGATTCAAGGAACAGGGAAATGGTTACTCGTTTCAGGCTGAGGTGGCGGCAACATTGCTGAACAGGAAAAAGGGCGTATTTAAGGATGACGATAGCGTAAAGGAATTGACCATTTCTGATAAGCATAAAAATGTGGAGTTTCTTTGGTTTCTTGTTGGCGGTGAAGAACGGTTATCCCCGGAAAATGAGGAACGGAATTATCAGGATATGCTGGCTGGTAATCCCGGACTTGCGAAAGCACAAGAATCTACAACCACAGTTTATTTTTGGCTGACAAAGTTAAAACTTAAAGCAGATAAAGATTGGGGGAGTAACGAGGAGTTTGAGCTATATTATCATTGGTGGTACAATGCAGGTCGATATTATGCTTTTCCTGCAACGACTGAATTCATATTCGATGGTGGTGTTCATATGGATTTCTCAGGCAATGATCGCTGGTTTCCTGATGTAAATGAAGAAAACGGTTATTATGTTATGAGTCACCCAATTGCCGTTGCAGTTCCGACAGACTATACCTGGAAAATTGCTGCGGTTGAAGATGACTACGATAAAGGCGAACATAAAAACAGTGAATGGCAAGGAACAGGGTTGCACTATCAGTATATGCATGGACTTGAAATTGATATTAATGGTAACATAAGTATTGAAGGAGCTTACTTTTATTGGATCCTTGATGATCCAAACAATGATGATGATGTTTATGAAAATAGTCTGATAACCGAAAACGGAAATAATTGTGTACAAAATAATGAATGGGAGATTGATACACCACATGTTACTTACTGGTTACGTAAAGGGACAGTTGCGCAGGCAGGTAGTTGGTAATTTTTATTATTTTTTAGAATAATTATTGTACTGTTAATGATTGATTCTGGCCGTTACTACAAAAGTAATGGCTAGAATCATTCAATATCAGACAGTATATTTACTTTGATAAAATAAAAAAAAGATACTTTAGACTATGACAATTAAACTTCTTAAAATATCTATTCTATTAACAGTATGGAATTTTTTATATTGTACTCTTGAACCAGAAATTGCCATCAAATCTAATATGGCATTACCACCGGTTATCCAGGCTTTTTTTAATACAACTGCTGATACTCAATATGTAGTTCTAAGCACAATTATGCCTGGCGCAACAACAGATAGTCAACATTTTATGAACATAGAGGTCCCTATGATCCGGGACGCACAGGTTTGGTTTGCCGACGAGACTAAATCTTTTACATTTACTCCGATTTACATAGAAAATATCAACGACCGCTGGGCACTGGCAGAAGGCTTCTACCGTTATTGGGCAAGTACGGAGCCAATCCTCCCTGGTCAGCAATACTGGTTAAAAGTGACAATCCCGGGCAAAGGAGAATTCACAGCATCAACAACGGCGCCAGGAGATTTTGAAATTCTATCACCAAACTCGACCGATACGATCGATGTTTTTCAACCGATCGAAGTGAAGTGGACAACAGCGGAAGGCGCTGCCGGATATCGAATTGATCTGTGGGAATTTGAGGAATCTCGGAATGAGTATATCAACAGAGAATGGATAGGCTGGAATAACAGTTTTAGAGGCGTCTTTGTTGAGACGATACCTGATACGGTTCTACAATTTCAACATATTTTGGCCCACTATTATGAACCTTCCCGCGATTCAACTCAATCAAATTATTTGTACAGAGCCGTCCTCACCATCGACGCCCTGGATGAACCAGCCTGGACAGCGTATTGCCTTGAAAAAAACAAGCATGATGCCGAGTCGGATTTCCGCATCGAAACTGTTGCTTATAGCAATATTGCTGGTGGACGAGGGTTAATGACGGCCTCCACCAGCAAATATGTTGAACTTCTACTTCCCAAAGGGCAGAAATGAACATACACAGATTAAAGTACACCAACCGATTGAATACAATGTCAAACTTCGGGGAATTCGTGCCAAAATATTACTTACTCGGACTTAAGTCATTTATTATATCACTGTTTTTGATATTTAATTTTGCCTACGGGCAGGTAACCAATAGCTCGCTGAGCGGTATTGTTCTTGATGCTGCAACCGGTGAGCTTCTTCCCGGCGCCAATATTATGCTCCGCCCGGGTGAACGCGGCACAAGCAGCGATATGCAGGGCCGGTTTCATCTGAACCGGCTTTCCCCCGGGAGTTATGAAATTTTCGTTTCGTATATCGGCTACGCTGTTAAAACAGATACAGTTCGGTTAACGCCGGGAGTGAATCCGAATCTGCACATCCGGCTTCTGCAACAGCCGATTGATTTGCAGGAAATTATGGCGTCTGCGGACAGGGATCGGTTATTTCAGGATGTCAATCTAAGTCGGGATGTGTTGACCAATCAACACATCCGCATCACAACATCGCTTGTAGAACCTGATCTTATCCGGTCGTTAGCGCATCTTCCCGGCGTTGTGATGGCCAATGATTATAACAGCCGGTTTTATGTGCGCGGCGGCCGGGGCAATGAAAACCAGGTGCTCGTGGATGGCGTCACACTGCACAATCCCTATCATGCGTTTGGTTTTTTCAGCATTTTTAATAGTGATGCTATCAAGAATGTGGAGGTTTATCGCGGAATATTCCCGGCAAAATACAGCGAGCGGCTCTCATCGGTTACTAACGTGATTCTGCGGGATGGCAATGCCCGACAGTTTTGCGGTCAGGGAATGGTCAGCCTGGTCACATCCAAACTGCTGCTGGAAGGCCCGATCATGAAATTGCCGGAAACCAGTGGACGCAAGTGGACGTTTATGGTGAGCGGGCGGCGCACTTATCTCGATAAAATAGTAAAAGAAGTGCCGTTTTATTTCTATGATGTGTCTGCAAAAAGTGTTTACGACAGTGGGGAAAAAAATCGGTTAATTCTGCATGGTTTTTTGGGTGTCGATCGTATCAAACCAAATCTGAAAGAGCATTATGCTGGACAGGTTTGGATGAACCGGGCTGCCGGATTTCAATGGTACAGATTTGTCTCTCCGGGAAGCACATTGAACATGTCGCTCAGTTACAGCGATTTTCATACCACCGCCGGAGAACTGGAAATATCCGATAACATAGCGGATGATCCGCTTCAGCAATTGAACCGGATTCGCGAGTCGATGTTTTCCTCCGAATGGAGTCGCCAAATGAATAATTCCCTCCGGGCAACGTTTGGTTACGGTTTCTCCCACTTTAATATTGATGAATACATTGAAAGTTTGTATCAGCAAATTTTCCAACAGAATTGGCGCAATCATGTCCATCATAAGGCATACTTCACGCTGGAAAACAACTGGCAAAATTTGGGAATAATGGAATTTGGCCTTACTGGTTTGTACTTCACGCCAGTAAAAAGGGTGCAATGGTCGCCGCGGCTGGGTGTAAAATGGCTGATCAACGAACATTGGCGATTAAAGGCTGGTTTTGGCCGACATTACCAGGCGTTAACAACCATTAATGATGAAGATGATACGCTGGTGCTGTTTGATGCCTGGATTCCATCACCGGCCGACAGACCAGTGCCCCATGCGGATCATCTCGGACTGGGCATGGAATTCAATAATAACTCTTCAATTGAAACTAACGTGGAATTATACTACCGCCGCTATGGCGGATTGACGCGATTTAATCGATCACAATTGGCTGGAGAACCATTTTATCTGGATGGCAGGGCGGAATCATACGGGCTTGAATTTCGCATCGATTACCAGCTAAAGAAATTTTATGGATTTGCCAATTATGCATTGGGAAAAGCCACATCCACATTTTTTTTGCGTAATCAGCCGATGCAGCGTTTTAACGATTTCAAGTGGCAGTCGTTTCCATCAGCCGGCGATATCCGGCACATTCTGGATGTGACGTGCGGGATACGTACATCCGGCCATTGGGACTTCAGTATCGCCATCATTTTTCAATCCGGCAGGCCATATACAGCTCCGCTGGGCAGTATTTATAATTATTATGCGCCGCCAAACCGAACAAACCGGCCCATGAACTTGCCGCTGTTGTCCGAGCCAGTATTTTATCTTCCGACATACCGAACTTATGAACTGGTATACAGCGCCAAAAATGCGTACCGGTTTCCGTTTTATCAGCGTGTTGATGTTAGTGCAGCCCGGGAATTTATCTGGTTTGGAAAGAAGTGCAGTCTGTTTATTCACATCTATAATCTATTGTTCCGGCGCAATGCAGCGTTTTACCTGGCGTCTTCGAATGAAATTGTCCAGAGTATGCCGTTTCTGCCGTCGTTGGGGGTGAGTTTTCGGTTTTAGTGATGTAACCAATGAAAAGGAAGTGGTTTGAATGAAAACCGGAAAAGGCATATGGCTATTTTTGCTCTCGCTATCCACATAACTGATTCTTCTCCATTGTGATACAAAAATGCAGACAGAGTATATTTCGGATGTTGCGCGGGAGTGGGATATGCTGACTAACCATCGCTATGAAAATTCAGATTTAGCCTGGTCGCCGGATGGAAGAAAAATTGCCTTTATTATACATACGAATATTTATTACAGCAGTGTTTTCAGTCCGATTAACTGATAATATGGCTGCCTGTCTGACCCTGCCAGGTACGAAGACAGGCAGCCCGATCCAGCAAAACGAACTGTCTGCGTAACAAAACGTACGACAGGTTCGGTCGCTGGCCATATTTTATCACTTTTTCAGCGAAAAGTCAAGTAAAAAATGGTCCTTTATAACAAGAGTCCTCCTGTACAATATATTTTAATTAATCAAAAAAGAATAAGTAAGGCTTTTTATAATTAAAATTGGAGGAACACAATGTTAAGAAAATCATATATAATGTTTTTTTCGATGATACTGGTTTTCCTTGTCTGTGCAAGGGATAAAAATATTTATGAAGATACGAAGTCTACTTCAAAAATAATTGAAGAAGAAAAAGATATTCAACCTGAGAATGAAGCAAACAATTACTCTGAACAAATTAATAAATTAGAAAAACTTGCGCAGTTTGCAGCAAAAAAATGGAATTCTGAATTAGCGTCCTATTTTTATAACTATTTTTCGCAAACAAAACAGCCTGGAATCGAATTAGCAGAGATTAAGACCAAATTAGAGAAAGAGTACCATCGCCACGATGATATTATTCAACTTTTTTCGGAATTTTCAGATGTTCATCTGGACGCAAAGCACGGTTTGCATCCAATAGAAATATATATACCTAGGAATCACATTGCAATGATTCACATGAAAACTCCTATTTTTGTTTTTGACGATCCAACAAAAGAGGATGCTGATGATAAAAATGAATATTCAACAGGATTTTTACCAGATGGCAGCGAAGTTAAAGTTAATAACAGGATATGTCCAAAAGATCAACCAGCAATTGTATTTCGGTTTAAAGAAAAATTGAACATTCAATATCCTGAAATGGCACAAAATCAACAATCTATGCAGAAAACAAACGGCAGCTATAATGAAGAATTCTATCTTTCCCAAGTAGCTTTTAAAAATGAAGGAGCTACAAATGAACCTTGGCTGCGTTGGCCGCCAGAATATTACACGAAGTTCTGGTATTGTTTTCCAGGAACAGGCTGTAGTCAAGTGGGAGGCTATGAAAGAAGTGATGTTTTAGGTGTATCAGATTGGGATCCTGATGATTTAGAAGATGGCTGGAATGATGATTGGAATAATTTTGCACAATGGTTTGATTGTTTCGATATAAATCATAAAATGAAATCTCATGTAGGCGGAACTTGGTACTATGAAAGATTGAGAATTGAATTATGGGAAGAGGATCTTTTGGATAGCGACGATATGGTTGATAGATGCTTTGGTGATACAGATCCCCCATATCTGGGGTGGCGAGAATGGCAATCAAATGGATATTATGGTTATTGCAGAATTAAAATAAAACGCTATATCTGGGAGTAAGGTCAACGTTCGAAAGGTTTCTTCATAAATATACATTTATATTTAGTG
>JAFGDW010000103.1 GCA_016931935.1 Candidatus Zhuqueibacterota bacterium | reverse complement strand
GCTCCTGTAATTAAATTACAGGATTTAATAATAAGTGGTATACTTTTCAAGTGAAATATGGTCCCTTTTTAATATAATATATACAATGATTGGAATTTCCCCCGAAAGGGAGGTCATGACCTGGCAGGCCATGACTGATTGTTAGAATTGCATCCCGTTTTCCGGTTCAACAAACTTTAATCCAAACTGGTATGATTTATCCGGCGCCTGCTTCATCCAAACAAGATGGGCGCGGCGACGCATTTGGATTCCATCATGGAGATAGTGCATTTCAATTGTCAAGGGCTTTTTTACCTGAAAACTGACGCCATCTTCTGAGACATTGATACCTTCAGCGTGGACTATATCGAAATCACCAATAAATTCCACTGGCGATTGCAGCTCTTCACGCCCCGGTCGTGGACGCACGCCGCCATTGCGCTCGACTTGTTGAAGTTTGGCCTGCAATTCCCGGACTAATTTTTTGCTGCCTTCCAATTCCTGATGCAGCGCATCCATTGCATGTTCCTGTGTATTCATAAAACCACTCCTTTTGCTTACGTTATGAGTTCATAATACTATCGACAGGAACGTTCAGGATATTGAATGATTGTAGGGATTGAAGTAAAAAATTTGTGTCATATTTGAGAAAACACGATTGGAACTTATGACGTGCTACACACTTTGAAAGTGCGTAGCACGTTATTCATAACTAATCTGAATCCGGTAATTCGGGAACGTTATATCCCAACCGTTTCATAACACAACCATGCTGATCGACAATCTGCCGGGCTTGATCAACCGTTAATTTATTTTCCCAGGATCCGGCCTGTCCCTGATTGAAAAAGCTGTCACATTGTGTCAATCGTTCACGGAATCCGCGCTCCTGCTCTTGCTCCTTCACCCGGTCGAAATGGCTGAACGCAACGGCTTTCTCGACCTCATCGTCAGAAAATGGTAATCCAAGGAATTGGACTGCCCGTTTAAAAAAGGTTTCGGGATCTGCTTTTAAATCTTCAAACCGCAGTAGCAAAACGTCCAGTTCGGGATCATCAAGCCAGCTTTCAACGTGATCGCTCCATGTGAGTAAAGGTTGACGGAGCAATTGTCCGGTCAGTTGATCGTGAACGGTAATCGAAAAATCGGGATTCGCCATATTAAAAATTGTCTGATCCACCGGTGTTTTATTATGATTGGCAAATGACGGCGCTACATCCAGCGGGTTTCGTGCCAGGTAAATCACTTTGTTTGTCGCGTCCGGGGGAATTAATGGAGCACCGGTCGGGTGCAATATATTTGCATCATGCATTTTGATAAACAATGGGTCCTGTGCATCGTCAGCCCACTGTTGATAAATTTCGGAACGGAGGCGTTGGAACTCGTCTTCAGGAATATTACGCTCATCCAGTTTGAGTGCATCATTCATTTGCCGCAAGGTATCTTTGATTGATTGCACATGTAGATTATTAATATCCGCCGGTCGATCGCTGTTTTGAAGCAGGTTTGTCAGGAAAATCCGGAACCAGGTGTTGCCCGATTTCGGATACGATGCCAGCCAGGTGATGCCGCTCATATGGTTAATTGCCTCACAAATTTTAAATTATTGTTTGGATGAATGCTCAAGTTTTCTTTTTTGATTATCTCAGAACGAAACATAGTATGCAGCTCTATTTTGCATTTTCCGTTATCCGTTCTTCGTTGTCCATGTTAAATTATTTAACCCTATTGAACCATACTCATTCTTTCTGGTTCCATTCGTTAATTCATAATAACATTTGCTTGACAAAACTGTCATATAAGTATATATTAAAAGGAACTAAATTACGGAGATGAAAAAAATGTTCACACGCCGTCGGTGTCTGTACTTCTCGCTTCTTTTAAGTCTTTTTTTAAATAACCCGGTCTTCAGTGACAACCCGATTCTTTTTAATCCACCACTAAGTCCACGCATTGCCAATTATACAATCCATGTTGAGCTGCAAGCTGAAACAAAATTGCTTGTCGCACAGGAACGACTTTCCTGGCGTAATACATCAAGCGATAAGGTATCGGAACTTCAGCTCCATATGTATCTCAATGGCTTCCGCAACGATCAATCCGTATTTTTGCAGGAATGGAACACCAAAGTAAAAAAGGATGGCTACGGATATTCGGAAATCACCAAATGCAGCTTGCCCGATGGCACTGACCTTTTGGATCAACTTCACTATATCCAGCCCGATGATATAAATGACAATGACAAAACTGTGCTGCAAATTACACTTCCGCGGCCAGTGCGTCCCGGCGCCTCAATCGAATTGAATATCGAATTTCAGGCAAAACTACCCGATCCGCCAATTGCACGGACAGGTGCAAAAGGCGATTATTTCTTTGCGGGACAATGGTTTCCTAAAGTCGGTGTTTATGAGAATGGGGGTTGGAACTGCCATCAGTTTCATGCGAATTCCGAATTTTTTGCAGACTTCGGCGTGTATGATGTGTATATCACCGTACCTGCCAGTTATGTCGTCGGCGCTACCGGAATTCAGGTTGGCATTACCCATCCGAGCGATAGCACCACAACACATCAATATCATGCCGAAGATGTACATGATTTCGCATGGACTGCAAGTCCCGAATTTGTTGAATACATCGATAGCATCGATGATGTGCGAATCCGTTTGTTACAGCAGCCGGCTCATCGCGGACAGGCGAACATCGATATGGAGGCAGCAAAACAGGCAGTCGCATACATGCAAAAAAACGTTGGCGATTATCCGTTTCCCAATCTCACAGTTGTCGATCCCGGTCGAAAAGCGATTGAAACCGGTGGCATGGAGTATCCGACATTGATTACAGCGGGCACTGTTTACGGTCTCCCCGATGGCATTCATCTAACCGAATCCACCATCATTCATGAATTTATCCACAATTACTGGTATCACCTCGTCGCGTCCAACGAATTTGAAGAGGCCTGGCTGGATGAAGGATTGACTACCTATTTCGAAGGGCGCATTGTTGAACACGTCTTTGGTAATTCCGGGAACATGGTTAATTTTTTAAGCATCCGCATAAGTGAAATTGAATTTGCCCGATCAGGATTAATGCAGCTACCTTACATGGATCCAACAAAACGGAACTCGTGGGAATTTTACTCATCCGGAAGCTATGGCATCAATGTATATTACAAAGCGGCGTTAATGCTGTACACGCTGGATGGATACCTCGGTGAAGATGTGATGAATAAAGTCTATCGAACATACTTCGAACGCTGGAAATTTCGGCACCCGACTTCTGATGATTTTATCGCTGTGGTCAATGAAGTATCCGGCCAGGATATGGGATGGTTTTTCGATCAGATAGTATATTCCGCCAAAATGCTCGATTATTCCGTCCGCTCAATATCCAGCAAAGAAGTGAAAAAAACAAAGGGATACGATTTCACGCTGAACTGGCAGGACACTCCGGCTGATACTATTACATCGTCCAAGCAAGATTCATCAATGGCCGAGCAAGATTCATCAATTGTTGCCGAAAATGATTCGACAACCGCTTCGGATACGCTGATAGCGACTGTCGTTGATACGACAAAATATCATACCATTGTCCGCATCCATCGGCGCGGCGATTTTCAGTTTCCGGTTGACGTCGCAATTATGTTTGCGGATGGCGACACGGTACACGAGCACTGGGATGGCAAGGATCGCTGGAAAATTTATGAATACACGCGGCCATCCAAACTGCTGGCTGCAACCGTCGATCCGGATAATAAAGTGCCACTGGACATCAATCTGAGTAACAATAGCAAGACACTCAAGCCTGAACGTAAGAGTATTTATCGAACGGTGTCACACTACTTGTTTTTTGTGCAGAATTTATTGGAGTCAATCAGTTTAACATCATTATTTTCTATTTTCGCAGATATGATATAGCAACCATAAACAACTTTTTTATCATAAAGGGAACACTATGATCCGCACAAGCATCATAAAAAGCTTAGCAAAAGTCAGACGAAGCAAACGCTTAATTTTCTGGTATTACCTATGGAATCTCGGATTTGGAATATTGATCGCTTTTCCATTATATATTTTTTTAAATGATCAGGTTGGTAAAAGCCTGCTTGGCGAGTCGTTAGCGCAACAATTTGATATGCGTGTCCTGTTTGAGTTATTGTACTATAAATCTTCCATGCCAGCTATGCTACGGAGTTCATTGCTGGTCTTTTTACCTATGTTCATTATAATTAAATTGTGGTTTTCCGGTGGTACGTTTAGTTATCTTTTAAACAACACCGAGTTTTCATTTCGCACGTTTATCAATGATTCAACACGATTTTTAGTACGCTTCCTGCGCCTGTTTATCTGGTCAATTCCGGCGTTTGTTGTCGTTTTCAGTATTGCAATTGGCTACACGTTGCTCACCAAGCTGGCGCTGGGGGATTTGCCGGACGAGCGTTTGATTTTCTGGAATCGGATTGTCACCATCGCATTGTTTTTTGGATGTGCTATGCTGTGCAATCTCATTTTCGATTATGCGCGGATGCATATCGTTGCTAATGATATGTCAAACATGTGGATTGCCATGTGGCGTGGCTTTACACTTGCCTTAAGGCATATCGGCAAAACCGTAAGTCTGTACATTGTAATCGCGTTGCTTGGCCTGGGAGTGCTTGTCATCTTTCTGGGGCTATCACTGCTCCTGACAAGTTCGCATGCGGTGATTATCGCGTTGATGTTTCTTCTGCATCAGATTTACATCATCAGTCGGCAGTTTATTTACTTGCTGCGTATCGGCAGTCAGGCGCATTTATTCCGGGGACTTGCCACGGAAGCGGGCATCCGGCAATCGGTGTATGGATATTCAACGGTGATTGATACGGTTTAAGTTTTTCGCATACCGCAGATTTTTAATTAATAGCCCAATTCCACAATGTATTATTTATTTATCTCTATAAATGGAGAGCATGTTTTCTGTTCAAACGATAATCAAAAAATTTGATGAAAAAAATCCGATGCTTTGGCTTGTTCACCAGAACATCGGATCACTAATAAAAGGAGAATTTCGGACAAATTCAAAATCAAATGTGGATAGTAATTATATTATTCATTCAATAAAAGGTAGTGATTATAATTTACGTATCTATTTTCACACTTCGACTCCGCTCAGTGTGAAGAGATTGCGTTGTTTCATGCTGAGCGAAGTCGAAGCATGAATGGTGAGACAATACAACCTTCAAAACCATAAAATATTGAATAGATACTAATATTATTCTTTAAGGGACTATAAATTCCACCAATACGTCCATTTTACCATAAAGATATTATTGACATCCGCAGAAAACAGCTTTCGCATTGACCGCTGGAACTGCATGTTCCCAATCACTTCGGATTCTTCACGTGACTGCGTCCATACCAGATAAATCGCTGATCCGGGCGAATATTCCCAGCGTAATACGGCGTTCCCGCGTAATGATTTGAAATTGAAATCCGGATCGTCAAACGAGAACGACTCGGCAGGACCATTGCCATCGGGATCGACGGTGTATGTTTCATCTTCATATGTAATTGTGGAACCATTTTTACCGAACACATCAAATTCATAGATAGCCGGACGCGCGAGCGCCTTAAACTCGCTATAATCGCCGGAGGAAATTAATGGCTGTGCGAATAATTGCAAACTCAAGCGGGGTGTAAATGTCCAGCTCAGGCGAATATCGGATGAGAATGTTCTTTGCTCCATATGAGCAAACACGTAGCGATGATCGTACGTTAATTTTGCGGATGCATCTTCAAAATTATCCACCCACTGGGCTATATTCCGACTGGCGCTTATTTCTGGCTCAATGCTCACAGATACATTGGCCGCCGGTTTCCATTCAACTTCCAACCCAACACTGCGGTCACGCTCGCCAAATTCTCCACTAAACACATCTCCATCTACTTCAAAGACAACTGATTTTCTGTTATCCGTTTGAATATTGGTATAGCCATACATTCCGGCGCCATTCAGCATAAGCGGGCCGCCACGAGTTCCCCGGCTCGAATATGCCCGAGGATTGTAAATGCCCATGATAAACATATTATAATAATTTTTAAATGTAATCTGGGATTCCGAAAAATAGCCGTTGGAAATTTTATGGCCCCCAAAATCATAACTCTGAAAAACAGCGCCAATAATGTACATGTATCGGTAAAATAAATTTGGCTTTGTCCACTGATAACCCGCGCCGGCATGCCAGTTTATCAAATCGGTTTGCCACATAAAACCGGCATCATTGGAATTAAAAGAAGGACTGATGAAACCAAATGCCGAATTGACAAACACCGAGCCTTTTTGCTTGTTCAGATAAATTCGCCCGGCGTACCCGGTAAGCGACGTGCGGGAGCTATCCACATGCACTTGCGACAAATCGGGACGTTGGAAATAATGCTGGGAGCTATTTTGCAAATCGGCAATTTGCGCTTGTGTACCTTCGATGTGCGATCCGCCGACCCAGCCGGCAATGACCCACTCTTTATCTTTATCCAGAAATGTCCAGCCATCGAGTCCCATGGTCGACGCGTTGCGGTTCATTTCATTCATCAGCGGACTATCACGGAATTTTCTGGCCGTTAATGTTCCGATAACGCCCAAACCCTGTCTTCCTTTGGCGAACTCCCGTTGTCCTCGAAACACGCCATAGTACGTTAACGGTTCCACATCTACCCGGCTGTCATTTCCATCATAACGGATATCAGCAGTCTCTTTGGATGTGACAGCATGGATCATGCCAATATTCCAGTTCTCGTTGATTTTTCCGGAAAGTTTGGCTGCACCCAGAATTTTTGTACCATCAGGCACATCTGCATAATCGTTATCCGGAAGACTGCCGGCCGGCGCGCGCCCAATACGACGGGAATAGAAAAATTTAGGATTGCTCCAATTGAATCCCCAATAATTTCGTGCACCGCCCTGGCCAAAATTAAAAATGCTTGCGCCTTCAATAAAAAACGGGCGTTTTTCCTGATAGTACGTTTCAAAATCACTCAGGTTTACCACGGCCGGATCGACTTCCACCTGGCCAAAATCCGGGTTGAATGTCGCATCCACGGTTAAATTAGGTCCAAGTCCGAATTTAAGATCGAGTCCGATTCCCGGGTCAAAACCGGCGCCATCATGAAATGGATCTTCTTTATCAACGTGGAGAAATTCTGCCTTGCTGCGGAGATATGGCAGCGCTTCGAAATGGCGTGGCGGAACAATCGATTCGATTCCCACCAAATCAGCGAACCGCGACACAAATCCGCTACCATCTTTTGGAGTGAACGTCAAATAATCCATTTCATTTTTACGTTCAATAACACGCTTAAAATTAACGCCCCACACATGCCTGGATTTTTCCTGAAACCGCAACTGCGAAAACGGAATCCGCATTTCGGCAATCCAACCCTTATCATCAATTCGGGCGCGCCCTTCCCAGACACCATCCCAGGAATTATCATCCCAATCATCGTTCATCATCACGCCGTCACTCAAGGCGCCAGCAGCGTTCAATGCAAAATAGAAACCGCTGCGTCGATCATAATACGAATCAAGAAACACAATAAAATAATCCGAACTCAGGTTCGCATCGCGGCGTCCCAAACGGGCAACAATGGAATCCGGCGATGAATCATACATACGAGCGCCCACATAAAGCGCTTCATCGTTATAAACAATCTTCACCTCGGTCGGCTCGGATGGCGTACCGTTTTCCACCGGATCACGTTGTATAAACCGAGTTGTTGCCTTGGCCTGTTGCCAAGTAGATTCGGTAAGATTTCCATCCACAACAATCGGGTCTGTGCAGCGTATGGCGTGAACCGGCTCGGCATAATTCGGGGAATTATCAGCCTCGGCAAAACTGAACGTTGTCAAGACACACAGTAGTACCAGGGTCAGATGTTTAGTAATCATGATGCACACTTCGCTTTCTTTTGCAATAAATTGAGCGATTAGCTATCAGCATTCTGCTATCAGCTTTTATTGAGCGCTGAAAGCTGTTGGCTGAAAGTCATTTTAGATTATTTGTTTTTAGAAGAACTAGTAAAACGCACTCCACCCTTTGGATAAATTATCGGATTAATTGGGTGAGGCATGATTATGAACGCTTGTAATTAAGGAGGCGCTTCTAACTGTAAACGAGGTGATTCGTAATTTCAGGAAATTATTTCTTCAACTACTATCTTAGACCGGATTTTTATAAAAAGGTTGCCAGCAATCCTACAACTTTTTGATACGTTTACAATATTTTACATATTCGATGAAGTAATTCGGATATCCAGTTTAGTCAGCAAGTGTTCAAGATTGGGTATTATTTTAAATTATTGGAATGTTCGCCTCGGTGGAGAACATCCCCCTAATTCCATCCCGCCAAAAAACGTGCGGGCTGGACTACCGCCTTTGAAAGGGGCCGATCTTGTTTCGCCACTTGCGGAAACGAAGCGGGATCAGGGAGATGTTCAACAATTACTATACATGATCAGTTTCGTTATCCTAACCCGTTGTTACCTGATTTTACTGGATAGCCGGAATAGACACAATTTAAGTTCTGTGGAAAATAAATGCTCACATCGATACATATATTATACATAAACCTGAGCATTCATTCGGTTCAAACCGATTTGTCGTTATAAAATGAATTTCTATTTCAAATCTATCATCTGGTGTAACGCATTACGCGCCTGATCGCTATCCGCTTTGCCTAACAAATCAACCGCCATTTTTCGCACATGAACATTGGTGTCATTTTTTGCGGTATCTACCAGCAACGAAACTACGTCGGCTCGTTCAAGGAAATATCGCAATTGACGCACGGCTTCATAACGGAACGCCGGATTGTCATCATTTTTCATTATTTTCGTAATTGCAGGAATTGCCTGATCAGCTTCCATCTTTCCCAAACAGCGAATGGCCTGGACACGCGTCCGCTCGTCATCATTTAAATCACGGAATTTCTGAACACCACCGATGTGGTAATGGAAGTCCCAGGGATTTTCACCAGCATCAAAAACCATATCGTGATCGATCCGAATATGCGGCATGGGCGCTAACGGTGGTAAGGGTGGAACCGGCGGTACTTCAACATCAATAGCGGGAATCTCTGGCATATAAAATTCAAACTCAAAATCATCCATTACTTCCGGCAGCCGGGCCAGTTCAACCGCAACAACCGAATCAATCATCGGCTGCAATTTCTCCATTTTCCGAGCAATCTCTTCGTGCGCCATTTCAATTTCTTCATAATCCAAATCATCCAGTTCATACTTCATATCGAGCATATCACGTTTGGCACGCTCCATCTCGCGTTCATATTGATGCATTTCCTGACGCTTAAGTTCAGCCTCTCGTTTCCGATGTACTGCTTCGTCTTCATACCTTTCAGCTTCCCGCTGCCGCCGTTCAGTTTCATTCCGATGCCGTTCAAATTTAACCGAATCAGAATCTGCCTGCTGCGCCCAGACAAAAACCGGTAACAGGCAAAGTATAATGAAAAATCGTGCTATATTATTCATGGATGGACCTCCTTGGTTTTTGAAATATGTACGGCGCTTTGTGTTCACGGTTGCACATCGTTTTGATTATCAATTGTCGATCCGGATCAGGGTGTGAATTTATCATTTCATTTCCAATATTTTCATAATCGCTTCCTGCGCATTCGGAGTGCCTATCTCGCCAAGCGCACGAACAGCAGACGTGCGCAATTTGACATTGTTATCCCCCTCGGCAATTTTCAATAAAATCGGCACCGCTTTATTGGACTGCGTTTCGCCCAGCGCTATAATAGCATCACGTTTCAAATCATTGTCAGATTCGGATGCGACAATTTTCGAACAGACACGAAAGACCAATTCCGGCTTGCGGCTTTCGCCCAATCCCTGAATGGCTGCGCGTCGCACAGATGGATAGTTCGTATTTTTGATGACATCAAAGATCAGTTCGTCATCATTATCATTCAGTAATTGCCCCATCTGAAACATGGCGTCACGGGCAACCTGTTCATTGGGATGTGTTTTGGCAACATGAATGAGAATATTTTTTGCATCGTTACCCTTTTCTTCGGCGAACCAATTGAGAGCCGTGCGTTGTAACTCATCATCTTTGCTATCCCATAGAATCGATTCCAACGCTTTGTTTGCAGCCTCGGATTTTTGTGAGGCAAGTACGTAAATGGCCATGCGTTTCACGCGCTTTTCTTCATCCGATTTAATAATATCGACCAAATCCTTAACCGGTAAATTATATTCGTGATGGCTCAAACTTTGTAATGCAGCTTCCCGAACCCGCGAATGTCGTGATTTCTTCAAAATTTCCAGACTTGCCTTAACGGTTTCCGGGGAATCAATTTCTTGCAATGCATAGGCGGCGGTTCGGGCTACACTTTCATTGGGATCGGTAATTGCTATCTCGGTTATAATGGGGATAACATCCGCTGACATTCGTTCCTGTAAGCTATGCAACGCTGCATTGCGGACACGTTCATTAGCGTTGGATTTGAGAATTTTAATCAATGTCGGTTGAACCTGTGAGTTGTCGCTCTCCCCCAGGGCATAGACCGCGCTGCGTTGAATTTCGACATCTTTATCATTCAGGGCGACATCGACAATTTTCTTGAACACATCATCCGATTCCATTTCAGTCATCATGTATAAGATTTTTTTTCGAAGTTCGGTATTCTTACTTTCATCGAGCATTTTTATCATTATGTTGATGGAGCGCTCATCGCCCATCCGTTGCAGGGCGTACAAGGCAGCAAGGCTCACTTCATCCTCATCGCTTTGTTGCATCGCCTTCACCATTGCCTGATATTCCGGATGTCCCGATTTGGAAAGTTGCAGACCAAGCCGCACCATCGATGCTTTGGCATCATCCGTCCACTTGCTGGATGAATATTCCTCGACAAATTCATGATAGCACTCGAATGCCTCTTCGGGATTTTGTGTCGATTTTTCCATGGCATAACAATGCCAGAACTGAGCATCATCGTTCCAGGAACTGTGACGATATTTTTCCTGGAATTTGGCAAATGCCTTCATTGCCGATTTCCAATCTTCCTTGAGGATAAATTCATACGCCTGTTGATAAGCCTGCGATTCATCATCAGTTGGAATGGATTCTGCCATCATTGAATTCACCCAAAATATAACGATACAAATGAATAACGCATATTTTATAAGTCTCATAACGGACTCCTGATATTTTTATTATCTCCGCGCCACCGCCACTTCCACTCACATCAATTTGTGTTTTCACTTAACTTCAACTATAATCGATCTGATTGACTCCTATTCACTAACGGTTGCCTGTTTTACATGTCATACCACCAAACAGTGAGACATCATATCGTCGGATGCGCCTGCTGCCTGGCATCATCACGATTCATCTGTTGTTTCATTTCTTCAAGATCGATTTTCAGGAAAATTCCCTGTTGATCGATACTTTGTTGAATCAGATCAACCGATTGCAAATCATATTGCGCATCCAGATTGGTGATTTGCATCAGGATAAGCTCCAACTCCGAAACAAGTTCCTGCAATCGTTGCTGACCCGGTTGATTAAGCGCTGTTTTTAAATAGCGTGCTTCATCCACCAGTTCCCGGGAAATTCGGCGTTGATGTCGCACGCTGCTTAATGCCAATTGCTCCTGCTCCGGATCGAGGTTCACAATGCCCAGCAACAGTGTTTTCGATCGTTCCAGATAACGATTTGTTTGAGCTGCCACAGTAAGCTGAGACTGTATCGGATTTGCAGGAATTTCAATTGTTGTATTTTCAATGGTACGGAATTGGAGGCCAACAATAAAACCAATGATTAATAATGCGGCTGCTCCGGCGAGCTGATATCCCCACCGGGGTATCACCGACATCCAATTTAAAATAACCTGCCATAGCTTTATTTGACTACGATGACGTATATTTTCAGATGGCAATTTTTCTTCGAGACGATCCCAATAGCCATTCCAGTACGATTCATCCGGTTCGAAGCGTTCTCTTCTGATCATCGTTCGGATTGTATACTGATACTCCTGCCATGCCTGCTGACACGCATCGCATGATCGCAGGTGGGCATCCATCTGAGCATTTTGTTCGTTGGAAAGCAACTTTTCCTGAAAATCCACAAACATAGTTTGACACGATTTACATGTCATAATCATTCCTCCAAACCGGAATTTGTCTTTCCTGATTGTCCCGATACTACATATGCATGGAATTCAACAAATCGTTCATGCATTAAAATCAAGCTTGTAAAATGCCAGCGCTTTTTGCATCCGTTGAATCGCGCGAAACAATGTACTTTTAACAGTGCCAATACGGACATCCATAATGTCTGCAATTTCTTTGAGCGATAAATCCTGATAATGCCGTAGCGTAAATACGGTGCGTTCCCGCGGTGATAATTTATTTAATGCTGCCTGAATATGTGTTTGCATCATGACTGCCTCAGCCATTTTTTCCGGCGAGTGCTCGTCTTCAGCAGGGATCACATCCGTTAAATCACAATCGTCCTTTTTATGATCACTAAAAAAATTCAATGCTGTAAACGCTTTTTTCCGTTGTTGCGATAGATAGGTATTAACAGTCACCCGATACAGCCATGTTCGAAGCGTGGCATCGCCGCGGAATGTGCCCAACCCCCGATACATTTTCAGAAAGACATCCTGCGATAAATCTTCGGCGGTATGGTGTTGACCGGTTAAATCGTATGCAATGTAGTAAACTGTCTTTTTATATCGCTCAACCAACGTACGAAAGGCGGATGCATCACCTCTGCTGGCAGCATGAATCAATACGTTATCATCGCTCACATCATGGCTCCTGTTTCTGTATAGTGAGACGCAGGTTATTCGGAAAAGGTTTACAGTTTTTTTGCAGAGCGCAACGCGCATGGCGGATAGCAAAACACTAAAGGTATCTTATTGCTTTACTCGCTTTGCGCTTTGCTCTATGCCAGTAAAAGTTGATGTTCAATTTCAATGCTGGGAGCAAAGATTTTTTACATTCGGCACAGCATGACTTGACTTTTACGTTAAATATTTGTATTTTTCTGGTTCAATTTTTTACTGTTCGGAGGAAGGAAATGCGGCAAATTGTTATAGATGAAAATGGCGGCCCTGAAGTGATGGTGCTTCGCGACAATCCCAAACCCACGCCGGCGCCGGGCGAATTACTGATTCGGGTGAAAGCTGCCGGCGTTAATTTTGCAGATATTCTTGCTCGTTTGGGAATTTATCCGGATGCGCCACCGAAACCATATGTTGTCGGGTACGAAATTGCTGGCATGGTCGAAGCAACCGGGCATGCCGATGATGACGATTGGCTGGATCGTGAAGTGTTTGCAATGATGAAATTTGGCGGTTATTCAGAATATGTATGCGTGAAAACGTCTCAGGTCGTCGAAAAGCCCCGCAAGCTGAGCTTTGAAGAAGCGGCGGCAATACCGGTTAATTATTTAACTGCTTATCAATTAATTGTTGTAATGGGAGGGTTACGCGCCGGTGAATCCATCCTGATTCACAATGCCGGTGGTGGCGTCGGCCTGGCTGCCATCGATGTTGCCAACCATGTTGGCGCGGTTATTTACGGTACGGCGAGTTCATCCAAACACATGTTCCTGATGAAACGCGGATTGGATTATCCCATCGATTATCGCACGCAAAACTGGCTGTCAATTGTAAAGCAACTCACCGGTGGCCGCGGTGTTGAGCTTGTGCTCGATCCGATCGGCGGACGAAATCTGAAAAAAAGTTATAAGGCATTGCGTCATACGGGTCGTCTCGGTGTATTCGGCATGGCTGGAGCTGTGAAGCGTGGTTCATCCGCAAAATGGCAGTTGCTAAAAACCGTAATGCAAACACCCAAATTCAGCCCGATTCGAATGATGAATGGCAATAAATCAGTTTTTGGTGTCCATATCGGCCACATGTGGCACGAGCCGGAAAAAGTGCACGAATGGATGCTGGCCATTTCCGATGGCATCCGCGAAGGCTGGGTGCGGCCGCATGTCGACCAAACATTTCCGCTGGAACAAGCCGGCGAGGCCCATCGCTATATTGAGGATCGGAAAAATATCGGGAAAGTCGTGCTGGTCATGTAATGAAAGTATGGTATTTTGGCAGGCAACCGTCCACAGATTATTAATCATTCTGATTTATAGTTTTAATCATGACCTTTAACGAATGATAAGGAAAACTGAGACAAAGTGAAATGGATATTTTTTTAGAGTCTCTCTGTCACTTTGTCTCCAGCTCACGTTCATTATTATCCCCACACTCAGGAGCACAGTCGATTTGCTCATGAACAAACTTAAATGCCCCGCCATCAACGTGTTCGGCAAAACTCCGGTTATCCCAAATTCAGTTAAAGATTTCGGAGGTAACGGACATGCTCAATAACCTACATGTACTCTCAACAATTATTCTTACAGGCCATTGGTTAATTGTTGTCGGCCTGTCCGTTCGCGTTATCACGCGACGACTTCCGATAGGAGTTTCATTGGCCTGGCTTACGGTTGTCTTTTCCGTACCCTTTGCCGGCGCTGCCGCTTATTTAGTCTTTGGTGGAAAACGATTGGGCGCCGAATGGATTGCCAGGCACAACGTTGTTCAGTTCTCCGCCGAATCTGCTCTGACAGACGTACGGGAAAGTCGTTTTTCAACGTTGCCTCCATCAGGAATTATAGGGGAAACACTTTGTCGACAAACTGTGGCAATTATGGGCATGCCAGCGTTAACGGATAACAGGATGACGCTGCTGCAAGATTATGAATCGATTTTCGATGCCTGGGTGGAGAGCATAGACCAGGCACAGAAATGTTGCCGACTTGCTTTTTACATTTGGAACGAAGGTGGGCGGGCCGATGACGTTGTCCAGGCGCTCCTGCGTGCTCGCAACCGTGGCGTAAAATGTCAAATACTTATCGATGCAGTCGGTAGTAAAGAATTTGTTAAGGGGAAAAAATTAAAACATCTTCGCACAGCAGGTATTGAAGTGGCTGAGGCACTACCGCCGTCAATTCGTCGGCGGGCAGACTTACGATACCATCGCAAAATGGTGGTCATCGATGATCGCGTGGGTTTTGCAGGGAGCCAGAACATGGTTGATCCCCGTTTCTTTAAACAGGAATACGGTGTTGGCCGCTGGGTGGATGCGGTTGCCAAAATTGAAGGTCCGGCTGTTTCCCTGCTCGCAAACGTTTTTGAACAGGATTGGTGTATTGAAACCGGAAAGAAGTTTGAAACCCCAACTCCCTGGCAGCAACATGCAGAAAATGAGATATTCAAAGGTGCTCTTGTGCAAGTGGTTCCATCCGGGCCGGCGCCGCACTCTGATGCCATCCGTCAACTGTTGCTTACTGCCATCTATTCAGCACGGAAAACGCTAACGCTGACCTCGCCTTATTTTGTACCCGACGAAGCTGTGCTGACGGCGTTATTCTCAGCAGCATTAAGTGGTGTGAAAGTGACGCTAATTGTTCCCGCGAAGAACGATTCATTGCTTGTTCGCTATGCCAGCGCAGCGCATTTCGATGACCTGATGAATGCAGGTGTGCAGATTGCCATGTTTCAGAGTGGATTATTGCACACGAAAAGCCTGGTCGTCGATGAGAGCGTGTGCCTGTTCGGATCTGTAAATCTGGATATGCGAAGCTTCTGGTTGAATTTCGAAAGCTCTCTGTTTGTCTACGGATCAGAGTTTACCGCAAGCGTTGTTGAACTCCAGCAGTCCTATCTGGCACAATCCGTCTTTGTTGATTTTGACGAGTGGCGTGGCCGTTCATCATCCCGTCGTTTTGTGGAAAATGCATTCAGGCTGATGGGGCCGCTGTTGTAGAAGATATGAATGAATTATAACTTCACGAAAAAAGTCTATTGGAGTTATCGTATTCATCAGTGAACTTACAATAAAAGTGCTTTTGGCCAATATAAATCGAACGTTTTTTTTCAGATAAGCTATAAACTCAAAGAGCAGGTTTGTGGCCTGCTCTTGATTATCTCATATGTAAATTTATTTGCCTAAATCTTTGTACCCGGCGGCAGCACTGCCCCCTTCGGAATAATCGTTATTCCATCGCGAATCCAGTAGTTACCACCTTCACTATCCGGTTGACCTTCTTTCGAGGTAATTTCAACATCATCGCCAATGTGGGCATTCTTATCAATAATTGCGCGCTCGATCATGCAATTTTTGCCAATCCCCAGTGGCGGCAAATCCTTTTGTGGGAAATCCATATTAACGTTCATAGTATCTTTATCATAAAAATCTGCACCCAGCATGACCACTTGAGTTAAATCCGTTCCGGAACGTACCTGGCTACGGGTTCCGACAATGGAATTCTTAATGTATGCACCATTAATATCAGATCCCTCCACCAACAAACTATCGCGGATTTTTGAACGGATTACCCGGCTGGGCGGCAGTGATCGTGTACGTGTGTATATCGGCCAGTCAGGGCGATACAGATTGAACGGCGGATTTTCCTGCGCCAGCGAAATATTGGCGTCAAAAAACGCTCCGATTGTTCCGATATCTTTCCAATAATCTGAGAATGGATAAGCAACGACTTTATAAGTTTTCAACGCAGATGGAATTATATCTTTACCAAAATCTGTTTTGGACGTGCTCATTAATAAGTCCTTAAGTATCGATGGCCTGAACGCATAAATTCCCATATTTGCCAGACAACATTCTCCTTCTACATTCATATGATGACATTCAAACAAATTTGAGGGAGCTAACAGACGGTTAATCACATTTGGATCTTTTGGTTTTTCAACAAATTCAGTAACAAATCCCGAGCTGTCTACCTGCATTAATCCAAGCGCCGACGCTTCGGATTTCGGAACGGGATAAACGCCGATCGTTATATCTGCATTTTTCGCTTTATGATGGCGTATCATTTCCCGATAATCCATACGGTACAGATGATCACCCGATAAAATTAATAATTCATCAGATCCGAAATACATGGTATGATTTAAGGTAGCGCGTACAGCATCGGCAGTTCCCTGAAACCAATCAGAACTGTGGGGTGTTTGTTCAGCGGCGAGAATATCCACATATCCACCCGAAAATAAATCGAATTGGTAGGTTTGCATAATATGACGGTGTAAACTGGCGGATAAAAATTGGGTTAGTACGAACATACGTTTAATGTTCGAATTAATGCAGTTGGAAATTGGAATGTCGATTAACCTGTATTTTCCTGCGAACCCAACCGCGGGCTTGGCCCGTTCAAGCGTCAATGGAAACAGGCGGGTGCCACGTCCCCCACCTAAAATGATTGCCGTGACATTGTTCATATTTTACTCCTCACTTATTTGAATGCACACGTACCGATTTTTTAAGAACATTGCGTGTTGTTCATTATATTCAGTTTTCATTGACATTGTTGGGTTCTATATGTAATATAACATAACTGTTATAAAAATCAATCGAAAATTTAACCGATAAACAAGTATCTGACATTTTCTTGAGGGAAAAATAAATCTGCTTTATCACATTACCTTTTTGTCACTCCCGAGTGTCGTTATCGGGAGTCCATTGCCGCGGATTATTGGATTCCCGCTAAAGGCATGCGACCGAAGGAAGTCCTGTGGACGGGAATGACATCTGTTACGATTAGTTTATTGCTGGTTCTTTTAATTTTTTACCAATGTGACATCCAAAGTCGAAATAATACAGGCATTTTATTCCACCGGGAATTTAGTGACTTGGCAACTGACAATTGTAAGTTGTAAAATTGTGGAATTTAAATCAATATATCCAAGTCGAAGCAGTTTAATTGTGGATCGCTATTCAAGTTACTTTTCACTTAAACAGAAGCTGAATAGACGGATGCAAAAATAACTAATCCGTGATTATCAGTTTTTTGGATGTGGTCACTATTACTACAACGTTAATTTATGTTAATCGATAATAGATTTTAAAATGATTAACTACGTCCATCAGGGCGTAGTATAAAACAATATTAATAAAATTCGGTCTTTAGCCCACACCATCTCCGGTTATCCAGTTTACTCCGCAATGATTAGCTCTAAAGAAACAGTTAGTCAACTCGTTCCGC
>JAFGDW010000102.1 GCA_016931935.1 Candidatus Zhuqueibacterota bacterium | reverse complement strand
TCCCCCGCACTGGACGCCGGACGCCACCTGCTGATTTCTCAAAAAACATTTTCGCGCTAATCAAGGTGTACTTGACCGAGGGGATACATTTCTATTACCAAGCTGGTTGATTTATAATCTTACGATTTAATCATTATGTTTAAATCAAAACGGGAGGGGGACCCTAAATACTGAATTAGAAATGTGTTATACAAGTGCAATGTACGACTATTCCTAATCATGAAAGGCATGAAAAAAATGAGTGTTAAGAGTGTTATATTATCAGCATAATTTCAATTCAACATTACTTGAACCGTTTAAATTGTGCAAAATTTTTTCGTAATGTCAAGCTAAAACTATAATGCTTATTTACAACACGTTTGAATGATGATTTCAATTAATTGATATTAAACGTCAGTATTATTTAGTATATTTGTGGATTGTCTTACAATAAAATTTGCTTCAAGAACTACATTTTCAATTGGCAGTTGCACAGGTGATTCGATATTTCGAATAAGTATTTCTGCCGCTCTCATGCCCAATTCTTTCATCGGCGCCTGGATGGTTGTGAGTGGCACCGGAAACATCCGGGCAAAATAAATATCATCATTCCCGACAATTGAAATATCATTCGGAACACGGAGTTTCAATTCATTTAAAGCATCCATAACAGCTAAGGCTTGTTGGTCATTAAAGCAGACGATAGCCGTCGGATACTCTTCACGCTTGTGTTTTTTGAAGTATTCAATTGTTTTCTGATACGCTATTTCATGATACGATCCGATTGGGACGATCATTTCCTGTTTAAAAATCAAGTGACATTCACTAAATGCGCTGCGAAAGCCTTCAATTCGCTCTTGCGCGTGCGATGAACTTTCCGGGCCAGCGAAATGCACAATATGCGAGTGGCCGGAATCAATTAAATATTTAACTGCCAGTTTCATGGCTTTTATATTGTCGATACTTACGACATTTGCCTGAATCCCTTTTACATCTTCCAAAAGAATGAAGGGATAATTAATCATTTTTAATTTAAACAAATGTTCAATTTCGGCAGTGCCTTCCAAAATAGGTGCGATAATCGCACCTTTAATATCTTTACTGGAAAATAATTGTGAGAATTTAACCTCGCGTTCATGAAGATTTTCGGAACTGGTAATGAAGACCAAATACCCTTTTTGATTGGCATATTCTTTAACACCCATCGCTACCGCTGTATAAAATGGGTAACTTAAATCTTTCACAATTAAACCAATACTCTTATCGATGTCCATTTGTTTTAAGTTGCGCGCCATTCCTTTGGGTCTGAAATTAAGTTCCTTCATGACAGCCAGGACAGCATTTCGAGTTTCATTCTTGACAGTATTTTTTCGATTTATTACAGCAGAGACAGTCCCTTTTGAAACACCGGCTTGTTTCGCGACATCATTAATCGTTATTCGTTTCATTGCGTATTAGATTTCCTCGCTGATTAATTGAACCTGAATTTATAAGTTGAATTCTCCATCTCAATGAATTTATTTTGCTTTTAAGTACATTTAAAAATAGGAAATAGTCACTTACGACGTAAAACATGATTTATTAGGAATTGCAGCTATTGGTCGGACAACGATCAATGTTTTGAAGTCTCGTTTCAGAAAATTAGATAGAAAAAAAACTTGTTTATTAATGAATTTTTTCGTATAATTTCTGAAACGGTTCAATTATTCAATGAATATTTTAAATATACAATTAATAATCAGAAAAGTCAATAAAAAATATATCATGTTTGTAACAACTCTATCAGTTTGATGTAATTAACATCTCATTGAAAACACCATCCAGGACTCTGTCTTTTGTTTCCACGCATGGTATTATGACACACGATCAACAATAATTATATATTGTTCATGTGTTGTAAACAATTTGACTTTACTATTTTTTTTATTTAAATTATCGGCTTAAATGAAAATGGAGCATTGCGGTTTGTACTATCATTCGGCTCATTTTCAAACAACTCCATATCTGGAATTGTTTGAAATTTCCCAGGGATTAATACTGTCAATGCTTATGTTGTGATGCGAAGTATAAGTCGCATCCCGCGATCATGATAAGTACGAAAAATCGAAAACTATAACTTATGAGGAGTCAAGCAATGTCTAAAGAGAGAGATGCTTTTGTTGCAGCGAAAATAGCAAAAATGAGTTTATTGGAGAAATGTGGCCAGTTACTTACCTTTACCTGGCGAGGCGCCTACCTGACGCCTTCAGGAATCGAACAGGTAACCAAGCTGCACGCCGGCGGACTCTGTCTTGAGCCGTACGCATTGGAAACTTGCAAAAACCTTTATTGGGGACGTTCGCAAATAGATCCCAACTTCAAGAAGCCGGCGGATTATTTCGACATCGCGCATACTTACTTCGACTCTCGCGCTTTCGGTGTGAGTGTAACGCCTGAAGAGCTGACTGAAGCGCTCAATAAGCTGCAGGAAATCGCCATGAACCGTCCTTCGGGAGTTCCGCTTCATATTACAATTGATATGGAAGGCGATTTCAAAAACGACTATACATCCGGACGCGTTCTGCAGTTTCCTCCTCCAATGGGTATCACTGCTATCGGCGATGTGGATCTCGCTTACAAAATCGCGAATCTAATGGGCCGTCAGATGGCTGCCATGGGTGTGACCCAGTTCTATCATCCTGTCTGTGACGTGAATATTAATCCGCTGAATCCTGAAATCGGCGTCCGTTCGTTCGGTGACGATCCAAAAGTCTGCGCAAAATTCATCGACGCGACTGTGCGCGGCTACGAAGACGCTGGCATTACCGCCACAATTAAGCATTTTGCTGGTCGTGGCGATTCCGCGACTGATGCGCATGACGTGCTCGATGTTTGCCGCGGCGATAAAAAACGTATGCAGGAGGTTGAACTGGCAGCATTCCAGGCCGGTGTGGACGCTGGCGCGTCTGCGCTTATGACAGCGCATACAATTTTCCCTGCCTACGATGAAGAATATCCGGCGACACTTTCGAAAAAAATCCTCACCGATCTTTTGAGAGGCGAAATGGGATTCAATGGAATCATCGTTTCTGATGCAATCGGTATGGCTGCCATCCTGAAAAAATGGCCGCTTCCGTTAGCATGCGCTATGGCAATTAAAGCCGGAGTCGACACCATTCTGCTCAAAGCTGACGATGAATCCCGTTCACAGTGTCTGTTCGGCATCAAACAAGCTGTTGAAAATGGCGATCTTTCTGAAGAACGTGTGAACGACGCGGTACGCCGTCTGCTCAACCGGAAGTATGATCAGGGTTTGTTCGAAAAAGCCGGCAAAATGGATCCGAAAGAAACCACGGCTATTGTCAGAAGCAAAGAAAATGTCGAATTCTCATGGGAAGTGGCTCACAAAGCCCAACTGATAGTTCGCGATGATAAAAACCTGCTGCCTCTGAGTAAAGACAAGAAAATGCTGGTGATCGAACAAACAATCCCATACGAATTTCTTGGAAAAGATCTTTACAGCCATGCGCATATGTTCAGCGAACAGATGACCAAACATTCCTCCAATCTCATCCTGGATGACGCCGGGTTTCATGCCGAAGAAGATGAAGTTGAAGAAGCTTTGAAACTGGCGAAAGACGTAGACCTGGTTGTCATGACCAACTACTACGCACGAATTGAGAAACGCGGCAATAACACCCACCTGGTGAAAGCGCTGAAAAAAGCAGGCAAGGACGTGGTTGTGGTAACCAACTTCCCATACCGGAAAGGCACAACTACCGTTGCTGACGCTGTGGTCTGTAACTTCTCCGGCACTCCCGATTCGATCAGAGCTTCCGCAGACATATTGTTCGGAACCATCAAACCTTATCCGATGACCAAAATGCCGATCGATCTGAGCGCTGAAAAAGATCTTCCTGAAGTAGATGAACCTGTTCCCCAAGTAGCAAAAAAGAAGAAAAAAGGCAATGTTTGGCAAGGAAAGTGCTAACATAACCCGTCTTTTACAATAATAAGAATTAACAAATCTTCCGAGTGCCAGCGAAGCATTCACTGGCGCTCGGATTTATAATTTGGTATACTGAACGGATCAGGTACAACCCTGTTCGCGGAATTTAAATAATCAATGAACGAGGAAAAAATGAGTAAATTTGATATACATGATATCTACACAATATCTGGATCACAACTTTTCGATATTTACGAAAAGAATAAAATGACCGTACATTTCCAGGGCATGTCCAAATGTCTTGAATTTCCTCATACAGTGGCTCTGCAAGGAGCGCCTACCTGTTCCATTGGAATTTCACCTTATGGCCTTTATAATCGATTTAATGATGCCGGACGTCTCATCATGTTAAACCAGAAAGCGGTTCAGTTCGCTTCTGCGCCATATATCAGCACTTACGAAGGTGAAACATTATTAACACAGTTACAGCCCGGTGAAACTGAGTCTGACGATATTCCGGCGATGAAAAATTACTATCCGGAAGCCGTCGATAAAGAAAATATTAAAATGACTATTGCCACCCCTTCTTTAGAAATCGAATATACATTAGAAGATGTTAAAATCATTCGAAGACTGATTTCTCCATTGTTATCAGGCAATGAACAAACATTGATGCCGATCAGTGTTGAGGAATTTACAGTGGAAAATAACACAGATGAGGTGCAAGAATATACATTGGTCGTGCCGCGACCTTCGCTGGTTAACTTACAGGAAAAAGAACTAAAGCCAACAGACCAGGATAGCGTTTTCGTGAGCAGCGCCGCTGTTTACGGACAGAAACATGAAGCGTTTGAACTAAATGGTATTCGCGGCGTAATTATGGGCAGCGCTGAAACTGCAAACAAAATGATAATTGCCGTATCAGACGTTCCCGGAGTTGCCGTGGATACTCAACCCTACTTCTTATTAAATAAATACTCTGGCGATCTTCTTATTACGGAAACTGGCAACTTTTACGAAAAATGCGAACCAATTCAAAGAAGAGATTATGGCGCCGCTGTAAGTTTAACCATGACACTCCAGCCAGGTGAATCAAAGACAATTCCTTTCGCCGTTGTGCTTGACTTCCCTGTTCAGGAATATATTGATGGAAAGACATTTGACCGAAAATACATTCAAAATTTTGAAGATTCCGACACCCGAGCGCTTGACATGGTAAAGATCGCGCTTGAAAGTTACCCACAATGGTGGAACGCGACGTTAACAATTCAGGAACGTATCTTCAATTCAATTTACTCCACACCTTCATATAAGGATGATTTTGAAGGAGCAATGCGTTTGACAAGACTTATGCTGAATGAACTTCATTTTCCATTATCAAATGCATGTGTCTGGATTGAAGAAAATGGCAAAGAGCAGGCGCGCTTCCTGGAATGTTTCGATTATTCTTACATCGATCCTTCGGACGTGGACTGGTACTCAATGGTGTTACTGATGTTGTTTCCAAAAGTGGAAAAAGATTTATGCCAGGCGTTTATTGATTCAATTAATGCTGTTGATCCTACTCCACGATGGTACCACCATCATTCCTCGTTTGTTGAAGCACGGATGCATTTTGAAGAAAATCCGGAAGAATACGAAGGTAAAAAATTGACTCAGATCCGCGATGATTTTAAAACCCTGGGCAGCGTCGCGCATGATGTGTGCATGTTGTCAAAGGGACATCCGCTGCGCAATGTCAGCGATTATGCCTGGTACAATAATAATTACTGGGTGGATCTTTATCCCAAACTGATGATGCGCGTGCTCAGGAACGTGAAATTCATGGGCGATATGGATTTCCTGAAATCAAATTGGGAAACAATGAAATTCGGATTGGAATCACTATTAAAACTCGATTTTGACAACGATGGAATTCCGGAAGGCAATCCGGACGATGTCAAGAACACGTTTGACAATCTGGTTCTTTTCGGCGCCGACGCTTATGATGCAACGCAGTTTCTTGGCGGTTGTCAAGCGTTAATTAAAATGGCGCAAATGCTCGGTGAAAAGGCTGATGAAGAACATATCCAGAAAGTGTATGACAGAGCCTGGAATAGCTTTGAAAAATTATGGCGGGAAGATGTGAACAAAAAGGGTGAAAAATTGGAGTATTATGTCACCTGCTTTGATCCTGAAACCGGCAATACGAATACGGATGTTTGGACCAATCAGCTTGACGCTTTATGGTACCTGACAGCAATCGGGGAAAAACCGGCAATTCAGGAAGACCGCGTCAAAAAGATTCTTAAGACAATTTATGACACTAACCGTTCCTTTATGGGCTGGGCAATGTGCAAAACGAAGGACGGCGAAGAAGTAGAATCAGATCAGGGGAAAGACGTTTACACCACTTCCAATTATGTTTTCGCCCAGTTGCTGGATTATTACGGCATGGTCGATGAATCAAAAGAAGTCTACAAACATATGGACAACGTTGTTTTTAAATATGCAAACACTTTGACAACCCCGGATAACCTGCGGGCTGAGCTGGAGATGGAAGCCGGCGAAACCGAAGCTGGTCCCCATTATATTGTGGCTGCATACCCGCGTCCCGGCGCTGTCTGGACTCATTTAGTAATGAATCACGTGAAACAGATGCGGGAAAATAATAATAGCGAAACCATTGACTCGAACGACCTGATTTCATTCTTCCCCGGCTTGCTGAGCGCTTCGGAAAGCAATAAATAACCTGAATGATGGTAACTGTCCAAATTTGATTGTATCTGGCATAGCGCAGAGAGCATAGCGAGATTTTTTTGCGATGCGCCATGCTCTATGCGCTATGCATCTTCAGGCGTAAGCGAATATTGAATCGACAAGAATTTATATATTACGTGAAAACTAAAGTAAGGAAGTAATTGAAATGACATCTAAATATGACATTACGTTTATCGGACACATGTGTTATGATGAGATCATACCGTTTGAAGGCGACCCCCACATTGCTCCGGGCAGCGCAGTGCTATGCGGAGCCATGGTTGCGGCCCAGGTTGAAAAGAAAGTTGCTGCTGTTGTTAAAATGGCAGAAAAAGATGAACATATCCTCAAAGCGATGCATGATGTTGGCGTAGATACGTACCTTATTCCCGCTCAGGAAACCACCTTCTCTCGGGTGTTGCACGAGTCTGCGAACATGGACGAACGCACACTGACGTTGGTCAAATCCGCTGGATTGATATCCATCGCCGATGTTCCTGAGCTTGAAACCACATGCGCTCACCTGGCTGGCATTTCCGATACAGAATTCGACATGGAACTGATGAAAGGTCTTAAATCCAGAGGATACAGCCTTTCAACCGATATGCAAAGTTTTGTGCGTCACGTGACACCAAGCCGCGTCATTGAATACAGCGATGTTGCCGCCAAACAGGAAATTGCGGGCATGATGGATAAACTTAAGCTGGATGTCGTTGAAGCCCGTATTCTGACCGGCGCGGACGATCTGGAGAAAGCCGCTATTATTATAGAATCGTGGGGGTGCCCTGAAATTGTGATCACACAGTCGGATGGCGTGTTGGCACGAGTGAATGGAAAAACGTACTATGAGAAATTCTCTAACAGCAATGTTTCAGGCAGGACAGGACGGGGCGATACGACCTTTGCCGCCTACCTTTCGCATCGATTGGATCACGGAGTCGCGGAATCACTGAAATTTGCCGCTGCCGTGGTGTCAATCAAAATGGAAACTCCCGGACCCTTTAGCGGCACATTGGATGACGTTTACAAGCGAATAAAGGAAAAACATTCATGAAACAATCGACTCAGACAGTTCCCACGGCCGGCGCAGGAAAAACAAGCCAGCCGGCTTTGAAAGATGTGTTTCAAAACGATTTTTATATCGGCGCTGCGCTCAGCATTGATCAGATCAACGGCAAGGATCCGAAAGCCATGGAGCTTGTCGCCAGCCAATTCAACAGTATTACACCGGAAAACATTCTGAAATGGGAAGAAGTGCATCCCGAACCAGACCGGTACAATTTTGAGGCGCCCGACAAATACGTTGCCTTTGGCGAAAAGCATCACATGCACGTCACCGGCCACACATTGCTGTGGTTTCATCAGACTCCGGATTGGGTGTTCCAGGATAAATCGGGCAATCCCCTGAGCCGGGAAGCGCTGCTTGACCGAATGAAAGAGCACATCTTCACTGTGATGGGCCGCTACAAAGGACGCATCCACGGCTGGGATGTTGTCAACGAAGCCATCATGAAGGATGGATCATTCAGGCAGTGCAAATGGCTGGAAATTATCGGCGAAGACTACGTGCAAAAGGCGTTTGAATTTGCGCGTGAATGTGATCCGGAGTGCGAACTCTATTACAACGAATATGATTTTGAGTTCGGCCCCAAGACCGAAGGCGTTATTAAGCTCATCCGGAATCTGCAAGCCAATGGCGTTCGAGTGGATGGCATCGGCATCCAGGGGCACTGGTTTCTGGATTACCCGAACATGGATTTGCTTGAAGGTTATGTCAAGGACTTGAGCCAGTTGGGTGTAAAGCTGATGATAACGGAATTAGATGTTGGCGTGCTGCCATTTTACCCCGTCGATTCCACGGTCGTGCCGCTTTCATCCTTCGACGCTGAGACACAGAAAAAGTACAATCCGTATGGCAATGGGCTGCCAGAAAATGTTCAGCAAAGTTTAGCGAAACGATACGCAGAATTATTTTCATACTTCAGAAAAAATCGTAATCTATTCGGACGAATCACATTCTGGGCAGTGCATGACGGTCAATCCTGGCGCAATTACTGGCCAATCACCGGCAGGGCAGATTATCCCATGCTGTTCGACCGGAACTGCCAGCCAAAGCCCGCGGTTGATGTGGTAATCAAGACCGTACAAGGGGAATAGAAAACAAAATAGCCGCATTAGAAATCAAATCCCATTTTCTAATTCTGACGTTCATCAGTCGGGGATTTTCATTATCACTGCGACGATCTCTCAAAAAATGTCAATGAAGACAGCGTCCGGGTTTTGATACAATAAAAAAAAATATTCTTAATATTCATGAAGGTGATTTCCATTCGGTATCGCCCTCATCGTAACCAAGATATTATCATGGTAATTTTTAATTTTTGATCTTTAAAAATTTCGGGAGGAATTTTATGAATAGCAAATTTAGCATTCACGCGCTTTTAAAATGTGCTACGATTTGCTTAACAACAGTGCTAATCTCTACCTCTTGCAGTAAACAGCCAACAACGCTAAAAGATGCCTTCCAAAACTACTATCTATTCGGAACTGCAATAAATGTCAGACATATACGTGGAAAACTTCCTGAAGACATGGCTATTGTCATGCGAGAGTTTAACACGATTACACCGGAAAATATGTTAAAATGGGAAAAGGTTCATCCTGAGCCGGATCGTTTCAATTTTGGTCCGGTCGATAGCATGATGGCTTTTGCTGAAAAGAATGGATTGCATGTTATCGGGCATACATTAATATGGCATTCCCAGACGCCGGGCTGGGTATTTAAGTACGATGACGGTGAGCCAGCTACGCGTGAATTTCTATTACAACGGATGAAACATCATATCGAAACGGTTGTTGATCGCTATAAAGGCCGCATTCTCGGCTGGGACGTTGTTAACGAAGCGATAGATGATAACGGCGAACTCCGCAATTCCAAATGGCGGGAGATTATCGGCGACGATTATATCCAAAAGGCATTTGAATATGCGCGCGCTGCCGATCCGGATGCCCAATTGTATTACAATGATTACGATATGTGGAAACCCGTTAAGCGAAATGCAGTCGTAAAACTTGTCAGCGAGCTTCAAGCGCAGGGAGTTAAAGTCGATGGTATCGGCCTGCAAGGACATTGGGGAATGGATTACCCGATTATATCATTAGGAGATTCAGCAATAGCCGCATACGCAGCGCTCGGAGTGAATGTATTAATTACAGAGTTGGATATTAGCCCGCTCCCCAATCCATGGGCATTCACCGGCGCTGATATTTCAAAACGGTTCCAGCTAACAGATGAAACCAATCCCTGGCCAAATGGCTTGCCCGACTCCATGCAAACAGCGTTGGCAGACCGATATGCCGAGCTGTTCGAACTGTTTAACAAGTACGATAAAAACATTAGCCGTGTGACATTTTGGGGGGTATCCGATGGCATGTCATGGTTAAATAACTATCCAATTCGCGGCCGCACGAACTATCCGTTATTGTTTGACCGTAACCATCAACCCAAACGCGCCTATTATGCCGTGCTGAACACTGTTCTTAATAAGTAGCTTTATCGATTCATTTATAAGCTGATTCAATAAACCGCCAATTGCACGAATGAACGCGAATTTAACATCGTTTCGTCCTGACAGACCGACGACGGAGCGATGATTTCACATTACTGAGCGAACTGGATACCCGAATTCGGTTTACATAGTTCTGCCCCGATGGATCGGGGCGGAATTCAGTAAAGACGCTCAGCGTCCACTGTTTGCAATTTGAGTTAAATGAGATTATGTATTTTTAATTTCAATCCGTTGTTTTACACTCGTCGCAGAGCGGCGAAGCTACATTCCGTCCCGACAAGTCGCGGACAGAACGATAACTTCACTTTACAGAGTTAGCTGGATACGCAAACTTATCATACTCAAACATCTTACATAAGTGTCGATAATCATTAGATAAAACAAATTGTACCTGCTTCATATAAATATATAGACAATTTGATTTCATATTATAGAGATATATGAAAAAATTAAAACATCCGGAGATATAATCATGAATGGTGATTCATCAGCAAAACATGTAAATCTGAATGATGCTCCATATAAAAATGTCAATACACCAATTCAGGAGCGCGTGAGCGATTTATTATCGCGAATGACATTGGAAGAAAAAGTTGCACAAATGGTTGGTGTTTGGCAGGAAAAGAATGAGACACTACTCGATGATAAGGGAAATTTTGATATCATTAAAGCACAAAACAATTATAAAAATAGGAATGGCCTGGGACAGGTAGGGCGTCCGAGTGATTCTGGCGGTGGCAAGGGCGCCAGGGAAATGGCACTATTGACCAATGAAATTCAAAAATTTTTCATTGAAAACAGCCGGCTTGGGATTCCGGTCATATTCCATGAAGAATGTTTGCACGGTCACACAGCGCCGGAAGCTACAAGTTTTTCACAGCCGATTGGTCTGGGCGCCACATTCAATCCGGAGCTGGTACGTAAACTGTTTGAAATGACTGCGGAAGAGGCTCGAGTCCGTGGCGCCCATCAGGCGCTAACTCCGGTTGTCGATGTTGCCCGGGAGCCACGTTGGGGACGCGTTGAAGAAACGTATGGCGAGGATCCATACCTGGTTGCCCAAATGGGTATAGCTGCCGTACAGGGCTTTCAGGGAGATGGTACCTTTAAAAATAAAAAACATGTCATCGCAACACTCAAACATTTTGCCGCCCACGGACAGCCGGAATCCGGCACCAACTGCGCGCCGGTGAATGTTTCCGAACGAATAATTCGTGAAGTATTTCTATACCCGTTTAAGGAAGCCATTCAAAAAGGCGGCGCCATGAGTGTGATGGCCTCGTACAATGAAATCGACGGGGTGCCGTCCCATGCCAATCGCTGGTTGCTGCATGATGTTTTGCGCCGTGAGTGGGGATTTGCAGGTTTTGTTGTGTCCGATTATTATGGTATCATCGAACTGGATGAATTACCGGATGTTTTGGGTCATCATCTTGCTCACGACAAAAAGGAAGCCGCATTATTAGCAGCCAACGCTGGTGTCAACATCGAGCTACCGGAACCAGATTGCTATCCCCACCTGATCGAACTCGTACGCAAGGGCAGCCTGGAAGATTCCGTTATTGACGAATTGGTTGCCACATTGCTCGAATTTAAATTTCGGCTGGGTTTGTTTGACGATCCGTATGTCGATCCCCATCATGCCGCTGAAGTTGTCGGCAGCGATACCAATCGTGAACTCGCACGACAGGCAGCGCGGGAAACCATCACGTTGCTAAAGAATGATAATAACATTGCTCCACTTGATGTAAGCAAAATAAAGAAACTCGCCGTTATTGGCCCGAATGCAGATCGTGAACTGCTTGGCGGGTACAGTAGTCATCCCAAACACATCTCGACAGTGCTTGAGGGAATTCGCGAGCGGGCTGGTGATACAATCGAAGTTTTGCATCACGAAGGCTGCAAAATAACGATTGGTGGTTCATGGTGGGAAGCTGAAGTGGTTCCCAGCAATCCGGAAGATGATTTGGCATCGATCGCCGAAGCTGTAAAAGTCGCGGAACAGGCCGATGCAGTTGTACTTGTGATCGGCGGAAACGAGCAAACCTCACGTGAAGCACTGGATACCGTCCATCTGGGTGATCGCACGAATCTGAACATGGTTGGTCTGCAGGATGAATTGGTGGATGCGATCGAAGCCACCGGCAAACCGATCGTTGCGTTCCTGTTCAACGGGCGGCCGCTCTCTGTCACGAATCTTGCAGAAAAAGTTCCGACGATATTCGAATGCTGGTATCTCGGACAGGAAACCGGACGAGCCGTTGCCGAAGTCCTGTTCGGTGATTACAATCCCGGCGGCAAACTGCCGATTACAATTCCCCAATCTGTCGGACACACACCATCCTATTACAATTACAAGCCATCCGCGCGACGCGGCTATTTATTCGACACAGTAGAGCCGTTGTTCGCATTTGGCTTCGGACTAAGCTACACAACATTTGAATTCAGCAATGTTCGGCTGGAAAAAACTGTAATTGCCAAAGATGAATCCACCCGCGTGTTGGTTGATGTAAAAAATACAGGAACAGTGGCTGGCGATGAAGTGGTGCAGATGTACATTCGCGATAAAGTTAGCTCTGTTACGCGACCGGTCAAGGAGCTGAAAGGATTCCAGCGTATTACGTTGCACCCCGGCAAATCGAAGACAGTGGAATTGCCGATCACTCCGGAACACCTGGCATTTTGGGATATCAATATGGATTATGTCGTTGAGCCCGGTGAATTTGATATTATGGTTGGAAACTCTTCGCGGGATGATGATTTGCAGCATGTACTATTAGCAGTGAAAAAATAAAATATCTGCCGCCTGACCTACACCCTTGTGGACCAAAACGTGTGGCCCATCTTTTAGATGAACGTCACACGAAAAGCCATTAAAAGGAAAATACCATCATGAAAACCATGACTTTTTCCGAACGATTTATAAGCTCTGCTCTGCCACTAATGGCAGTTCTAATTTGTGCATTGATGTCATGCTCAACCAGCAATGATCTCATGACAATTTACAGCCCGGATAACAACGTAAGTGTGCAACTTGCACTTGCTGCCGATAGCACGTTGTCCTATTCCATTAGCTATTCAGGTGTAAGCATATTAAATCCATCCCGGCTGGGACTTATCCGCGACGATCAGAATTTTTCGACCGGACTGACGCTTCGTTCAATTTCTCCCAACTCACTTGTTACGGATGAATATGACATGATGCATGGCAAAAAGCAGCATTGTAGTTATAACGCACATCAGCGAATATACCACATGGCCAATGCTGCCGGGCAACGGATGGATATCATCTTTCAAGTTTCAAACGACGGCGTTGCCTTCCGATACAGCTTCCCTGATACATCTGTTCAAACCAAACAAATTCTTTCCGAGTCAACCAATTTTAATTTCAAATCCGGGACGAAAGTATTTGTCCAGGAAATGGCTGAGGCAAAATCGGGTTGGTGTCAGGTGAATCCATCGTATGAAGAGTATTATCAACTGGACGTTCCGATTGATTCACTGACGTATTATGATACGGGTTATGTATTTCCGGCGTTATTCAATTATCAGGATTACTGGATACTACTCAGTGAAACGGCACCCGATCGTAACTATTGCGGATGCCGTTTGCAATGGGATACGACCGGTACCACATTTTCCATCGGATTTCCGCCAGCGCCTGAAGTGTTTCCCGGTGGCGCCCTGCTGCCGGAATCAACGCTGCCCTGGTCAACCTCCTGGCGAATTATTGCTGTTGGCAATAGCCTAAAACCAATTGTGGAATCCACACTTGGAACAGATCTGGCAGCGCCGGCAATTGCTGGCGATTATTCGTTCGTCAAACCGGGCCGCGCCTCATGGAGTTGGGTAATGTTGAAGGACGATTCGGTGGTGTACAAAGTTCAAAGACGATTCGTTGATATGTCCGCTGAAATCGGCTGGGAATACTGCCTGGTGGATGTCAACTGGGACACCCAAATTGGTTATGATAAAATTGCTGAACTGGCCGCTTATGCCCGCACCAAAAATGTCGGACTGATTCTGTGGTACAATTCGTCCGGCGACTGGAATACAACGGTTTATCACCCAAAAAGTAAGTTGCTCACGCATGAAGCGCGTGTTGCAGAATTCACCAAACTAAGAAATATGGGAATCGCAGGCATTAAAGTCGACTTTTTCGGCGGTGACGGCCAATCGATGATGGCATATTATCAGGATATTTTCGATGATGCAGCAGCTTTTGGATTGATGGTAAATTGTCACGGCGCAACCCTGCCACGCGGCTGGCAGCGCACCTATCCCAATCTGGTAACAATGGAAGCGGTACGCGGATTCGAATTCGTTACCTTCGAACAAGAAAACGCGGATTTGGAACCGACCCACGCATGCATGTTGCCATTTACACGCAATGTATTCGACCCAATGGATTTCACGCCAGTCTGTTTCACGGAAATCCCCGGGATAAATCGCGTTACCACCAATACATTTGAATTGGCATTATCCGTACTGTTCTGTTCCGGCATTCAGCATTATGCGGAAACACCAAAAGGCATGCGCACTGTGCCCGATTATGTTGTTGATGTGCTCAAAGAAATACCGGTACGTTGGAATGAAACGCAATTTGTATCCGGCTACCCTGGCAAAGACGTCGTAATTGCCCGACGATTTGGTGACATTTGGTATGTCGCCGGCATTAACGGAGAAGACACAGACAAGACAATTTCCATGAAACTGCCATTCCTGCACATGATCGATAAAGGCTATCTTATTACTGATGGCGATACCAATCGCACGTTTTCCAAAACCGACCTGACTCTGGAACCAAGCAAGTATGTAGAAGTGAATCTGAAGGCCTATGGCGGATTTGTAATCCGATTTGCGCCATAAGCATGATTTATGTTTCCAGAACAATTTTGTTCCGCCGATCTCTGAAAGCATGATTCGTTTATTTTAAACTACCGTGGTTCTGTTCTTAATGAAGGCTGAATTAATCAATAAATTGTCATTCCGGTTTCGCCGGTGTTTGGCGAATACCGGAATCCCCATAGCCTGACACAGAGGACATCCGAATGCTCCAATGGCACATCCGCCTATAGCGTGATTCACGAAAATGACATCAAAATATTGAGATTACATTTTTTCTACGAAATATAAAAAGCCATATATGATACAACATCTGTTAAAAAGTTGCATCACAGAAATTAAAGCAACTGCTTATCCTAAAAAATCCAGAACATAAATTTAACGCAAAGGCGCAAAGACCGCAGAGCTTCGCAAAGAAAAAATCTAGGAAAGCGTGAATTCAATCGTTCTTATCATTAAATTGATAGATATTATTTTCTCAGCGATCTCTGCGTTTAATTTAGTTCTCAAACAAATTATCCAAGTTTTTAACCTTGTCTTTGAATTTTCTTCAAAAATAATAAAAATCAACTAAACACCAGCACACAAATCACCGAATCGTAAAAGGAAACGAAAGATGACCGAACAACAATGGAATCAGTTAACGCGCATCATCAAAGGCGATGTTATAGATCCGCTGCCGATTGGCTTCATTATTGACTGCCCCTGGTTGCCAAACTGGTACGGGATTACAATCATGGAATATTTTTCAAACGATCAGTTGTGGCTCGATGCCAATTTGAAAGCATTGAATATGTTTCCCGGCGTGATGTTTTTGCCGGGATTCTGGTCCGAATACGGCATGTGTACCGAACCATCGGCGTTTGGCGCGAAATGCACATTCCCCCCAAACGAATTTCCGCATGCTCATAAAGTTATCCGTTCAGCAGATGACATTGATAACCTGGTCATACCGAATCCCAAAACTGATGGTATGCTGCCGTTCATGCTCAACCGCTTAAGACTTGCGCAATCCAAAATTGAAGACGCCGGTCATCAGATTCGTTTCGCCGTCGCCCGCGGACCACTCAACATCGCCAGCTACATGATGGGCACCACTGAATTTCTGACAATTATGATGATGCAACCGGACAAAGCAGAATTATTAATCAACAAAATCACCGAATTCCTGAAAAACTGGCTTGAGCTGCAACGCGAAACATTCCCATCCATTGATGGCATTTTCCTGCTGGATGATATTATCGGTTTTATCGGCGAAGCGGAATTTCGTCAGTTCGGTCTCCCCTACTTTAAAGACATTTACAGCGCCGACGTGTCGGTAAAATTTTTACACAACGATGCCCAGTGTGTGGTATCGGCGCCGTTCCTGCCGGAAATTGGTATCAATCTGTTTAACATGGGATTTGATGTATCGTTAAATGACCTGAAAGAAATGACGAATAATAAAGTCGTGATGCTCGGCAACATTCCCCCGCGCGATGTACTGGCAAGCGGTACGCCGGACGATGTCAAGCAGGCTGTTACCAAACAAATCAAAGAGATGAAGGATACGTCTAACCTGATCATGTCATGTGGCGGTGGCATGCCTCCGGCAGTATCGACAGAAAATATTCAGGCATTTATCGAAGCAGTAAAAAATGTTAAATAATCAGGAATACAGGTACAAATCATAAGGAGATAATATATGTATCGAATTATAGGTGTATTTTTGATTCTACTCATCCAGTTTTTTAGTGGATGTGCAGTCGGCAATAAGGGTAAACTTGGCGGCCAGAAAATAGCTATCACGACGGATAAAATGCAACAGAAAAAATTAATTGCAGACTTCTTTGACAGTAAATTGAAAATCGGATCGACCACAATTCAAGAGGTGGAAAAGGAACTGGGTTTTCCAACTACAATTTTTCATATGAATGACAATAGAACTATCTGGATCTATGAAGTATCCGAAGGTAATTGGTGGTTACTTTTTGGCACAGCATCATTGAAGCGCTATATTTTTGAATTCGAAGATAATGTTGTATCGAATTATTATCAAAAAAAATCTGGTCGCAAATTAGGAATCCTTTATCCGACAATAACTGCTGAACCGGTCTTCTAATAAAAGTGTTCAATGTGATTAAAGTAAACAGCTATCGTCTCGTTTTCAAAAATAGTATTGCGCCAAAATATGAACAAGTGGAAAATTTACTAGATTTCAATCGGGTTAGCATTCAGTAATTCATTAATTCAACTGTTACGTTATACGAATGAATTCATGTGTGATATAAATCCAAATGTGAAACGGAGTATATTATGAAATTACGAAGTATTATATTTACACTAATTACGCTGGCATTTTTTGCATGCAATCACAGCCCGACCGGTGATGACGGATACGATCTCTGGATAAAATATCACAGCATTGCTGACCAACAAAAACTGGCGTCCTACAATAATTTAATCACTTCCATCGCTGTTCCCGGCACATCGGCGACCAGTACGATCATCAAAACAGAATTGCAGCGCGGTTTGAATGATTTGTTCGGACGTGAAATTACAGTAGTAGCAGATGATACAAGTGATCAACTACTGGTAGTGGGGACACAGGAACAATCTGATATAATTAAGCAATACACAGACAAAGCTGTGCTCGACACACTCGGTTCAGACGGATTTATTCTGAAATCGGTACAAAATCAGAATAAACATCTGATCATCATCGCGGCGAATACAGATGTGGGATTATTATACGGCTCCTATCATTTACTTCGGCTCGTGCAGACAAATTCGAATCTTGCCAATCTCCGATTTATTTCCAAGCCTAAAATTCAATATCGATTATTAGATCACTGGGATAATCTGGATCGAACGGTCGAACGTGGGTACGCCGGCAGATCACTATGGAAATGGGATGAATTGCCGAACATACTGGATCCGCGCTACACCGACTACGCCCGGGCCAATGCCTCGTTGGGAATTAACGGGAGCGTTATTAATAATGTGAATGCAAATCCGCGAATTTTACTGCCAGAATATTTAAAAAAGGTTGCTGCGCTTGCGGATGTATTCCGACCCTACGGCATTCGCATTTTTCTATCGATCAATTTTTCATCACCAATTTCGGCTGAATTTGGAATTGAAAGTAGCCGACGTGGCGGTATTGGTGACTTGTCGACATCCGATCCGTCCGATCCTGCCGTCCAACAATGGTGGAAGGACAAAGCAAAGGAAATATACGATTTGATTCCTGATTTTGGCGGTTTTTTGGTAAAGGCCAATTCAGAAGGCATGCCCGGTCCACAGGAATATGGCAAGAATCATGCGGACGGCGCCAATATGTTGGCGGATGCACTGGCGCCTTACAATGGCATCGTGATGTGGCGCGCATTTGTTTACACACCGGATACTGATCCTGACCGCGCCAAACGCGCTTACAAAGAATTTGTTCCGCTCGACGGTAAATTTCGCTCCAATGTATTTGTGCAGGCCAAAAATGGCCCAATCGATTTTCAATCGCGTGAACCGGTACAACCGCTGTTCGGGGCAATGCCGAAAACGCCATTGATGTTGGAATTGCAAATCACTCAGGAATATCTCGGTCACTCCACTCATTTGGTGTATCTGGCGCCAATGTGGAAAGAATATTTTGAATTCGATACCTATGCTGAAGGCGAAGGCACCACGCTCGGCAAAATTATTGATGGTAGCGCTCAACGCTATCATATGACTGGTATTGCCGGCGTCACTAATATTGGTGATGACCGCAACTGGACCGGTCATTTCTTCGGCCAGGCGAACTGGTATGCTTTTGGCCGCCTCGCATGGGATTACACCCTCAGTGCTGGCCAGCTCGCCGATGAATGGATTCGCATGTCGCTTACCAGCGATAATAAAGTCGTGGAAACAGTAAAAACGATGATGCTCGGTTCGTGGGAAGCTTGTATCGATTATATGACACCGCTGGGACTGCACCATATTATGCAGGAAGGATTCCATTACGGCCCGCAGCCGGATTTCGATGATGCCCGAATTGACTGGACATCGGTCTATTACCATCGTGCAGACAGCATTGGTTTAGGATTCGACCGCAGTTCTACAGGTAGCGATGCGGTCGGTCAGTATTTTTCACCATTGCGCGAACAATTCGATAACATTAACACGTGCCCGGAGAAATATCTGTTGTGGTTCCATCACGTCCCGTGGGATTTCAAAATGAAATCCGGCCGGATTATGTGGGATGAATTATGTTATAAATACGACAGCGGGATTGAATACGTGGATAGGATGGTTGCAACCTGGGCGTCGCTAAACGGCAAAGTTGATCCGGCGATCTATGCTCATGTAGCAGCAAAGCTTAAACAACAACGCACCGATGCTGGAATCTGGCATGATACCTGTGTGAATTATTTCCAAACGTTTAGCAAACGACCGATTCCATCGTTTAAGTAAATTTTATTGTTTCAGGGAAAATTAGTTATTTAATAATGGAAGCCCTTGTCACTGTTCGGTAGCAAGGGCTTTTTGTTGCCGGGAGAAAGGAATGCGATCTTTACCTGATATTCATATGAATATACGATTATCGCTGGTCAATGAAATGGTAATCACATCAGACTCGGGCAGTTTGATCGCTGAATGGGAAAATGGCAGTACGACTTCCGTGTCTTCCGGCGGTCGAAACGTAGTGGTGAGCATGAAGAACGTCAATAACAGCTGGTCACATCCAACATCGGCGTCATGTCGTTATAAATATTGGTGCGTCCCTTTTTTCGTGCCATGATGCAGCTCCTTAACTTGAATTATTAATAAATCAAAAGAAGTCACAAATTATTTACTGTTAAAACATTTATTAGTAACTGAGAAATTATTTTCTGACATTTTTTGGCAGAAAATGTTAAAACATATTTTAGACAGGATTTCACGGATTCACAG
>JAFGDW010000101.1 GCA_016931935.1 Candidatus Zhuqueibacterota bacterium | reverse complement strand
GTCAAAATGAAATTGTATTTCTATATCTCGAAATTTTAATGCACTTTTCTTCTTGAGAAAATTTGAAATTTACTGTGATGTCTGAATTTATTGTCATGAAAATTTTATTAAAGTAATAAATCAGTGTGTCGATAATAATTGTAGATACGGATAATTGTATCAATTCAATATTTTCAAACAACTCTCTTAACATCGCCTGTCTTTTATTATAATAGATTTTCAAGTGTACGTTCTCAGTACAACAACACTTAATAAACGCACTACATTAGAACTTTACGTCTTCGAATCGTTTTGTATCACTATTTCAATAAACCATACGGCCCCAATAATGCGCCGCCAGTCGGCCAAACGCATTCCGTAGCTTGCTCAACAAATTATTTATTAATTGCATTTCACGGGGAGATTTTATGAAACACAGATATTCGCTACTTATCCTGTGCATACTGCTCGGGACAACACGGCTCTACGCGCAAGCACCTCCGGTAGTCTATTATCCCTTCAATGGCAATGCTGAAAATGCTATTGCCAATCGCAATCATGGCCAGGTATACGGACCGGTTTTAACAGAGGATCGTTTCGGCAATCCCAACAGCGCCTATCAGTTTGATGGCGTCGATGATTATATACTGGCGCCAGCATCGCCTTATTTAAACTTTTATCTGTCAAATTTTACCATTACCGCCTGGGTTAAAATTTCTGAAGTTGGAAATGGTTTTTACACGATTATCGAGAAAATGGATCGGTTCATGGCAGGACTTGAGCCGGGATATTCCACCCGGATTTCCACGTTGGTAAGCGGGTACGTCAGTGATGGAATAAGTTCCGCAGAAGCCCGAAGTGGTTTAATGACGTTATCCGATGATATCTGGCATTTTATTGTTTTTCGCTTTAGTCGAAATTCCAATCTCGAATTATTTGTGGATGGTGTTTTAGTCGGCAGTACAACCATGTCACAGGTTGGCGTTTTTGATAATTCATCACCAATGACAATTGGAAAACGGTTGGATGACCGCCATTTTTTCAACGGCGCAATTGATGATATTCGGATTTTTAATTTTGGTTTGACAAACGATCAAATTTTTGCATACTATCATGAAAACGGTTGGCCGAATGATCCGCCGGTGGCTGCCTTCCATTCAATGATCGTTTCCGCGAACGAAAATTGTGAGGCGATTGTCACTCCCCAACAGCTCGATACCGGCTCGTACGATCCCGACGACGATCCAATGACGTATACCATGATTCCCGAAGGCCCCTTCCCATTGGGTTCGACCGACGTTCTCATCATTATTTCTGATGTTGAAGGCCTGGCCGATAGTGCTTATGTGACAATCACCGTAGAAGGAGGTTCAGGCACTATCACTGGTAATGTATCATCGATGGATGTCGGCCTGAATTATGTAACTGTTGATGTGAGTGAAGTGAACGCACCGACAATGCCAATTGCTTCGTGCCAGACAAATGAGCTTGGCCAATATTCATTTGACAACGTACCTGCAGCGGAATACATCGTTACAGTGACTGCGCCAACAGGTTATGAAGTTACTTATAATGATGTACTGCAACAGATCACCTGTGGAATGACAGCGACAGTGAATTTCACACTGGAAAAATTAAATAATCCACCGGTTGCGGCAGCTCGTTCAGTATCAATTACATTGGACAATACATGTGAAGCTACAGTTCATCCCGACGAGTTCGATGCCGGCTCCTGCGATCCCGATGGCGACGCGATCACATTGTCAGTGATTCCGGCCGGGCCGTATTTCCCGGGAACCACCGATGTGCTGTTCGTCGTTACTGACGGATCGAATGCAGCAGACAGCGCCAATGTTTCAATAACCGTGCTTGGAGGCAAAGGAGCTATATCCGGTACAGTCAGTTCAAACGATTGTGGGATTGCTGGTGTTGAAGTGTTCCTGATTGATGATCAGGATTCGGAAATACTGACGTTATCACGACTCTCCGACAACAGTGGGTATTATGAATTTATCGATGTACCGGTTGGCGAATACCAGGTTGCATTAATCGAACCAATTGGATTTGCTGTGCAGGAAGACAGTATCGTCCAGGCGATTTCCTGTGGGAGTGAATCCACAATCGACTTTCAACTGGATAAAACGATTTCGAAAAATCAAGCACGCAATCGGATATATTGGTATCTGCAATTTGAGCAATCAAAATGTCAGCGTGGCAAAAAAGACAAACGTAACACAGATGTATTGTCTGGCTATATCCGGGAGATTCACAAGCGATATACAACCCAATTCCCGATTTTTGCCGATGCAACGTCGCTGAAGGATTGGCAGAAAATACTCAAATACGGATGCAAAAACAACATAAGGGCTAAAGCAGAAGCTCAATTGGCGACGTTATTGTTCAATATATTTTCTCAACGACTTGGTCAATATGAGATTGTAACGAAAGACGGCTTGACGGCAGGTGATGTACTGACGTTTGTATCCCGCATTTTGATGGACAATCAATCGGATCGGGCAACGCTTAAACAAGCCCAAAAAGCTGCAAGATGGGTAAATCTGCGGAAGAAAATTCCGGCTGGCTTCATAACTGCTGAACAACATGCATTATTTAAGCAGTCACAAGCAATGGAATCTGCCACTGAAAATCCGGAAAAATTTGAATTGAATCAGAATTACCCGAACCCGTTTAATGCCAGCACAACCATCACGTATGCGCTACCGACTGATGATATGGTAAAAATCACTGTGTTTGATATGAATGGACGGATTATCGGTACTTTGTGTAATGATTTTATGACAGCAGGTTACCACTCACTCCAATGGCATGCGGAGAATATACCAAGCGGGGTGTATTTTTATGAAGTGGCAATATCACAATTTAGAGAGCGGAAGAAATTGACCTTGATGAAATAAAATCCTGGCAACCAACAAAAAGCCCGCAGTTTTGTGGGCTTTTTGTTTTGGACAATTATCCCTGAGTCCATTCTTAAAAACACGAGTTGCACGAATGGACACTAATTTTAACCTTCAAAGATTTATAAAATAAATTGGTGAAAATTAGTGAAATTGGTGGTTCAACCCTTTTTAAAGAGTAATTATCCATTTGAGTTTTTAATCTGTATTAACTCCGCCGCAATACTAATTGCAATCTCAGCCGGTGTATGACTGCTAATCTGTACACCAATCGGTGCGTGTACTTTTTTAATCAAATCGTCAGAAATCCCCTTGCGGCGCAGGTTGGAAAAGACATGTGGCACCTTTTTGGTGCTCCCCATCATACCGAGATATTTTGCTTTTTTATGGATTAATTTCTCCAGCACAAGCTCATCTGCTTTGTGCCCGGCAGTCATAATGATGATGTAGCTATTATCAGCATCAGGAACCACATCATCAATTCGATCATAGGAATGACAAATAATTTGATGAGCAAATGTGTTCCCGGTAATAGTATTTATATCACGACGATCATCAATCACCACAATATAAAAATCAAGCGTCGCGAGTATCCGGGATAACGCCAACCCAACATGACCACCACCGATAATATATACAATATTTTCTATGCAGAAATGTTCTAGATAACGCCAATCGATATCCGATATCATTTCAAATATGATGTTAGGTTCACGATAATCACCAGATATTACTGTTATGCCATCCTGGCTCAATTTCAATACGCCTGAGATGTTGCGATTGTTCAATGCAATGATTCGCTCAAATATTTCAATATCCGCTTGCCGGCATTGATACAGCACAACCGCTTGCGTACCACCACAAATCGGTGTATCGTCAGTCGCATCCGGGCTTTTGTCAAGCATATAGGATTGAACTGATTTTAATTGACCTTCGCCTCGGAAATATTTCTTAATGTCTTCTGCCAGCTCAAATTCAGTCACACCGCCACCGACACTCCCCTTCATCGTTCCATTCTCAGCAACCGCCATTTTAAATCCCGGTTTCCCGGGCGTACTTCCTTCCACCGTTACCACAACAGCCAGGACAACTTTCACACTATTTTTCAGGCAGTCCAAAATGAATTGGATGACATTTATGTTGTTCATGATTTAATTCTCTCAAGATCATGTTTTGTATTAATATTCACAAGAATCCCCGGATCATCCACATCCACATATATCATATCACAGTTCGAATCGACGAGAAACTGCTTCAGGCCACCGTCATAATCTTCTTCGCTTAATTTTGAAGCGATTTCGTATGGTATAATCATCGGATGTCCGGATTGATTTTTATACTTCGGGCTTACAGCACAATTAGGATTTTTCGAAAAACATTCCACCAACGCGACGACAGTTCTGAATTCAAACATCGGATGATCAACCGGTACTATGAGATACCCATCAGATTTTTCAAGAGACTGAACACCATTGAAAATTGATGAAATCATTCCATTTTCAGGATGCGGATTAACCGTCCAGCAAATCTGATGATTGGATGAAAACTGGCTGACATTTAATTTCGAGACGACGATGCAACAGATTTGTGTGGTACCCGCTGACATTAACTTTCGACAAATAATATCTACTGCAAATTCGTCATGAATTTTTAACACTAATTTTGGAAAACCGATTCGCGATCCTTTTCCGGCAGCCAGAATTATCGCGCCTATTTGTTTCGTACTGATCACCTGTTTTAACTTTTTTATGATCAACTCAGCATTTTTTAGGATGATCGGTGATCAGTAATCAGTTATCCCGCTGTTGTTAAGCGGGATCGCCGGTTACCGATCACTACAGAACGGCTTGATATAGAAGTGAATCATAATTCAACGCTATCCAGTTAGGCCCACTTTTTTATTAAAATCGATTATTAACTCATCAAAATACGTCACTTCATTTTCGAACAGCTCCGTCCAGTAATCAGCATTCCATTGTTCCAGAATCTCTTCGTATGTCCGTCCCTGTTGCTCAACCCATGTGTAATACTTCAAATTATGAATCCGCTTGCGATCATAGTAATTCAATTCAGCAAAATAATCGATGGTTTGAGATTCCAGGACACCCGCATAATCGCGGGCGGCTTGCAGATCGCTATATCCACCTTTTTCCTGTTCCAATTCATGCAATCGTGATTGATAGAGTTCCATCGAATCCGTAAAGATGGTGAAGATGACATCATCGTAGTTCAATTCAAAATATTTAGCGATTTTGATCGCAGCCAACAGATTACATATGCTGGAAATCCCCAGCAATGGCAATTGTTCAATAGTTGTCTGATCGACGCCGGCGGATCTTAAAAACTGATGTCCGCTTTTCTCATTAAACAGCCGTATCAGTCGCATCGTATCTTCATCATCGATGGCAGCGACACAATCGGTGTTGCGGCAATTGTGCACCCAGGGTACGTGCTTGTCACCGATGCCTTCAATTCTGTGGCCGCCAAAGCCGTTCATCAGTAACGTCGGGCATTGCAGCGCTTCAGTGGCGATAACTTTTACATGTGGGAAATATTTTCTGAGATAATCACCAGCCGCTATCGTTCCAGCCGAACCAGTTGCTGAGACATATCCGGCTAGTCTTGATTTATCGGATTTGATATTTTGGAACACTTCATTAATTGCCGGACCGGTGACATTGTAATGAAAGATTGGGTTGCCAAATTCATCAAACTGATTAAAAATGATATGGACAGGATCTTCCCGCAATTCCCAGCACTTGTCGTAAATTTCTTTTACATTCGATTCGCACCCGGGTGTGGCAATCACTTCTGCGCCAATCTGCCTGAGCCAGTCGAAACGTTCTGTGGACATCTCTTCAGGAAGAATCGCCACTGCCGTACAATCCAGCAGCGCACAGTCGAACGCGCCCCCACGACAAAAATTCCCGGTGGAAGGCCACACTGCTTTATGTTTTTCCGGATCGAACTCACCACTGACAAGCCGTGGCACCAGACACCCAAATGCTGCGCCAACCTTATGGGCGCCGGTCGGGAAATATTTGCCGACCAGCCCAATGATGCGCGCATCCACGCCGGTGATGGATTTGGGGATTTCCAGATAATTAACACTACCGAACAATCCTGTATGAATATCGTTTTTCCAGGTGATGCGAAACAGATTAATCGGATTGATGTCCCACAAGCCAACGCTTTTCAATTTCGATTTGATGGCATCGGGAATGAGTTCCGGGTGTGTTAATTGTTTGAAGGTTGGGATAATCAGATTTCGTTCCCGGCAGCGGGTGATCGTCCGATTCAGGACGTCTTGATTGATGGTTTTAATAATTTTTGACATGCTCATCCTATTTTATTTCAATAATTAAATAAATAAAAGAACCACGGAATGCACTGAATACACGGAAAAGCATTGTTCTTATTTCTGTGTATTCTGTATGTTCAGTGGTCAGATTGCTTTCAAACTCTTTTATGTGAACGTTCAATAATCCGTTTCACAGCATTGACCGGTTCAGGAATTCGCGCCAGAAAAATCATCGCTGCGATTACAAACGGTTTATAACTCGCCTGTTGATAGGTGTGCAGCCTGTATTTTTCGAACACGTCCTTCGATACCTCACCACGTTCGCAACTTACCCCACTGATGTCTGCCGGTAAGCAATGCTGGTACAGGGCATTGCCAGTTTTCGTCAGCTTCATCATCGCCGCGTTGCATTCCCAATGTTTAAATTTGGCATTGTTGGCCAGGCAGGCTTGTTCCAATTCTTTCAATCCGATTTTGTCACCATTTATTAACAACACCGTGCGCTGCTGCATGACGTTGAACGGCGCCCAGGATTTGGGATATACCACATCCGCATCTCTAAAGGCTTCTTCCATGCTGTTGACATTGGTAAAGGAACCACCATATTTTTGTGCATTGTCGCCGGCAAGCTGAACAACCTCCGGCAACAACTCATATCCCTCCGGATAAGCCAAACACACATCCATCCCAAACCGTGTCATCAGTCCGATAACGCCCTGCGGTACGGATAACGGCTTACCATAACTTGGTGAATACGCCCAGCTCATAGCGATTTTCTTACCGCGTAAATTCTCCAGCGATCCGAAATAGTGTTTCAGTTTCGCCAAATCCGACATTGCCTGGGTCGGATGATCAATATCAGATTGCAGGTTAATAATCGCCGGACGCTGATGCAGCACGCCTTCATCATAGCCCTGCTGAACGGCAGCGCTCACGTCACGCATGTAACTATCGCCTTCGCCCAGATACATATCGTCGCGAATGCCGATGACTTCTGCCAGAAACGAAATCATATTCGCTGTCTCGCGCACCGTTTCCCCATGCGCCACCTGTGACTTTTCTTCATCCAATTCCGACAGGCTGAGTCCGAGCGCGTTTACTGCAGCAGCAAAACTGAACCGTGTTCGTGTCGATTGATCGCGAAAGATGCTAATTCCCAAACCGGTATCAAAAACTTTTAACGAAATACCGTTCTGATGCAACTTCTTAAATAATTCCGCCAGCGTGACGGTAGCGACGATTTCATCATTGGATTTTTCCCACGTAAGCAGGAAATCGTTGTTGTAGGAGTCGATTTTTAAGTCACCAAGCTTTTGCAATACATTTTCATAGTTCATATGTGTTGTCCCTAATTTATGTGAGACGTGAGAAGTGAGATGAGAGATGCAAAGGATGAAAAGAAAACGAAGGCAGGAGTGTATCGGCATTGCCTTTGCATTTCACGTTTGACGTTTCACGTCTCACTTTTTTTCGTCTCACTTCTCAAGTCTACCATCTCGCGTCTCGTAAATATTTCAATCGCATCCACAATTTGTTGATAGCCGGTACACCGACACAACACCGGATAAATCGCCTTGCGAATCTCCGCCCGCGAAGGCTTGGGATTTTTAAGTAGAAACGCGTGCGCTGTCAACACCATCGCCGGAGTACAAAAACCGCACTGAATCGCACCGGCATCAATAAACGCCTGCTGCAACGGATGCAGTGATCCATCTGCTCCGGCCAAGCCCTCAATTGTGAGCACGGTTTTATCGACGATGTCTTTCACCTTCCGCGTACATGATTTGACTGGCTTTTGATCTATCAAAATCGTGCATGCGCCACACGAGCCAATGCCGCAGCCGTTCTTCGCGCCGGTTAAATCCAGGTCATCACGCAGAAACTCCAGCAGCGATTTATGCAGTATTTCTTCTGAAACTGGAATTTCTAAATTATTGATCTTTGTTTTCATCGTATTCGTCTTGTTTTAGTAGCTTGGCGCAAAGAGCAAAGCGCATAGCAAAGAAAAATGATTACTGCTTACTGACGATCACCGATTACCATTTTTCGCTATGCTCTATGGCCTATGCGCCTTGATCGGCAACTCAAAATACCGCGTCTCCGTCGCCTGATAAACCGCATTCGCTACTGCCGCTGCGGCAATCTCCAACGCTGGTTCCCCAATTCCCTTGGCGCCGGATGGCGAGACCGGATCGTTGTTTTCCACAATAATCGCCTGGATGTCAGGCACATCGGTGCTGTGGAGAAGTTTATATTTGTTCAGGTTGGTGGTAATAATGATGCCGTTTTCGGAGATGATCTCTTCAGAAAGAGCGTATCCCATGCCCATCGTCATGCCGCCATAAATCTGGCCGAGCAAACCGCTGCGATTGATGGCTTTACCGATGTCATGGGCGGCTACCGCATTCGTGACCGTAATTTTACCGGACGATTTATTCACCAACACTTCCACCGCCTGACAACTGTATACCCACGTAAAATAAGCATTTCCTTGACCGGATTCTTCATCCCAACTTACCTGCGGCGCCTGGAACACACCGAAGGCATAGGGATAAATTTGCCGGGAGAACAAGCGCAATATCGCTTCATCAAACGCAATTGATCGGTCGCCCTGTTGATTGCGAATCTGTTCGTTTTCAAAAACGATGCTATTTTCATCGCAACCAAGCTCGTCAGCCAAGCCATCAGCAAATATTTGTTTGAGAATTTTGACAGCATTGACGACTGCACCACCGCCCATGATTGTTCCCCGTGATGCCACCGTGGTACCACCATCCGGAATGGTAGACGTCGATGCCCGGCGATAGCGAATACGTTCTTTCTTGACTCCCAGTTCATTGGCGAGCAACATGATCATCGTCGTCTCGGCGCCCTGACCGTTTTCGTGTACACCGGTTTCTAACAGAATCGAGCCATCCTGTTGCACATTGATAATCGCCGAACAGAAATCAACGCCCTCTGCGCCCAAACTGGCGCCGCGGTAACTCAACGCCAGCCCGATACCGTACAATTCATCGGATTTTGATTTCCCGCGTGAGCACCGCTTCAACTTCGTGTGGTAATCGATTTTATCAACGACCGTGTCAAGCACCTGATCGAGACTGACCCGATGGGTATCGAGCGTTTGTCCGGTAACTGTGGTGTCGCCCTGCCGCAGCAGATTGTGCTGCCGGAATTCAATCGGATTCATGCCGACTTTTTCCGCGGCCATATCCATTAATTGCTCGATGGCAAAATTGACCTGCGGCGCGCCGAAGCCACGCATTGCGCCGGTAAACACATTATTGGTATGCGCTGCGTAGACATCGCAATGGACATGCTCCACTTTGTACGGGCCACAGCACTGCACCGTGGAGCGCCAGGTCACCCACGGCGAGACCGAGCAGTACGCGCCGGCATCAGCCACCATGCGGCATTGCACGGCCTGAATTTTGCCGTCGCTCTTGATCCCCATTTTGTAGCTCATTTTATATGGATGCCGCTTGTAGCTCTCACGAATCGACCATTCACGCTCGTACACCATCTTCACCGGTCGACCGGTTAATTGTGCCGCCAAAGCGGTACGCGCACAGATGATAGCAATCGTGTCATCCTTACCGCCGAATGCGCCGCCCATTGGTACTTCGATGATTTCCACGTCGCTGAGTTTTACACCCAACATGGCCGCAGTAAAGCGCCGCGTGCTGAACGGATGCTGCATCCCGCCGTATACATCCATCACGCCATCGGAACGCGGATTGCATATGGCAGCTTCCGGTTCCATGTAGGCGTGCTCGATAAACTGCGTGCGGAATTCGTGCTCCAGAATGTGGTCGGATTGCGCAAAGCCTTGCTGTACTTCACCGGTGCGCACGCGGTGATGCGCGACGATATTGGTTCCCTTGTCTTCGTGGATCAACATCGCATCGGGCTTCATGGCTTCGTCGGGATCGAACAGCATTGGCAGCTCTTCCGCTTCGATTTTCACCAATTCGGCAGCATCCAACGCAATCGCTCGTGTATTTGCCACGACAATCGCCACGACGTCACCATGACAGCGGATATGATCGTCGACCAGCATCCGGTAATCTTTCTGAATTTGCCCCCAACGCACCGCGCCAGGCACATCCTTCGCCGTCAATACGCGAACGACGCCTTCCACCCGTTCAGCCTGCGATGTGTCCACATGCCGCAGCTTGGCGTGTACGAAATTGCTGTAGACCGGCACCGCGTGCAGCATGTTGTGGAATTTCAGATCGGCGGCGTACTTCGCTTTGCCGGTGACTTTGGCATAGGCGTCGTTGCGCCAGGCTTTTTTTGTTTTTTGATTCATATATGGACGATTGATTCTTTGGATATTTTGAGTTGCTATTATTTTGACAGGATAACCGGATAAAAGGGAGTTACATGATTATTCTTCTTTTGGTAGAACTCTTACTTTACGTTTGATTTCCACTTTACTTGGCCCAAAGTTAAGAATTAATCCAACTGGCTTTCCGGTTGCTGTTAGATAATTCACGAGTTGGACTTCAAATTCTCTTACTATTGTTTGGACCGATTTTAGTTCAAGAATGACAACTTCATTGACAATAATATCAGCTTTAAATTTTCCGACCAGCTCTCCTTCATAATAAACGTTTATGGCAGGCTGTTTTTGAATGATAAATCCCGCTCGCCTTAACTCAATCGACAACGCATTTTCGTAAACTGATTCCACAAATCCAAAACCCAAAGTGTTATACACTTTATACGCCAGCCCGATAATCTTTTCCGTAATCTCTTCAAATTCCATTTCAAGACCCCCATTGATAAACACGATGAAAAACTCAAAAAACAAAATCCCGTAAATCTATGTAATCCAGTTATCCTGTCAACTTTACGTGAATCCTTTAGTAATCATCATCCCTTTTGGTTTTCCACTAATCATTTTACCATCCCGTACAACTACCTCCCCATCCAAAATCACATATTCCACCTGCAACGTGGACGAAAAATCATGATACGGCTCAAACGTGTCTGAGTAGCTGGAGACAATCTTTCGTTTAGTCCCCCCGTCTTTCAGTATCACCACATCAGCGTCAGCACCAACTTCAATGACGCCCTTGCGCGGGTAAAGCCCCACAATTTTGGCCGGATTCGCAGACAGCTTCTGTGCCATGTCGATGATTCCGGCATATCCCTTCTGCTTATACAGTTCGAATATCATCGGCGCCAGCGCACCCAATCCGGCGATGCCTTTGGGAACTCGCTGAATATCGGTTTTGTTGGCGTCTTTGTGCTGTTTTAGAAACGGGCAATGGTCGGTGGCATACACATCGAACCAGCCGTTGCGCGCATGCTGCAGGAGTTGCTGCTGATTCTGCTCCGAACGCAGCGGTGGTGAGCACAGATAGTAATGTCCGCTTTCATCCTGAAAGCGGCTCTCGTTGAGGTAAAGATAATGCGGCGCTGTTTCACAGGTGATGGATGCGGTTGATTTCGCGGCATGAATCCGCTCAATGCCTTGTGCGGTTGATACATGAACGACATGAATTTTGACGCCTGTCTCACTGGCTATGCGAATGATCTGTTCAATTGCTGTCCATTCTGCGGATGGTGGTCGCATCCGCGTATGCGAAAATGGATTCGTGCGGTCAAGCTGCGGAACGCTTTGCTCAAGGATGTACTCGTCTTCGCAATGCACCAGCAGCGTGATGTTGAATTGTTTCAATCGTTTGGCGATGTGCTTAATCTGGTCATATGTACAATACAAACCGGCGTCTTTGTAGGTGGTATAGAATTTGAATGTTTTAAATCCCTGGGCAATCCAGTCATCAATTTCGTTCCAGGCAGCGTCGTTGAACGTGGTCGGCGTTAAATGCCAGCCTACATTGCAATATGTGTTTCCCATTGCCTTACACTGCGCTTTCTCAATTGCGGCTGCCAGCGTTTCGGCCGGTGATTGCGTGATGAAATTATAAATCGTGGCGATGCCATTTTGAACGGCCAATTTCGTCGCGCTTGCATAGCTATCCGCCAGCTCGTAATTGCCGATACGATCAGCCATGTGGGTGTGAATGTCCATGAATCCCGGCAGTACATAACTCCGGGCTGCATCGATGACATTGTCGATTTGTGGCATGTCGGTGCCGATGGCAGCAATTTTTCGATCAGCGATAAGCACATCGCATGGTTCGATTTTTTTGTTGAGGCAAACGAAGCCGTTTTTTATCAGAATATCGGTCATGGTCAATATTTTATTTTTTGGGGAACACGGATTGAACGGATGAGACGGATTTACACGGATTTAATCAGTTGAAATTCGTCCAATCCGTTTCATCCGTGTTCTTTTTTTTTAACACTCATCGATCGATAAAACCGCCTCCGGCAATGTCATCCCCCCCATCGGCGCATCAACATCCTTCAAGCCATGTCCGGTAATTAACAATACAATCTGCGCATCGGCTTTAAGTAATTGCTCCTGTTTACATTTTAGCAATCCGGCTACCGTCGCGGCTGCCGATGGCTCGGCAAAAATGCCAGTGATTGAGGCCAGCAACGCCTGCGCATCTAAAATCTCAGCGTCACTCACAGTGAGTGAAAAACCGCCTGTATTATTGACCGCGCGGCGTGCCATGTGCGCATTGCTGGGAATCGCCACTGAAATGGAATCGGCAATGGTTGCCGGATGAGCAGCATTGGCATAAATACCGGTGGTGATGTACCGATGGATCGCATTGGAGGCTTCCGCCTGCACACAGATAAGTTTGGGCAGTTTCTGAATCAATCCGGCCTGATGCAAATCGTAAAACGCTTTGTAGACGCCGCTGATAATCACACCATCACCGACCGGCACCAGAATAACGTCTGGCGCCCTTAGTCCGTTTTGCTGGAAAATTTCCAGGCCCACTGTTTTCTTGCCTTCGATGGTCAGCGGGTGATAAGCGGTGTTGCGGTTCAATCCGCCCTTCGCATTGGTATATTCGAGCGACAAACGAAACGCATCGTCATACGTGCCTTTCACCGGAATAATACGCGCACCGGACAGCATAATCTGCACGAGCTTGGGCTTTGGGGCAGATTCCGGCACAAAAATAACTGCCTGTTTCCCGGCAGCCGCGCACACCGCGGCCAACGCACTGGCCGCATTGCCGGTCGAGGCCGTGACAATTGTATCGATCCCCTTGCGAATCGCTTCAGCCACTATCAGAAACGACGCGCGATCCTTGAGCGAGCCGCTGGGATTTAAGCCATCGTTTTTTAACCTCAGATTCGTGAAGCCAAGCTGACCGCCCAACCGTGTTGATTGAAAGAACGGCGTGTTTCCCACCGGAAATTCCGGATAGAACTGTTGTTCAACCGCTGAAAATAAATCCCAATCCGGAGCGTGCGGATTGAAATGGGCTCTGACATAATCGTAATCGAACAACGCTTGCAAAACGCCACGCAGCGGCATGCCGGGTGCGTAGGTTTTGCTGCAATCCGGGCAGAGATAGGTGACGTCATCGCGCTGAAATTCGCGGTGGCATTCAGTACACTGATATTTAAATTGAGTCATTTCACATAAACTTATTAAATTGCAAAATACAAATCCCAAATTCCAAATAAATTACAATTTTCAATTTAACAAATATCAAACAAAAGCAAAATATGTTCACTTTTGAAGGACCAATTAACCTTAGCTCTGTTTTGAATTTGAATATTGTTTATTGGTAGTTATTTGTTATTTGTCATTTGATGTTTGTGATTTCTTTAATTTGATTGTTAAGCTCCGTTCAGCCTGGCAACAAATGCTGCATAAAACGCCGCTGCTTTACTCAAGTGATCCACCGGTACTGTTTCATTGACCGCGTGGGCCGACCTTTCATGTCCCGGCCCGAGGCCCAGGCAGGGAATGTTGTGCATGCCGGCAATCGCCACGGCATTTGTGCTGAACGTCCATTTATCGATGACCGGCTGCTCGCCCAGGACAGAGCGATACGCATCGGCCGCCTGGTTCAGATACGATGATTTTTCATCCAGCACCCAGGTGGGATAATATTTTTCGGTCGGGTACACCAAACCGGTGTAGGCTGGCTCATCGTAATTGAGCACAGTGACTTCCGCATCCGGGTAGCCCGCACGCGCGGCAGCGTCCTTCACTTCGGCGACAGCGCTGTCTTTGGTCTCGCCATACGTCAGTCGGCGATCCAAATGAATATCCGCCTGATCAGCCACCGCACATAGCGATGGTGATCCCGAACGAATTTGGGATATTGTCACAGTCCCCTTCCCCAAAAACGGATCGTGGTGCAATCGCTCGTTGAGTTGCTCAATTTCCAGAGCAATGCGCGCCATTTTATAAATCGCGTTATCCCCCCGCTCCGGCGCGGAACCGTGGCAGGAAACGCCCTTCACGCTCACATTAATTTCCATCCGGCCGCGCTGTCCGCGATGGATTTTCAGACTGGTTGGCTCGGTGATCACCACCAGTTCGGGCACTAATTTTTCTTCATTGATGAGATATTGCCAGCACAGGCCGTCGCAGTCTTCTTCCTGCACCGTCCCGGTAAAATAAACGGAAAAATCATGATTGAGCGCCAGCTCATTGATAATTTTAGCAGCATAAATCATACTGGCCAGTCCACCCTTTTGATCGGACGTCCCCCGGCCAAACACGTAGCCATCGATGATTCGCGCATCAAACGGATCGCGTTGCCATTGCGTCTCATCGCCGGGATACACCACATCCACATGGGCATCGAACGCCACAACGCGCGGGCCGTTGCCGATGCGGCCAATAATATTGCCCATGCCGTCGATGCGGATATCATCGAATTTTAGTTCCAGCATTTTATTGCGGATGACATTGATCACGTCTTTTTCTTTGCCGGAGAAGGATGGTAATTTGACAAGCTCGATAAGAAAATTGGCGATGTCGGGTTCGAGTTCAGATGCTCGGTTTCGGATTTGGTCATAGATGGTCATATGGGTTTCCCTGATAAAAAGTAATAAATAGTTCCGCCGGTCTCCGGCGGAATTCAGCACGGACGGTCTCCGTCCAGTCATCGATTTTGACATCATTTCCAGTCTCTGGCCAGGAACGTTCTTTCAGCGGTTCTGCCGCCAGTCCACTTAAGGCAGAGCCTTGAGTTTGTCATTCCCAGCGAGACGCTGGGAACGATGATTATATTTTATTAAAACCGCTCCCATAGTTTTGCGGCGACTTCCCGTGCTTTGGCGTTAATTTCGTTTTCATCAATATCCAATAGTAATTTTTTGTCTTGCATGAGAACCTGACCGTTGGCAATCGTCGTATCAACACTCGCCTGTGAAATCCCAAACAACAGGTGCCCCCACACGGTCGTTTCATCCAGCGGCGTCGGGGGATCATAGTCAATAAGCACAATATCGGCAGCAGCGTTTTCGGCAATTTCACCCAGATTAACATTCCAAAATCGATTGGCAATTCGCCGGTTGTTCAGGAACAATGTGTTAATCGCATCCATAAAGCCAATAGACGGATTGTTATGCAACAGATGCTGCGCCCACAACGCCACGCGGACTTCTTCCAGCATATTCACGGTCATTGCATCGGTGCCAAGACCGACAAGAATACCTTTGCCAGTCATTTTAACAATATCTGCAACGCCGACTGCATTGTTCAAATTCGATTGCGGATTGTGCACAACGATGGTATCACTATCTGCCAGTATCGCCATTTCTGCCTCGTTGATGTGCACACAATGCACAGCAATCGAACGGGGGCCAAGAATGTTGTGCTTATAAAATCGCTCCACGACACGCATGTCGGATTGTTTGAGTGTTGCCATCTGATCGGACTTAGCCTCAGCGACGTGCACGTGAAAGCCTGCGTTTAACTTATGTCCAACGTCCGATGCTTTTTCCAGCGTCTGCTCGCTAATTGTGAACGATGCGTGCAAGCCGAACATCGCTTTCAATTGTTCATTATTTTGCGCCTGGCAATATTTTATGAAGTTCTCATTTTCTTCCAATCCAGCCTGAGCAATTTCGCTGCCATCCCTATCCGACAATTCATAACACAGCGACGCACGCAAGCCGGTTTTCTGAACCGCTTGGGCAATTTCCATTAATGATCCGTGCACCGCACCCGGACTGGCATGATGATCGATGATAGTCGTGGTTCCTTTGCTGATGGCAGTGAGCGCCATCAACAATGCGCTGTAATAGGTATCTTCCTGCGATAATTTTTTATCCAGCCGCCACCACAAATTTTCCAGCACTTCCTGAAAATTCGCAGCCGGTTTAGCCTTGCCAAGTCCACGCACCAGCGTGCTGTAAAAATGCATATGCGCGTTAATGAAACCGGGCATAATCACTTTGCCGGTGGCATCGATGGTATCGGCGTCCGGGGCGTTTATTTTTTTACTCGGCGCGAGTTGCTTAATAAATCCGTTTTCGATAAGAATAGCGTGATTGGTTAACACCCGGCACTGTTCGCCGAGGGTGATGATGATGCCGTTTTTGATGAGAATGGGATTTGACATTTATTCTCCAAAAAGATTAATTAACCACGAAAGACACGAACCACACGAACAAAAACAAAAGAAGGACAAAATTATATTTGAATCACGAAAGAAGATTTAAACAATTTTTTTTGAAAATTTTATTTTCGTGTATTTAGTATATTTTGTGGTTCAAAAAAATAATAATTACAAAATAATTCGTTCAACTGTCGCTTTTGGAAAATGCCCAAAATTAACAAGCAAACCAAGTCGCAACCGACTTGCTTTCAAATAATTGAAAACTTGAGCGCGATGCTCATTACATACATCTTTTACTGATTTCAATTCAACAATAATTTGATTGTGACAAATAAAATCTGGTTTGTAGGTTTGTTCCAACTTTTCATCTTTGTAAAAAAGCGATATTTCAGCTTGTGATTGAAAAGGAATTTTTTGATGTGCAAATTCCTTCATTAAGCATTCTTGATAAACAGCTTCAAGAAATCCACATCCCATTTCACGATACACTTCGAAGATAGCACCTTGTATTGCGTACACTTCATCTCCTAAAAGTAATTTTCTCACACTCAAATTTTTTCCCCCTTAATTTGAAATCATTCTGTATTATTACTTGATTTAGTTTTCATAGTGTATTCCGTGGTTAATCTTCTTTCAACACAGCCAACTCGTCCCCCGTCCGCTCCCGCATAAACAATGCGCCGGAAAAACACTTCTGCACACACAATGAACAGCCAATGCATTTGGAAGCATCTATAATTGGAATTTTCTCTGAATCCAGTTCAATCGCCATGTATGGACAACGGGTGCAATTGCCGCAGTGCTGGCATAATTTCCGATCGACCGCAGAAATTTTCTTTAACGGTGATAAATCCATAAAGCCAGTAACTGGATTTGGCAGGGCGCAACCAATGAGTTGTTTGACGGATGAAAAACCTTTAGCCTCGAGCAAATAACTTAGCCCACTGTGAAGCTCATCGATAATTCCGTAACCATATTTTAAGACGATCGTGCAAAATTGGACAGTCTCTGCGCCCAGCGCGAGAAAATCAGCAGCGGCTTTGTAGTTCATCGGGCCGCCGTTGCCGGAGACAGTTAAGCCAACTTTGGCCGCGTTAGCCAACGTCAGGTTGGAGATTTCCTGCACGCCATCGCCGGACATGCCAATGACAATCCCTTCATCCCATTCAGTTTTATTGCCTCTACGGAACGACAACGCCGGGAATGTGTTAGCCAGGGTAACACCCGCTTTTTTATTTGGATATTTGGCGAACACTTGCTTAATCGCATCAAGTATCGGATAAATGGCAGTCACGGCGCCTGTCAGTTTAAACAATTTGGGAATATCCGGATGACTGATTTCCATCACCCAATCGACGATTTTGGCAGTTAGTTCAGCATCCTGGGAGACAATATCACCTTTGGTGCCGTCGCCGCCCTGGGGACAGGACAAGCTGTATTCAATTGCCATGACGCCGGCTTGCTCTAATTTACTAGTGTTTGATTGCCAGCTTTTTCTGTCTTCAGCGTCGTTGCCGGTCACAGCGCCACCGGTGGAAGCGATTGTTAAGCGGTCCGGATATTCCGTCGTCAATCGTCCGATCTCGTCACATACACGATCCAGCGGATGGCCGGAGACATTATCGCAGTTGCCGTAAGTCGATTTGTTCAACACGAATATATATTCGGATGGAATATGAATCGGGACATTATCAAATGCAGTTTTCATCACGCCACCCGCCCAGCCGGCATCGTAGGCTTTTTTCATTTGCTCATAGCCATCGGTGGGAGGCGCTGCGGACAGAATAAACGGCGAGCGTATTTTTCGCCCGAAAAATTCAGTATGCAAATTGATTGGAATGAGATTTCTGCCGTTTAAGAAATTCCGTGCCTTGACACGTTTTTCAATGATCGGGGCGGATTTTTTTTGAAGATATGCATCCACTTCCAGCGCGATATTCTTACCGGCAGCGACAGCTTCCACAACAGTAGTCGGTCCATTGACCATATCGCCGGCATAAAAAATACCATCCGCATTCACTCGCTGCACAGAGCTTAGCCCACCAATAGCGATGATCACTTGCTGATAATCACCAAGCGAAATCCCGGAATTGGGAATATCCTGCATATTTTTAGGCTGAAATTTTTCTCCGGCTGGTAATTTTACGCGTGACAGATTTATGTGAAGCTCCTTATTGATCGATTTAATTTCATTTATGCGAGATCGATTTATCACATCGATATAGGCTTCCAACAGCCACGTTCGTTCTTTTTCGGTCAGCGGCATTTCTGCCGGATTTTCCAGGCAGATCATTTCCACTGTTTCCGCGCCCGCCTGTTTGGCAACCAGCGCACAATCCAATGCCACGGCGCCGCCGCCGATTATAGCTACTTTTTTCGCTGACATGTCGTTCGGCGGTTCAGCCAGAAATTCATTCCAGGCCGTCGCTAACTTCTCACCCGGAATGTTTAATCGCAACGGCTCATCCAATCCGGCACAGACGATGACCGCCTGAGTAGAATCATTCAAAAGAATTAATGGATCGGCAATCGGCGCACCCAATTCAAATCGAATTTTCCCCAACGATTTAAAAAATTCAATATCTGACAATAAAACATTTTTATTGAACCGCACATCGGGAATTAAATTGCACATGCCACCGGCGGTCTTCTGTTTTTCATACATGGTGATGCTGTAGCCGATTTGCGCCAATACCGCAGCGGCTCCCATCCCGGATGGACCTGCGCCAATGATGGCAATGTTGGCGTTGTTTATAGGCGCTTGCAGAAATTCCGGTATGGCGTGTAAATCCTTAGCTTTTTGAATAATAGTCGCCTGTACCGCCGGGATATTCACAGCATGATCGAAGGTTCGGTGGACACACGCCTGCATGCAGTGGTAATCGGGACAAAGTGCGCCGCAAACACCGCCAAGCGGATTGTGACCGTAGATCACTGCTGCTGCCCGTTTGAAATCGAATACATCACCGGTCTTTGCAGCCATAATAAAATCCGCCGGCGAGCAATCGACAGGGCATGCTTCCCTACACGGTTTTTCCGCGCAGTATTCACATTTTTGGATTTCTGTCCAGAGTTGGGCATCAGTGAGGAAAGATGGGATTTGGTTCAAGGTTGCTCTCCATTTATGATTTTATATTTTTATCGAAGTAGTATAGATAGATGTAGCTATTCGGTTAGGATGCTTTCTTAAAAATCAATGAAAAAAATAGGACGCAGAGCGTCCTTTCTGTATTCCGCCAGAGACTGACGGAACAAGGCGCTTAAGCACTATACAAACTCAACAACGCCTTTTCCGGCGTCATCGGCGCGTCATATTTAATGTGAACGTTAGGATTGAATGCTTTAATGGCATTGATCAGCGCGAAATACGTCCCAATGGCATACATAAATGGTGGCTCACCAATCGCCTTTGAATTGAACACTCCGAGATTCGTTTCATCGGATTCCAGGAAATGAATTGAAATATCGGTGGGTGTGAACTGAATATCCGGGATTTTGTATGCGGAGAATGTGTTGGATAGCAGGATTCCGGCTTCATCATACAGCACTTCTTCCATTGTCAGCCAGCCAATCCCCTGCACCAGCGCACCTTCAATTTGGCCACGATCTATCAGTTCGTTGATGCTGGTCCCGCCATCGTGAACAATTTTAACAGCATCAATCGTGTACGTGCCACGCAGGCAATCGAGTGTTACTTTTGAAATAGCTGTACCGCAGACGTGATAGGCGAACGCATTACCCTTCTCCGTAGCGCGATCAAAAAAGATGGCGGGCGTGGCATAATGCGCATGCGCCGAGAGATTCTGACGGTTAATATATGCCTGTCCGATCAGTATTTCCCACGTCAACGCCGTTGGTTGATTGTTATAAAAGATTGTTTCGTCACGGAAGTCAATTTTCGATGCATCAGGCTGTTTCAATTGCTCCAGTGCAAAGGTTCTAAGTCGACATAAAATCTGTTCACAGGCAATGCGGGTGGCATTCCCGTTTAAATCGGCCGCAGAACTTGCCGCGGTCGGTGACGTGTTGGCAATGCGGGTCGTGTTGGTCGTTTCGATGAAAACGCGTTCAATATCAATGGAAAATACCCTGGCTGCAGTTTGGCGGATTTTGGTGTTTACTCCCTGCCCCATTTCCACTGCGGCGGTGCTTATCCCAACGCTGCCATCACTATATACATGCACCAGCGCGCTGGCCTGATTCAGAAACGTGGTGGTGAAGGAAATTCCAAAACAAATCGGCATCAGCGCCATGCCTTTTTTAACAGCACTATTCTGTTCGTTAAACACTTTTATTTCATTGATAATTTCGTTAACATGATAAAGCTCTTGTGCGTTATCCCAGCATTCGTGAGCGGTTTTGCTTTTGTATGTCATGCCAAATGGAAATTCATCGCCTTCGTTTAACAAATTAATGTGCTGAATGATGGAAGAATCGACTCCCATTTTTTCAGCAGCTTTGTGAATTGCTGATTCGATCACGAACATCGCTTGCGGGCTACCAAATCCACGAAACGCGGTGTTAGGCGGGAGATTGGTTTTGCATGATGCAGCCGTGGCTTTCACATTGGGGATGAAATAGCTGTTGGTGGTATGAAATAACGTTCGTTCCAGAATCGCCGTCGATAAATCTGCAGCCGCTCCGGCGTTTTGGTAGAACATCGCTTCATACGCTACTATTTTGTAATCATTGGTCAGACCAATTTTAAAATCGGATGAATAAGGATGGCGTTTGCCGGTCATTCTTAAATCATCATGCCGGCGTAACACCAGCTTGACCGGTTTGCCGGTTTTCCATACGCCCAATGCTGCCATGCATGCCCAGGCCGTTGCTTGATCTTCCTTGCCGCCGAATCCGCCGCCCAGGCGTAACACATCGACTTCAATTTTATGCATAAGAATGTTCAAAATACCGGCAATTGTTTTTTGAACAATGGTTGGGGATTGGGTTGATGAGAAGACTTTCAATTTTCCGTGTTCCATCGGAATCGCAAACGCGCCCTGGGTTTCCAGATAGAGATGTTCCTGACCACCGGACTCGACGCGTCCTTCCACAATCACATCGCATTTGCGCCAGGCATCATCGATATTACCACACGAAAAGGTTCGTTCCGGTGCGATTAACGATCCGTTTTTATATGCTTCACGCGGATCAAATACCGCGGGAAATGCTTCATATCTAATATTGATTTTTTTCGCTGCCTTTCGTGCTGTGAACGCATCCGTTGCCAGAATCACTGCGATTGGTTGGCCGATATAATGCACATCATTCTCTGCCAGCAATGTCTCATCTTTGATGATATTCCCAATTTGGTTCTGCCCGGGAACGTCGGACGCTGTCAGAATACAAACGATGCCATTGATTTTTCTGGCTTCTTCATCATCAATTTTAAGAATTTTTCCATGCGCGATTGATGACGAAACCACGGCAGCGTACAATGTACCCTCGGGCACAATTTGATCATCAATGAATTGAGATTTGCCCTGAACGTGGAGAATGGTGTCTTTGTTTTTTATTGACATAACTTTGGTTTAGTGGATTTCGTTTTCGGTAAAACGATACAACGATTCTAAATTTACATTATCCGGGAACAGGTTGATAAAATGTGCAAAAATGAGTTGCCGTAGTAATAATCGCTTGTATATCTCTGACCCACGAACATCACTAATCGGCGCAATTTCAGCATCCGCCACCCGGCATACGCCACGTACTGTTTGCGGATTTACTTCACGTCCAACCAGATAGTTAGCACTTTCAGCAAGATATAAAGGAATCGGGCTGACGCCGCCGGCAGAGAGATGTACTTCCTGAATAATATTAGCGTCTGCTCGAATAGACACAGCCGAATTGACACTGGCAATATCCAGATATGTTCGTTTGGCGACCTTTTCAAAATTAAATTTGTGTTGTGATGATAACAGAGGCAATTTTAAATATTCAACAATATCAATGGCTTTTTTATTGAGTTTTTTGTAGGAAACGTAAAAATCTTTCAATTTAAATTCGCGTTTTTCGTTTTCATTTGCAATACCAATGCGTACATTAAGCGCTAAAAAGAAAATAGTAGTGTCACCAATGGGCGATGCATTCACTAAATTTCCGCCTAGTGTTGCCTGATTCCGAATTGGCGTCGATGCAAACAAACGAAAATAGTCATCTATTTTTGGAATTTGTTTTCTTACTATATCAGAATTTCGGATGGTCTCAATTTTTACGCCAGCGCCAATATAGCAGAATTTGTCATCCTGCCAGATATCGGTCAAGCCTGGTTCAGATGAAAGAAATCGCACATCTTTATCAATCAAATCATCCGGTCGTTGGACAAATAAATCCGTGCCGCCGGCAACGATTTCTTGTGAAATATCAACTGGCTGGATATCAGTTTGATTGTGCGCGTTCAATTCATTCAATTTAGCTGGAATTTGTTTAAAATAAGTGGGAATAATTTTGTGGGAAATAAGTGCGTTAAGTTTGTCACCGGTAATATCTTTCAACAATAACTGACAAACACGTGCAATCGCGCGTTGGATAGACGCATAACCGGTGCAGCGACAGATATTTCCGTCGACAGCGGTGATGGCATCGTTGTAATTTATGCTATCGCTTGAAAGAAAATATGCGGTGAGTGACATGATAAAGCCGGGTGTGCAGAAACCACATTGGGTGGCGCCTTCATCGACAAAGGCTTGCTGGAGGGGATTCAATTCAGCATGATTGATGCCTTCGATCGTGACGACATGCTTTCCATTCATTTGCCCCAGTGGCAACAGGCATGAATTCACCGAATGGTATTCAATCGTATCATCATCAATTAATTCACCAACCATTATCGTGCACGCTCCGCAATCACCTTCACGGCACGCTTCTTTTGTACCTTTAAGGCCAGCATCGTTACGGATAAAATCGAGAACTACGCTTCCGGGTGAAGCTTCGGTTGATATCGGCTGATCGTTTAAAATAAAAGTTATCATTCAGTATTTGTCTTAACTTAAGGTTAATCCTATAATACCTGAATTCAATACAAAAATCAAGAAAAAAATACACATTTTCCTGAAAACGAAAGAGCTTACAGTACAATTTCGGTATCCATTTAATATTGGATGGTTTTGTTGTCCCGCCTTTTCGGCGGGATCAGCCAACGGAGCATCCCGTACCTTGAGCTTGTCCCGATGCATCGGAGCACGAACGGTGTCGAAGGGTACATTCACCGTGATTTGTTGAATGTTTACCAACTTCGTAAGGGAACTATAAGACTGTAGAAATATTGATTTGATGCAGGATGGATCACTAAGATAATTTTCATTATCGATCTAATTAGTAAGTATGCTTAACTTATCCAATGCTGTTTGAAATCCGTAAAATCCCGATTCATATACTTGAAATCCGGTAATCCGTCGCACTTCACAAATCCGCCAACCTTAATATCGAAACCGATGATAGCGCCACCCATTTCAGGAATGACTCGACAGGCATAAATCCCGGCGCTCTGGGGAAGTCGTACAATGGGGAATTCTACTTTTCGCCCTTGCGTTACATCAATCGATTGCAAGCCTCCCTGCTGTTGCGTATCATCTGCATAATCCCACTTTTCTCCCACCGAAAATATCAATTGATGACGGCCGTCCTTATCGAGATACAACTGTGGCACTTCCATTTCCCCGTACCAACCTGGTTTGCAGATCGGCGGCAGTACGTTCCAATGAAGCAGATCATGCGGTTCTGAACGCAACAGAGCAACGCAGGCATTTCTACCGGCAGGCAGATCATTTGCCTTGGCGCTTACCAACATGTAAGCATAGTCCCCTTCCCTGAATAAAAACGGATCGCGCCAGGCGTGTATTGTGCCATCGTTTTCCGAAGTCTGAGTCAAATAATGCGCCGGCTCAGGTTGAATTCTTACATTCGGAATCCGCTCCCATTTCAGGAAATCGTTTGAGAATGCGCACCCGATGTTTTGCGTCATTCCATCGTCATCATGTTTGTCGCGCGATGTGTAAAACATGACAAATCCATTGTTCGATTTGACGATGTCGCCAGTCCAGATCGAGCTATTGTCCCATCCAGACGGGTTAGCGACAAGCACATCGTCTTTTATCCAGTTGATGGTTACAAAATCACGGGTAGTGGCATAACCGACTTGTGATGAAAAGTGATGTTGTTGTTTCTTCGCCAACGACTTTTTCGCATTGAGATTAAAAATATGGAATAATTTTTCGTCGTGATCGAAATAATACCAGTAATCCCAAGTGAATTTTGTGGGATGTTTGTTTGCGGATATCATTTTCATCTATACAATCTCAAAAATTAGGCTGAGGCCAAGGCTGAGAAAAAATCGAAATTCAGTGATGAGCACGGCTTTTCCTTCACCTGCGCCTCAGCCTTGGCCTACGCTATGAACAATTCTCTCCCCTGTTTCAGAATCAAAAAAATACAGCTTCTGCATATTGAAAACTACATCAATCTGCTCGTTCACCTGCGGCGGATTATCCGTTTTCATGCGCGCAATCAGCGAATGCTGGTCTGTTTTCAGGTAAACAAATATTTCATTGCCCATAAGCTCTACAACATCGACGCGGAATGGAATTTGGTCCGAATGTGATGTGTTGGCCGATACTGTTTTATCATAAATATCTTCCGGGCGAATTCCCATTACAATTTCTTTTTCAGGATAGTTGTGAAGCATTGTATTGTAATTCTCGGCAAGCTTAAGCCGGAATTCGCCTTCATCGAACCATAAGCCAGCACCTTTTTCCAGTTTTCCTTTCATGAAATTCATCGCCGGGCTACCGATAAAGCCGGCGACGAATTGATTTTTTGGCTGATTATATAAGGTTAACGGCGTATCGATTTGATGAACAATCCCGTCTTTCATGATAACGATGCGATCGCCCATGGTCATCGCTTCCATTTGATCATGCGTCACGTAAATCATCGTCGTCTCCAGGCGATGGCGCAATTTGCTGATTTCAGTGCGCATTTGCACGCGCAGTTTGGCGTCGAGATTTGAGAGCGGCTCGTCGAACAGAAACACCTTTGGCTTGCGCACAATCGCCCGCCCCACTGCGACACGCTGCCGTTGCCCGCCCGACAATGCTTTGGGCTTGCGATCTAATAATTTTTCAATTTCCAAAATATCCGCAGCCTCACGGACGCGCGCGTCAATTTCTTTCTTGGGGTGTTTCCGTAGTTTCAATCCAAACGCCAGGTTTTGATAAACCGTCATATGCGGATAAAGCGCGTAATTCTGAAACACCATCGCGATGTCGCGGTCTTTGGGCGGAATGTCGTTGACCAATTTATCATCGATGAAAATTTCGCCATCAGTTACGGTGTCCAGTCCGGCGATCATCCGCAAAGTCGTGGATTTCCCACATCCAGACGGTCCGACCAGCACGACGAATTCCTTGTCATTAATTTTAAACGTTGCATTATCAACAGCTGTGACGTTTTTATCAAACTTCTTGGTAACGTTTTTTAGTTCAACATTGGCCATGGGAGGTCCTTTAAGAATTGGGAATTAAATGTATTATAGGCGAAGGCTGAGGCTAAGGCGAAGGAAAAGCGCTTTTTACTCTCAGCATCAGCCTTCGCATCAGCGTTTACTTTTGCCTCGATCCAAAAATCCCATCAAATCATTCACAGTCGTCTCCGCCACGCAAATACAACTATCTGCCGCGCCATAATAAATCAACACCCTGTCGTCCGGCTCGCGAATCCAGCCATTGCAAAACACTACATTGGGGAAAAATCCGTTTTTTTCCCAGTCGGTTTCAGGGACGAACACTGGTTCGCTGGTGCGTTTCAAAACCTTGCGCGGATCGTTGAGATCGAGCAGGCATAAGTGAAGCGAATAGACTGAATCATCACCGCAGCCATGATACATCACCAGCCAGCCATCGGACGTTTTGAGCGGCTGCGGGCCGACACCGATTTTTTGGCGTTCCCACTGGTTTTCATACGGTGCTAACAGGCAGGAATGGTTGCCCCAATGCAACAAATCCGGTGATTCACAGTACCACACCGACGGCCGGCCAAAATTATCCGAGCTGGGACGATGCAGCGCGACGTACTTACCATTTATTTTTTCCGGGAATAAACAACTATCCTTATTTTCCGGCGCCAGAATCATCCCATAACGTTGCACCGTCTGAAAGTCCACTGTGCCAGCCAAACTAACGCCAAAGCTGTTGATCGAAACCGCTGTATAGGTTAAATAGCAGGTATCGCCAATTTGCGTGATGCGCGCATCTTCAACACCAAACGCCTCGTTGGTTAAATCGGCGAACATGAACGGATTGTCAGAAAATGTGAAATGAACGCCATCCGTACTTCGTGCGAGTCGCAAGTGACTAATTGATGACAGATACCGATAGGGGCCAGCCCAAAATTTGCGCGGATCGCTCAGGTTAATTTCCCCCTGTTTCCATGATTTAATTTCTAATTGCGGGCGCTCGCCGGTAAAGTTCATGATTGGTATTTTAAACCAGCCTTCTGTCTGAATGCACATTTCCGCAACCCGGACGACAAGAATATATTCATCCTGAAACTTGCATGCCGCCGGATTAAACACACCGACCACTTCAATGCCATCCATCGATGGCGTCACATCATTTATTGTAAGAATTGGATTATTCGAATCCCGCATTATTTCTGACATACCCACTTCCTTCCCTTAAAGAGTAAGCTCCGTCACCAAATCATCAATATTCACAAGAGCAATACTGCTCACTGAATCGGACATCGCGTATGGGATAATTAGTGTTCTTTCAAAACACACGCCACCGCAACTGTACACCACATTCGGGACATAGCCCTCACGTTCGTTTTCGGACGGACGAATCAACGGTTCTTTCAAACGCCCGATAATTTTCGCCGGATCATTCAAATCAAGCAAGATGGCGCTAATTGAATAGCTTCGCATCGGTCTGACGCCATGCGTCAGAACGACCCATCCGGCTTCGGTCTCAATTGGCGAGCCACAATTTCCTAACTGAATACATTCCCAATGGAATTCCGGTTGCATGATTGCCTGTTTCGAATTCCAGTAATGGAGATGATCAGAAAACATGATAAAATTTTGCTCGTTGTCCTGTCGCGAAAGCATGGCATAACGTCCGTTAATTTTTCGGGGAAACAGGGCCATCCCCTTGTTCTGCACTTCGGAACCGTGCAGAGTGTGTATATTGAATGTTTGAAAATCAGCAGTTTCCAACAATTGCGACGTGATGGCTTTTCCATCGTAGGCTGTATAGGTTGCGTAGTATGTGTGAGAACCATCGTCATTCATGAAACACACGAAACGGGCGTCTTCGATACCATTTTTCTCGGATTTTGAAATCGGAAAAATAATTTGCTCCGTCAAATCGGTTTCATCAGGGAATCGAATCTGGTAATTCGCCTGAGCCAAACACAACATTTTATCTGCGTAGTCAGCGAACTCTTCCTTTTTATGCTCCCAATCCGGCAGTGACTGTTGGACCGCGCTATTCAATTCATCGAACCCGAAGTTGTCCTTCAAACCAGTCAAAATATATGATGTAAAATCATTGAGAATACCTGACGCTGCTAATTTTTTCTCAAACAAATTTTTTTCGTATCGGTTGCTTTCAATTATTTCCGGCGACGTCACGAATTGACTGCGATCATCAAGCCGGATATCCAAATCCCTATCAATCACGCCGGACTGAAACGAAATCGATGAAATGTGGCCTTCTCCGGTCGACCGCAGGCTCAGGATAAATCGCTTTGAGCCATCGTGAAGATTGGTCTGATCCGGATGCCACACCATCGATGGATTGAACAGGGCAGCCGCTTCGGTGGAGTATTCCATTGAGAAACATGCGCCGAAAAGCAATTTTCGCAGTTCACTAATGTTTTGATCCGGCGGTAAATAATGCTTCGTCTGCTCGAACCGTTTTCGGAAAAATGCTGTCAAGTCACGATGCCGATGTTCGAAATTGGTCATAATCTGCTGAAGTTCAATTTGTACATCTTCTTCCGCTAATGCCATGATGCGTTCCACCATATGTGACGTCTGTATTTTCCGGCCCGGTTCAAACGGGCGCAAAAGCACCCGCCGGGAATCCGGTTTGATGGTGATGTTTGTACGATGTAGTTGCATGAAATTTCTTTCCACTTCAAATTGATAAGTTTTTATTTGAAATTTTTTCGCGCCGTGCGGTTGAACATCCCCCTGATTCTGCCCCTTTGCACGCAAGCGTACAGGGGCAAAATCGTCCCCCTTCGAAGGGGAAATATTCCAGCTCGCCACGCTTGCGGTTTGCGAGTTGGAATTAGGGGGATGTTCAACGCAGCGATGAATTGCAGAAATTTTGATTTGTTAAAAATCAGAACTTATGTTCTTCAAACTCTCCCTCGCCACAGCATTCGAACTCAGCTCCACCAATGTCATCAACGCTTCAATCGTGGACTCGGCGCCGGAATTATGATTAATGGTCGAGCTATCGCTAATTCCATCGTAGCAGCGGCCGGTATGGGCGTCGTACATTGTGGCACGGGCAGCGTTCCTTCCGAATAGCCATGCAGCGCATTGTCCGGCATTTTTTGCATAATGATCATCTCCGGTCGCTTCCGCCAGGCGAAGCAGTCCGACGTTCATGCAGCGAATGCCATAGGCGATTTGCGGGAATTGTTTGATATTATTTCGGTCCGAAAACGACCATTCGTTTAACATGCCGTTGGCAATTAAATAATTATAATAATAATCAGCTTCCTTTTGGGCGGCCGCAATTAGATTCGGCTTATCCAATAGCTGTCCCAGCGACGCCAGCGCCTGCGTTTGCGCATTGCCCCACGCGTGCCACACATCCAGCCAGGAAAGGAACGCGCCATTAAAATTAGACTCATCATTGACCTGCATTTCCATAATGCCTTCAGCCAGTTTCTCCGCATATGCCGTTATTTGCGGATCATGTTCAAGTTTCAAATATTCAATCAACCCCAATAGCAGCGTTGCCGTTGCATCCGACGCGGAATTCATCACCAGCCATTGAGGATATTTCCTTCCTTTATATTCGGTATAATCCTGATAATTTTCCAACAAGGTATCGATCGGCGCTTTGCATTTTAAAAATGCGGTTTTAAGCGTTGATGCAAATTGTGGATCAACCGGTTTAAACATTCGATATCCAACACCCAATGCCCAGTAACCACGCGCCGCCCAGTGTTTGAACGATTTTCGACTCGTCACACCAGTACGATTAATCTGATGATTGGCGTCGATAAAATTGTAAAACTCGCCGTCATCGGCTTGCATAAATAAGACAAAGTTGAGCAATTTTTTCGCACGAATTAAAGCGGAATCAGCATGTGTCAATTCGTAATAGCGCAGGTACAGCACAGCCGCCCGCGCCACATCATCAACACATGCAATGCCCTCGTCGTTGGCGTCGACCCATTGATAATTGGGCGCTTCTGCATAGATATGGATAATATCACAGGGCGTATCGTTCAAAACAACGGATTCGGTCAAATGTCGCAAGTGGTTAAAATTAATTATCGTGTTGTCGTCCACTGTTTTCCGGTCAGCACATGAGCAGACAACCAAAATGATAAACAACAAATTTAATTTTTTCACCCGATTTATCCTTTCAAGCCGGATGTCGCCATGCTTTCGATAAAGTAGCGTTGGAATACACTATAGGCAATAATAATTGGCAACGCCAGCAGTGTCGCTGCCGCCAGTTTGACACCCATCAATCCCTCGGCCTGCCCACCAACCACAAAGATGGTCACCAATTGTGGCAGGGTCATCATGTCGGTTTCATGAATCACGATCAGCGGCCACAATACTTCATTCCACACGGCCATGAACGTAATAATTCCCACCGTAATAATCGTCGGTACGGAGAGAGGCCACAGCACGCGAAACAGAATGCGGAACTCCGAACAACCGTCAATCCTGGCTGCGTCGATTAAATCCTGCGGGATCGTTAGAAAATGCTGCCGGAACAGAATAATCGCAAACGTGTTGATAAGGTACGGCATGATCAGCGCCAGATACGTTTCCGTCCAGTGAAATTTCACCATAAGAATGTATTGCGGAATCAGTGTTATTTGAAACGGTAATGTCATAGTGAACAGAATTAATGCGAAAATCAAACCACGTCCGCGAAAATTGAGCCGCGCCAGTGAATAGCCGATCATCGATGTGAATACAATCACCCCGAACGTCACCATGGTCGATACGAACAAGCTATTCAAAAACGCCCGCGCAATCGGAATTTTCCGGAACACTGTGATGTAATTGCTAATTGATACAGACGATGGAATAATTCCAAATCCCCCGATTTCCGCTTCGGGACGAACCGTCGCCGATAACATCCAGAGAAAAGGATAGAGGAAAAGAATTGTCCAGAAAATCAGAATGCTGTAGAATATGAGTTTTTTCATAGTATAAGAAAAATTATGATGTTTCAGTTTGCTTCATGCTGAGCAATGTTTGTGATAGCTTCATCCTGAGGGGCTGTATCATACGTATCGTTTTTACAAAATTTCTTTAAATTGCTAATCCCGGAGCTTTGATGTCATTTTCGCGAATGCGGAAATCT
>JAFGDW010000100.1 GCA_016931935.1 Candidatus Zhuqueibacterota bacterium | reverse complement strand
TTGGCATATTTAAAATGAATAGATACATCAAAAAGCTAGAAATAATCGCTTTTAGAACGTGATTAAACGGAAGGGAGAAGCGAAGTTCTCTTATTGAAAATGTAAACGACGATGTAAAAAAAACTATGTAGGAAATTAGTGTGGCAATTGCGGCTCCTTCAAGCCCCATTTTGGGAATTAGAATTAAGTTTAAAAATATATTTAAAATAGTTGCAAAAGCAGTCAGCATTAAAATTATCATTGTTTTTTTCTTAAAAATTAGGCCTGAAGTAATTACAAAATTCATAGTTGTTAATGCTATTCCACTACTTATGATCGGGGTGAGATAAGCAAAGTTTATGTACTTATTTCCAGCAAGTAAAGATATGCCATCGGCCGATATAGCGCTCAGTCCGAAGACAATTGGAATCGTTACCCAAGAAAAGATTTTAACATAAGTTTTTAATAATAATTTACTCTCAGATACTTGGTCGGAATTCCATAAATTCATAATGATTGGCATAAACGAATATAGTAATGCATTTCGAACGATAGCAAATGGATATTCACAATAATTGTATACAACCGTGTATTCTGCGACTTTCTCATTTCCTAAAAAATACGAAATTATATAGCGATCACCCGCGGATAAAAGGTAGGTTACAATACTATCTGCCATCAATGGAAAACCATAAAGTAGACAAATCTTAACAATTGATTTATCAAATAAATTAAGTCTGATCTTATTATCGGACCTTGTTAATAAAAAAAATGAAATTACTCCTTCTGCAACGATTAATCCTAAAAAAAAACCAACTAAATTTTTAAATATACTTACAAAGAGAATACTTAAGATTATCCCCAAATACCGTATTATTATCTCTATCGTACTCGTTTTGATTATTTGTTCCTGTATACGCAAAAAGGCAATTTTAAAATTATTGAATAATTTGATGAATATTAATGGAATGGTTAATAAAATTAAACTGAATGTATAACTTGATATTTTTGATGATGAATAAAAAATTAATCCAAGCAAAAAAATTAATATTGAAATTATAACACCGCTGAACAATATTCCTAAAATTAATGAAGAAAAAAAACTATTAATTTTTTTTTTATATATCAAAAAGTATCGATGGACACTATGTCGTAATCCGAGAGAACCAATTGTTACAGCAAACGTAATCGTTAAATTTATTAAGCTCATCAGCCCATAATCACCCTTTGTTAAAATACGGGTGAAAATAGGAAAGCTGATAAAACTTCCAACTAAAAGTATTGCTTCACTTGAGAAGAAAAGCGGTATATATTTCTTCAGTTTAATTGTATTTTTAATATCCATCTATTTAAGCTTAAATTAATTGAATTGGCAGATTCGATTGGTTTTTAATTATATTGCTTATGATGAAAATATAGCTTTTCGTACGTTTGCACCATTTTTTCTATTGAATAATACTTACTTACGCTGTTCAATGCATTTCGTGAATAAACTTGTCTCAACTCATTATTCGTCAATAATATATGCAGTCGTTGCGTGAAATCCTTTAAATTATTTTTTTTAACAAGTAATCCCGTTTGCCCATCGACCACAAGTTGAGAGTTTGCCCCGACATTTGTGCAAACAACAGGTAAACCTGCAGCCATTGCTTCCAGCACAGTATTGGACATGCCTTCACTGTGTGATGTCAGGACAAAAACATCAAAAGTATGCATAATTTCATTTACATCTTTTCTTTCACCCACTAAATAAACAAAGTCCTGAATATTATATTCAATAATCATTTGAGTCAATTTTTCCCGTAGTGGACCTTCACCAACAATGACACATTGCACAGGTGTACCGTTTTCTTTAATATACTTTATCGCTTTAAGAACAAGTGCCTGATTTTTTACCTCGACGAGCCTTCCTACGGTGCCTATCGTCAACAAATGTGGCGACAAACATAAATCATTTTTTTTCTTTTCCACATCAACAGTTATACTAAATTTCTTTGTATCGACACCATTGGGGATAACAGTAATTTTATGTGCTGATATGCCTAAGTTCTTTATTGTTGATTTTTTTAAACTGTCGGATACCGCAAGAATTCGATTACAAAAATAGCTCACGAATTTTTGCCCAAAGATTGCAGCTTTTGTATGTAAGAAAAAAGTTCCATGTTCGCCGTTTATAATAATCTTAACACCAGCAAGCTTGGCTCCCAAAACTGCAGTTAATGATCCTTGCCCCCATCCATGTGCATGGGCAATCTGTATTTTATATTTCTTGTATATTTTTCTAATTTTAAAAATACCAGTAAGTAAACCGGTGTAATTATTTTCTAATGAAATGATGGTAGCACTATGTGGAAAAATTTTTGAAGCTTGAACACCGGGTTTTTTTAAGCAAATAACATAATAGGAAATCTGTTTATTAATCTTATTATTAATTAAATTTATAATGCCATTTTCTAGGCCTCCGGTATCCAGGGAAACGACAATATGTGCAATATTTATTTTTCTATGATTCTTCATCTATATTTTCCGGTAGTTGTCCCATGAGTGTTGATTTGACGGCAACCATCATTGCAATTACGACAAATAATATATACGCCTGATTTCTGTTTGAAAATAATGCACACACCCAAAATCCGATGAAAGTATATGATAAATATTTATAAATAAGCAAATCATTCAGAGCATTTTGAGAAATATTGGGTACTTTCAAAAAGAACCTGATATCTTTAAACGCATAAACATTCATAAGAATAAAAAAGATGCCGCCAATAAAACCTGTTTCCGCAAAGACCTGAATAATCGTATTATGTGGTTGCAGACCACGAATACCACCATAGTCACCTGCAACCTCCGGGAACTGTTCAGGCCCAACTCCTGTCAATGGATTTAGTATTAACATTTTAATGCCTGCCTTCCATTGAGTAATTCGATCTTGAGCTGAAGCGTCTTGCGTGTAACTACCGTCAACAACATCCGAGCGCTGTTGAACAATTTTGAGACCAATCGGAATGGCGCCTACAATTGCCACGGACAAAAAAGCTATTTTTAATGGTTTATTAATTTTCTTGGCGCTAAAAACCGTTAAAATGACGATTGTCAAAAATCCTAATATGCCTCCTCTGGATCCGGTTATCATGAGATTATATGAAAAAAGAACGACGACAGCTATCGAAATAAATTTTATCAGATAATTTTTTTTCGCTTCAAAAAAATAAAATAAAAATGGTATCGTCGCAACTAAAATCATCGCCAAATCGTTTGAACCTTCATACCATCCAAATCCAGTAGCGCGAAAACTAACAAGTGCATGTTCCTGCTCAAAATTTGGATCAATTGTTTTTAATTGAAAATAATTAATAATTGAATATTTTGAGAGGAACACAATTCCGATTATAATTGATATAAAAATCCACTCAATTTTTTTAAAATTATTTGCCAATTTAGTAATAAGAAAAAAAATAATTCCTGTTCTCAGCCACGTAGTAGCCATATCAAGGGAAAGTTGGAGCCAAACTAAAGCAGCAGAAATTATTTGAAATATAGCAAATCCTAAAAAATATTTATTTTCTTTGAACTGAAGAAATTTGATTGTGTTATTCCGACCACTTATAAAAAAAACGATCAAAGTAAGAAATGCAACATTTCGCAATGGATTGTATTTTAATAATTCGGGAAAGTAATACGTTGGTTGATCGAACATAATAAAAATTGTCAGCAACAATAGAATAAATGCCATCATAGATAAATTTAAACTTTATTATTTGCTAATTGACTTGTTTTGTATCAAGATCGTCGAATGCTTTGATTTTTTCGAAATGTTTTTGGTAATATGCGGGCAGGTATACCATATGCGGTCATATTTGATGGAATATCTTTTAATACGACTGAATTGGGGCCGATCCATACATGATCGCCCAATCGTACCGGGCCATAAATTTTACTGCCGGAGCTCATCCATAAATAATCACCAATATTGGGCTCACCGGGGCCAACTTCGATATTATTTAAAATCGCACAACATTCACAGATACACGCATTGGAACCAATTTTGACATTTGGTCCTATATGAACAGCAGTTGGGTGTAATATTATTAAACCAGAACCAATAGATGCTCGATTAGAAATTTCCGCGCCTGTTATCATATGAGATAAGAATTGTACTATGCTACTTAATATCTTAAAATTATACAAACTTAAAAAATGTGAAATTCTGTAAAACAATACTGAGTAAAAGCCAAGTTTACATACCGCATTAGACAATTTATTCCATCTACGAATATCGGTTTGAAGTAAGTCTGAGAATTTCATTTGATTATTGTTACTAACACATTTACTCTTTTTTGAGTCCATTCTCAATTAGACCTTTGAAAAAATTAACCTCCTCCAACCAATGTTGTCTTATCATCAACTGTACATTTTCCGGAAAATGTTGGCCGTGTTTCCAATAATTCAGAAATATAACACCACCCGGCATAAAGCGACAGTATCCCTGGTATTTCTTATACATTTCGAGATCATCTTTAACATTTGGCTGTGGACGAAGTCCTAATTTGTACAATTGATAGTCGGAACGCTCATTTTCATGTTCATGATAAACAGGACTATCATGGGTAATCCCATAATAAGCGTAAAGTTTGATAATTTCCTTCTTTACTATTTCAATTTGCATAGGTGACGCTTCTTCATATTCCGTATTGGCGCCGTCTCTAACATCTTTAATGTTATTTTTCTTACAATAGATAATTGTATTTATATGAAAACATGCCTGACAGGCAAAGCATGCAAATTGCAATTGAAGTGTGCCATATTTTAATAAATTTTTAAAATAGTGACGATTATAAATCTTTAAAAACATGTCACTAACGTCTATAATTGTGTGGCTAAATTTGTTAGGAAATTTAGCATTTAATATATTATAACTACTTTTGCTGTTTTCAATATCTATTTGCCCGAATTGTTTGTAAGTTAAGAGATGCACTTTATCGAATTCTTGTGACATTTTATATGCTGTTAGGGAAGAATCAGATCCTCCGGAAAATAGTATACCGACTGCGTGATTCATTCCATTTTTTTTAGACATTAGATGGCTACCTTCTACGTTTTATTTTTTGTTTTATAGATGCCATAGACCATAAGGCTCTCGCTCTTAGTTTTAACGGTAAAAGTAAGAGAATAAAAATTAAAATAAGATTAATATATTTAATTATTATATTTTTCATTTAATCAATGTATCTCCTATGCCACAGTTCAAATGTTAATAATGCAACCAATGCATATGAACTTGGAAAGTAATAATCTCCTTTATCTTGAATAAAAGTATTGACCATTGTTTCAACTGCTTCTTTTTTAAAAAAATCCCTCGATAAGGTTTTATCATCTAATAAAATTTCTCGCAATAATTGGCCTTCCTTTTGTTTCAACCATTTTTGAATTGGAATACCGAATCCTTGTTTCTTTTTAGATAGTGTATGTTTGGGGAACCGCTCTTGACAGACCTTTTTTAAAATATATTTAGTTATGATTCCATTTTCTTTTGAATTATGAATTTTATAATTCCCGGGTAAACTATTAATAATTTGAGCTAATTCTATATCCTGAAATGGCGAAAGCGTTTCAAGATTGTGAGCCATACACATTCTATCGACCTTAACCATCAAATCATCCGGAACATAAAACTTTATATCAGCAAATAGATATTTATTTATATTATCAAGTCCGCTGACTTCTTGGAACCATGATTCCGGATGTCGATATGGATTATTTTTGACATGAACGTCCCATAATTCGTTGCAACAAATAAATTTTTTTACAATATCAGGAAAACCGGATCTTAAATCATAGGCTGCATGGACTGGTGAAACACTGTCCCTGTAAAATTTCCTTTCAATTTTTGCCATTTTATTCGGTATCGGAGACTTATTAACATTCCCAATTAATACGGCACCTGCTCTACTGTATATTTTATGTAAATAGTTTTTATTTTTAAATATATTATTTTTTAAAGCATGTACATGATGTCCACTTCCTCCCATCGTTTGGTCAGGACCATCTCCTGTTAAAATAATATCGGTTAAATTACGAGCAAGTTTTGCTGCATAATATGTCGGATAAGCAGATGTATCAGTAAATGGTGCATCCTGGTGGAATACGATGGTATCGAGCATATCAAAAAAAGAATCGGGTCTTGCTATTACTTTATGATGGACAGCATTAACATGTTTTGCCATGATTTCAGCATCTGCTAATTCATTTCGTTCTCCTTCTTCAAATCCAACACTAATTGTATGAATTGGTTTATCCGATAATTCTGAAGCAAAAGATACAATTGCGCTCGAATCAATTCCTCCGCTTAAAAAGCAATATACATCATCAGTCACCATTCTTTTCTTTACAGCTTTGCGTAAATCATCTGTTACCTGAGAAACAACATCAACAAAATTCAACGCATGATCTTCCGTCATTTTCGGATACCAATATTGATGTTTTTTAATTCCATCTCTTGAAAATATTATGATGCCTCCCGGAGGAACTTGATAAATATTTTTAAAAATTGTTGAAGGATATGGAATATTATTTAAGCTTATAAAATCACTTAGACTTATAAGATCGATTTCGCTTGAAATACCCGCTGCAAGAATTCCTTTAATCTCAGACGAAAATATTAGTTGATTATTAGCATGATAATAATGCAACGGTTTGTGCCCATACGGATCTCGAACCAAGAGCAATTTTTGTTCATTTTCATCCCATACGACGCACGAGAACTCACCTTCAAGATGATTTATAAAATCAATTCCCCACTTTTTATATGAAGCTGCGATGGTTACAGAACCAGAATGCATTTTAACTGGCATACCAATGCTATTAAAATAATTTATATGTTTTGAAACATCAAGCACAATACCATCGGACAAAGCATAAATTCCAGAGTCATTATTTTCAGAATTTTTATCAAACTGAATTGCGGATTGATTATAATTAGTAATGTAATCATGCGAATTTGCCATACCTAAAGCATAAAAGGCACCAATTTTAGTTCGGGGTGAAGCGAAATCACGATGTCGTTGAGAATACATCATTTTTTCTAAAATAGAATTCAAATTTTCTCTTGTTTCATTAAAATTTACTAATCCACTCAACAATCCCATTAGATAACTCCTAAATTTGACTCTTCATATACTATCCTGAAGTTTGGACATTTATAAATTAAAAAAATATGTTGAGAGCGTCTCGAATACCGAAGAAATCAGGCTATGTAGAAATAAGGAAAATAGAAAGCAGTCGTTTTAGCTGGGTCGTTGGTCGCACCAACCTATAAACGAAGCCCCTTTTTCTCTTTTTATTGCCAAACATTGGTATGGATAATAGTGATCATAACATGGCTCTGCCCTGTGGTTGTTCTAATCGCGGCAGAGCCGCAAAGTTGTCATTTCCAGCGAGACGCTCGAAACGAGATGGTAAAAATGTCCAAACTCGAGATAATATCCTGAAATCACATTAATTACTTTTTTTATGCAATTGAAGTGTATATTAATTCGTTCCGGTAACTTCACTCAATAATGTTAAAAGCGCATTAGCAACGACCTTACGACCCAATTGATTAAGATGTCCACCATCATTACTATAAATTGGAGCCATTGATTCATATTCAATCTCGTTATTAATGAAGAAAACTCTTTGTCCATTCGGTAATGTGGATTCAAATTTTGCAATATCGAAAATAGGCACTTTATTATCGTATTTATTTCTTAACATTTCATTGAATTCATTTCTTCTAATGTTGGCTTCTGCGTTTTTAATTGTATTTTTACCAATAATAATTTTTATCCAATCCTTAATATTTCGTTTCAAAGACACCAGCGGAATAGTTGTATGTATAAATGTTACATTTGGATATTCATTTATCAATGTATCCATAAAAGTCGTATAAAATTCAAATAATTTCTGAATATTTGTATTTGCATCAATATCGACATAACAAAATTTAAAGAATGCAATGTCTACAGTTTCTCCAATTTTTGTATTTATTACATTTTTAAACGCATTTATCTTTGAATATGGGTCATAGTTTTCACCAATAAATTGATGAAAAAGTGCATTTCTATTCAACTGATTTTTATTTGAAAGTTTTTCGATATTGAATCCGGTAACATAGGCATTATTTCTGATTGTAAGCATACCATCAATAATGTTTTGTCCAACCGATTGGTGGCCAAAATAGATTTTTTTCTTTTTAAAATTTTCCCACTGATCATTTGTAAGATTGTCAATCTTGATGGAATCTGATTTCGATCTTTCCATATTACATCCTTTAAAAGCTATTATTATGCCAATTATGATCAATATTTTAATGATCGATTTCATAGTTTCCTCAAATAATAACAAGTGCATTAATTTATTAGATTGATGTATAAAAGAAAATGATTATAAAATCATTTATAAGGTTATTTTATGGAATGTCATATTAAAAATAAAGGCATGGGTAGGTAGAAGTTCCTAGCGAGCCGAACTATATGAATGGTGATAAATTATATCGACTAAAGATAACTATTGAGATTAGATTATTGTGATCAATAATATCATTCAATATCACATTGACTCGCTTAAGCTGACGTCTTAGAAAGGACAAACAAGGTAGTATTCTATCAACCTTCAAAAATTCACACGCAGAATAAATAGAATAGATTTTATGTTTGAATAAAAAACTTAATCGGAATATCTTTACTATGATATCTCAATTGCTTTTTTCCATACATCACTATATGATTTAGTCGAAAATTTTATAAAACCTACGATAGCTGCAAGATTTAGTAAGATAAAAGTGTAACATAATCGCGATATTTTATTACTATACTTTTTGTTTTCAGTAATTAATCCCATGATTGCCAATACCCCAAATGTAATCTGAAATAACATTGTTACCATATAAATTGGTTTTGCTAACAAGAAAAAATTAATACCAAAGACGAGCAATACTAAATAGGGAACAATGAGTCTCAAAAATTTATGAGAGAATAACTGAAATGCTACTTTCGTTCGTACTGGATTAAACAATTCAGGAATCATTGCAAATGACTGAAAATTACCTGCTAAAGTCCGAACTTTACGAGCAAATTCCTGCTTGGATTTATTAAAGATTTTATCATATGCTTTCGCTTTTGCATCAAAAATAACTCGATAGCCTTGCTGAACGATTCTCATTGGCACAATAAAATCATCAAGTATTGTATATTGTGGAAGTAATGAATAGAGTTTCCGTCGTATTGCATATATTGCTCCCGTAGCGCCCACAGATGAGTGAATTAAACTCTCACTCCGACGAATAAATTTCTCGTATTTCCAATATAAACCAACACCTTCTGAAGATGAATTGGCTTCATTACTAATCAAGTGAAGCTCTCCTGAAACGGCTCCTACGGTTGAATCGTTGAAGTTAGCGACAAGTTCCTTTAAAGCGTATTTATCAAATTGCTGTCGTGCATCTGCAAATACAATAATGTCACCATTTGCTTTTGCTACTCCTTTATTTAAGGCAAATGCTTTTCCCATACTAATAGGATAATTTATCAGATTGACATTTCGCCGTTTATACTTTTTTACAATGTTATTTGTCTGATCTGTGGAACCATCAGAAACAACAATTATATCAATCAATTCAACCGGATAATCTGACTCCAAAATATTAATTATTTTATTTTCAATTGTCGTCTCCTCGTTCTTTGCAGCAATAATTACAGTTATAGATGGGAAGATAGGTGCTTTTTCAACAGTTTTACCAAAGAAGCGAGAAGCCAATCCGACAGTAATCGGATATCCCAAATATGTGTAGATAATCACACCAATCGATGTCCACATAATTATCTCGAGCAGTGTCATTTAAGTTCTCCGTTTATATTTAAAAATCGCATATTGCCGTATTGAATTAGCTATAATTAACTTCTTATCCTAATCCAAACTCTATGCCAAATAAACGGATAAGTAAATATTCAGCCTTACCTAATGTAATTTATTAAATTATATCATACTATTTTAGTACATATTATTTTTATAAAGCAAAGATAACTGCAAATGAATATAACATAAATTTTTGAAATCAGATAATTATATGTAATTACATTTGTTAAAGTGTAATTATTCTATACACTTTTAAATTTCAGATTACAATATTTCAAAGAACAGCAGTAAATATACAAGTTTTACAATTTCAAAATGATACATTAATATGTAAATAATTAATAATTGAGACTGTATGACCACAAAATTAAGTGACCTAAGTAATAAACATAGCTCCGCCACGTCAGTCCCATTTTAATGAAACCGATTGTGGCAAACACATAATAATAGCTCAACAAATTTAAACGTTGAACGATGTCTTATGAACCAGAACTAAATAACTTGTACATATGTTTAAATTGCTTAAGATATAATATCATCCCTGCGCATGCAGGAATCCCCTGTGCCCGTGGATGGAAATTCCTGTCTTCGCAGTTATGACACGCTTTGTTATTTCGCACAAGTTAAATAAGTTATTTAGTTCTCATTCCTTAACATGTAAATGTTTACATGTTAATTTTTAATTTATGAAACACTATATTAATTGAATCAATCTTCTAATCCGAGTATTTTCTTAATTGGAGCAAATTTAAACTCATTTAATAAATTTCTGACTTTATTTTCGGTATCTTTTATATTTGTATAATGTCGGAAACTGGATAATATATCTAATTTTACATGAGGTTGGTAACGATCCATCTCCCATGGATGGAAATAAATATTGACAGGTTTCCCGGATTTATTAATTTTTTTCAATGAATTATGAATAAATCGGTAAGGAAACAATCGTAGGTACCCACCGCCTGCAATAGGTATATTGGCTTTAAATAACTTATATGTCGAGAGTGGATATTCAATAAGTTCTCCCGAGCCATTCATCGCAATATGAAATGGAAATCTAGGGGCATCAGGATATCCATATCGTATATGTTTAACAGGGAAAATGCTTGAATCGTATTTTATTCCTAATTTGGAGAGAATAGCCCAAATCCATGTTGTATTCTCACTCACAGAAAAATGGGGAGCTCGGTATCCAATTACTTTTTCATTCGTTATATTTTCAATAATATCGATTGCTTTTTTTAAATCATCCTCAAATTGATCTCGGGAAAGCTCATGTAAAAAACGATTTTGATAACCCTGGGTTGCGATTTCATGTCCATCATTTAAGATCTGCTGTATAATCTCCGGACTCTTCGCTGCTTCCCAGCCCATAATAAAGAATGTTGCTTTTGTATTTGTCTGATTTAAAAGTTGTAGTATTTTTTGTATATTGATTTCGAATCTTGATTCGCAATTATGCCAATCTTCAAATTTGATATATTTTCGTAGATTATCTACCTGATACCAATCATCGGCATTAATGGTTAATGCGTTAATATCTGCTGGTAAATTTAAGTACTTGACAGTTCGCAAGATTATCTCCGTTTAGTAGCATTGTTTGAATTATGCGAAATCAAAACCGATGAATACTCTATCCAGAGTGGTTTTAGATTGGTACAAAGAGATGCCATCGATTTGAGCGATGGCATCTCTAATGGACGGCCTCAAAACCACTTTGAATTCAGTATAGTCATAAAATAAAGTGACTAAATGAAGTATCCTTTCAATAAGTTATGGTATAAATGGTAAGGTATTTTCATGCTTCGACTTCGCTCAGCATGAAGAAGCGCTGCCACTTCACACTGAGCGAAGTCGAAGTGTGAAAGCATACGCTTAAATTATAACAACCATCTTTTATTGATTGGATACTAAATGAAAATATTAAATTAAATGTTTATGACCATTACGTAATTTTTCAGGATGGCTCTTTGCCAAAAGCTATTTGCTCAATTTAGATTTAAACAAGTTCCTGAGGCGCCTGGTAATAATCGTATTTATAGTTATAATAATACGGTAATACGCGCTCGTAATTATTTATCACCACGCCAAAGATATTGACACCTGCATCGGTAAGCAGATCGGTTGCACGCTTGACGACTTCCCGCGGTGTTTTGCCGGCTTTTACTACCATAAGTGCTCCGTCCATCTCCGAGCTAAGCACCAATGGGTCGCTGACAGGTATCGCTGGCGCACAATCCACAATGATTGTGTCAAAATAAAATTTTATCTCGGAAAACAAATCCTTTAAGTGGGGCATATTGAATATTTCAGAAGGATTTCCGGTAAGATTTCCAGCAGTTAATACTTTTAATTTGGGAACAAATGTGCTTTTCAGATAATGCTTAAGCTCGTGCTTTCCATTAACAACATCAATAAATCCGTTTCTGCGCTCCACTCCAAAAATTTTATGGATGGTTGGCCGCCGCAAATCACAGTCAATCAGCAACGTATTGGTGTTTCTGTATTTTGAAATAATGACTGATAATAACGCTGCCGTGGTACTTTTTCCTTCGCCCATTGTGGCGCTGGTTATTAACAGATTCTTGATTTCTTTGCGTGGATTTAAATGTCGTATCTTTGAATATAATCGTCTGAATTCTGTGGAAATTAATGATTCATCATCGTACCATTGATATATCGGACTAAAATTTTTCTGTTTCTGCATCGTACCATAAATCTTTCTTATTTTCCGAGATAACTAATTTTTTCTGTTTTTCAGGTAACTTTTTCGGTTCTTTCACCCGTTCGCTGAACGTTATTGCCTTAAGAAAGAGCTCTGAACCGACTTTCTCGTAATTTGAGAGTTTTAAGTTTCGTTTTGCCTGCTCAAATTTGGGATTTATTTTTAATGCGCTTTCAAAACTTTCGATTGCTTTTTCATTAATATAATTTCGCAACATGCTGTATGCTAATCCCAAGTCATTGTACAGATCCGCATGTCCCGGATAGTTTTCAATAAGTTCCTTGAGAAAATTCACATATTCCAAAATCGTATCATAACTTTCATCTTGTTCGCAAAACAATATTTTCAGAAAGTATTCATATTTTATATGAATGTATGTAAGCTGGGTCCCTTGATCGCGGGCGATTTTCATTTTATCGAGCGCCGCCTTCATGTCCTGTTTGTCAACGAGACTTAAGGCTTCCGTGTAAGCGCTGTTCTGATAGCTCGGATTCATTAAGCAGGCGCGCTCGAAGCAGGCGATTGCTTCGGTTTTATAGTTTGTTGTAAGCTTAAAATCTTCCCGTAAAATTTGATTTGCAATGTATGTCATTCCTTTGTTAAAATAGGCTTCGGCATAATATGAATTTAATTCAATTGCCTTATCAAATTGCTGAGCTGCCTGACTGCATGAACCATTATCCAAATATACTTTCCCAAGATTATTATAAAAATCAGCATAGTTCGGTGTAATTCGAATTGCATTTTGAAATGCCTTCATCGCTTGATCATAGCGCTTGATTGCTGTTAACGATTTTCCCAGATTGTTATATATCCATGAATATGTCGGTTGTTTCTCGAGCGCTTTCAAAAATTCTTTGACCGCTTCATAATGCAGATTATATTTATCAAGAATGAGGCCAAGCATATTTAATAGTTCAGCACTGCCATTCTCACTTAGTTTTTGAGACAAATGAAAGAACAGTTCGATTTCTGTTTTACGTTCATTATGAAACTTTTTTGTTAGCGAAAGCAGTTCAGCATTATCTTTGACATCTTTATAACTTATTTCTTTTGAATTAATAAAATCACCATCTCGAAACAGTGAGCATATTACTTTATTTAATTGTCCATTGTTAGACGTACGTATCTGGTATTCTTTGCTATCGTAATAAACCTTTGAATTCAAACTAAAATTTTGCATGGAACAGCACTCCACATTACAACGGTGACTTATAATTTATGTCTTATAGATTGATGTTATACGATCAGACCTTATTATCTTATGGATTTGGTTATCAGTCATCGTTGAACGGTAAGCTGTAAAAACCGATAACTGATCACTTATCATCGATCACCATTTTTTCAGAATTTTATCTCATCTATTTCTAATTTTGGTATCGTCCCCAGCACTGGTAATCCCAGGTACTTCTCAACGTCTTCAACTTTTTTGAACGATTTATCCATGTATTCGAGTAAAAAGATTAATCCGGCGCCGATGGCTGCTCCAGCCACAATTCCCATGAGCGTAAGCTTTATTTTATTTGGGGCGATCGGTTTTAAGGGTTTAATTGCCGGCTCAACAATTGTAAATTTGTTTTCAGCAGCAGAACGCTGTAACGCTTCTTCAATTTCAGAGCCACGCGTTTGCTGCAACAGCATTTGATATATTTCTCTATTTCCATTAACTTCCTGCTGCAACCGGCTCAGTGTCAAATCGCGTGTTGGCGCTTTTGACATACTTTCCCGGTAAATTGAAATCGTATTATTGAGCATATCTTTTTTTCGTCTCAGAAAATCAATATCCATGAGAATAATTTCTTTCTGAACGATCAGATCAGATCCTGCCCCGGCAGTTGATTCCTGGTATTGTGATTTTATATCACGCTCAATTTCCCGGCGAATACGATCTCTGAAGTTTTCAATTTTTGTATTGGTGCGTACAATATTAATATCATTCCAGGAATATGTTAACATCATTCGTGACATTTCCAGAATGGATTCCAGAAGCTGTGCTTTCAAGCTTTGTAACGTACTGCTAACCGGCGTCCTGTATTGAATATTGTAAGATGACAGCTCGGCATTGATGTTGTTTAATCTGTCATTTGATTCACGCAATTCAATGCTAACCGATGTCAGCATCGATCGAACTTGCTCGATATTGGTCTCGAAAATTGATTGGTTATTAACGTCTTCCTGTAAAACGCCTTCCTGAAATTTTCGAAGCCGCTCTTCTGATTCTTCCAACTTCTGCTTATAAAGCGACATCTGCTCCGAACTAAATTCCAGAGCGCCACGAATTCCGCCTACTTCACGGCGCAATGACTCATCAATGAAAATCTGAGTCAATGTATAGGCAAAATTATACGCCATTGTCGGTGTGCTTCCAAGCGCTGCGATTTGGATAAAATCCGAGCCTTGCTGTTTGATCACCAGCATTTTGCTGAACCGCTCCATCCAAATCATTTCTATAATTTCTTCAGTTGATAAATCCGGGAACGCTTGCTTTTGCTTTGCAGCCATCTCCTGAATTAACGGATCTTTATATAAATCCAGCGTTTGAATCAACCGTTTCAGATAAGCATGACTTGTAATCAGTCGTCGCAGATTATTCAATTGTTCCTGAGCTGTCACGCCTGGTACCAAACGCCGCATCGCACCTGACAAAAGCTGTTCCTGATTTATGCGAACCACGGAAGACGATTGATAGACCGGCTTGCTTATCATACTATATGTAATGCCACCGATAATACCAATGATAAAGGGAATTATAAAGAACCACTTTCGTCGCCAAAAAATTTGTAAATACTCACGTACATCAATATTTGTATTCTGTTGCTGTTGGTTCATTCAAGCTCCGACGAAATCAATTAACGTCTGTAAAGATTGTAGATAACAATGGTTGATGCTGCTGAAATTGCTAATCGTAGAATATCATAAACAATACCACGCTGAAAGATATTCCAAATAGATGACGTATTCACCTGAGGGATAAAAATAGTATCACCCGGTCTCAACATAAACGGCGAAGGTACGCCTTCATTTGAATATTTTTTTAAATCGATTGAAGCGACTGTGGAGTAAGGCTGTCCTTTGGTAATTACCCTGACATCCTGCAGCTCTGCTTGCTGTGTCGGACCGCCGGCGACAATTATAGCTTCAAGTAAATTCATGTCTTTGGTGAATTGATAACCACCCGGCCGTGCGACCTGTCCATATACATAAACGACATTTTCATCAACAGTTGCAGATGTTATGCCCCCAACCGTACCCACACCGCCTGCGCCTTGCTCCGGAGTGATACCTGGTACATGAATTGTGTCGCCCGGGCGAATTACCGGTAGCATGCTCGTATTTCCGGATTCGACAAATTCGGCGACATCAACAGTCGATGCTTCTTCCGCATTTTCACCTGACCGAATTATCTTGACATTACCCAACATTGCTGTTTCCGCAGGCCCTCCAGCTTCAAGGATAATTTTCCAGATGTCAGGAATCACTTCAAAGGAATATTTTCCCGGCTGATTGACATGGCCGGTTACATAAACGGACTTGCTGCCATACGTAGTAACAACAACGGATGCTTGCGAAATATTCCTATTAAATATGGATATTTTATCGACAATTTTATTTGCTAATGCAGTTGGAGTCATTCCAGATGCAGTAATTGTGCCAATAACGGGCATATTAATTGTTCCATTTTTGGTCACTCGAACAGTTGTATTTAACTCCGATTGCTGCCAGAATGTAATGCTCAAAACATCGTCCGGCCCAATTATGTATTCCTGAGCTTGAAGCGGAACATTGCTTATGATTAATAATAAAATGATTAAAAATATATATTTTATATTTATCATTGCATTGTCCTTTAGATATAATTATATGAGAGTTACGTTATTCTAATTTGTGTTAAATTTAATAATTTTCCTGGAGCGATCCATTACTGAATTGCCGGATTTTTTCGATATTTGTTTACTTCAACTTTTAACTTATTCATCAAATCATACATTGTTACCCGGCTGATCCCCAATTCACGTGCTGCTTTGGAAATGTTACCATTTGTTTTGCTGAGCGCTTTGATTATGTACTGTTTTTGAACATCATCGACAATTTCTACCAACGTTTCACGTTTAGCTGAAGCGTTTTCATCCAGTCCAAGATCTTCGCAAGAAACAAAATTTGATTGCGTCATAATTGCGGCACGCTTGATCCTGTTTTCCAATTCCCGGACATTTCCTGGCCAGGCATATTCCAGCATTCTTTTTTGGGCTAATGCTTCAAAATACAAGCTATTTTTATTGTACTCTTTAGCATATTTGTTTAGAAAATTGCTCGCCAGTAAAATGATATCATCGCCTCGTTCCCGGAGTGGCGGCAGCTTAATCGTTATCACGCCAAGTCGATAATACAAATCCGTTCGGAAGTTACCGGTTTTAATTTCTTTTTCTAGGTCCTTATTCGTCGCAGCAACAATGCGTACATCAACCGTTAGTGGTTGTTTTCCCCCGACTCGTTCAATTTCCTTCTCCTGTAAAAACCTCAACAGCTTCACCTGGAGCGTTGGGCTAAGTTCACCGATTTCATCGAGAAATGCAGTTCCCTGATCCGCTAGTTCGAACTTGCCTTCCTTTTTGTAATAGGCGCCGGTGAATGAGCCTTTTTCATGTCCAAAGAGTTCGCTTTCAAGTAAATTTTCAGGTATCGCTCCACAATTGATAGGAATGAACGCCTTATTCTTTCGATAGCTTTGATAATGAATTGCGCGCGCTACCAACTCTTTACCGGTACCGCTTTCACCATAAATCAACACCGGGACATCGGTGGACAACACTTTTCTCATAACGTCATACACGGCATTCATTTGTGCACAATCACCGATAATGTCTGCAAATCCTTTTTCATTCCTTACCTGTGCATTCAAATGTTCATTTTCTTTTTCCAGCGTCTGAATGTACAATGCACGCTTAATGATCACTTTTAACTCATCAATCTCAATCGGCTTTTGGTAAAAATCGAACGCACCAAGTTGGATTGCTTTAAGCGCCATTTCTTTTTCATCATGCCCGGTAATCATAATGACCTTGGTTTTAGGCCGCATTTTCATTATTTTTTCAAGTATTTCCAGGCCTTCCCGATCGCCGTTCTCTGTCAATGATATGTCAAGCGTCACCAAATGTGGAAAGGAATTTTCGAAACTGGAAATTGCTTCGTCGATATTGCTGGCTGTAATAACCTGATACTCATTTGCCAGTGCCCATTTGATTTGAGTGCGAATACCTTCTTCATCATCAACAATAAGAATGGTTTCTTTTTGGTCTGTTGGTTTTGCTGTGCTCATGTTTTCATCCGGATTAGTTTAATAAAATTTTATCCCGAATTGCCCAATTATTTGTTTTTGGTATATAATCGTACCCGTTTATTAATGGAAGAAAAATTTTAAACGTCGTCCCTTCATTGATAACACTGCTTACTTCAAGGGAACCACCATGGGCATTGATTATTTCTTTACACTGATACATCCCGACACCAAGCCCTTTATTTTTTGTCGATTTAAACGGGCGAAACAATTGTGTTCGAATAAATTCATCGGACATTCCGGTTCCGGAGTCGGATACATTTATTTCGATAAAATCGAAGTCGTGTTTATCATTTTTGTCTTTCATGTAGCGGGGCGCATCTTTTTTAATCATGCGGGTCGCCAGGGTCAGGCTACCGCCCTTAGGTTGCGCTTCAATTGAATTTATAATTAAATTTTCAAACACGCGTTGCATAAGTTCCGGGTCAACGGAAACAAGTGGCAGTTCATCTAAATTTTTATTTACTTTTATGTTTTCGATTTCACTAATTCGATTATCATTAATAACCTGATTTATAATATCATTCACCTGGATCATTTTCCTGTTCGGCTCTAATGATTTGGGGAGACTGCTTATCTTGCTCATCAGGTTTTTAATTCGCCCGGTTGTATTGCCAATGGTTTTCAGCATATCTTTTTGAAATTCCTGATTGTCCCAGTTTGCTTCAGCGTTCTGAACAATCATCGACAGCATTGAAACGGAATTTTTTAGATCATGTAACACAAACGATGACAATTTGTTGAACGATTCCATTTCACGCGACACGAGCAAATTGTCATTGAGCCGGGCATTTAATAAAGCAACCGACGATTGATTCGCCAGGGTTTCCAATAATTCAAAATCTTCAACTGAGTACTTTTCACCGGTTTCCTTATCCCCTAACATGATGATTCCCAGAAACTGTCGCTGTGTAATTAAAGGCACACATATTTTCATGGACGAATTCTTGAGTGTAATAAGATCGTCTTCACTTACACCTATATTTTCGGCATCCGTAATAATACGTTGAATCTCAATCGCTTCGCCAAAACGGTAGAACCAGTCAATGAAATTTCCATTTCGATCAAGAGTCAATTTTTTTATACCGTGAATTCGTCGGGTACCACCGATAATGAATCTACCACAGTTATCATCATTCAGAAAAATGACTGAACTTTCGACACTAAATATTTCTGATATCTTTTTAAGGATTGTATTAATCAAGTCTTCCATCCCGATAACCGAAGAAAGGCTATCGCTAAAACTCCCCCACTGTTCTCGATAATTATATTTGTTTCTGTAGAAATTGCGATCAATAAAAAAACGGATTCGTCCCTTCAAACTTCTGGAAAAAAGTAGCGCCAAAAGTATACAAAAAACGAGTAACGCAGCAAAAAATGTTAGAAACATGTTCACGCTTCCACCCGACATTTTTACAATTTTCCCAACCACACCGATGATAAGTAAATATACACCGACAATAAAAACAATCGCCGATGAATACATAACCTCCCGTCCCAAATTCACCTCAAGCTGTGTTAAACCATATTTTACTGTATAGTAAATAAGAACAATGTTGACGACGATAATGACAAGGAAACCGGTAAACGCAAGCTGACTGCTGATACGGTTGTACATTAACATTTGACTGATCGCATATACCCAGAAAAGAAAGGCCACTATAAAAACATACAATGGCACCCTTTTTCCTTTTCGCGATGAGATGCGGGTCAGGCGAAGCGTGTTCTCGAAGTTGATTAATATTAAAACCGTACTTAGCAATGAAAAAATCAGGAAAAACCGTCCGGCTTTTGTGATCAGAAAGATGTCTTTGGGAAATGTGTTTGGAACTTCGAACAGATCAAATCGCCAAAGCAATACAAAAAATACCATCCCAATCGTATATAACAGCGACAAATACCACACCCGACGCTGAAGAAGCTCACGATAATTCGCCCGTGCGTAAACGATGCTAATAAGGGCCCACGTCGGCGGTAAAAAACAAAAACTTGCTGTTGCCAATCTGCCCCACAAAATTAGATTGGCGGTACTCTCATTTAAGAAGATCATAAACAAACTAAATTCTACAATCAACAAAAAGAGAATACCGGTAAAAAACGCTTTTCCCATCAAACGCTTCGGGGCGATTATGATCACAGTAAGCCCAAGCATAAATGACAATATAAGTGCAACTAAAGAACTGATTGCATATAAATTCATACAACTCCCGTTCTATGGTAAATCTATTTGTTAAAGCTGAACCTGGATTTCATTGCTTGCTGTGTATAATCCCCCTTTGTCATAAACAACTACTTTATAATAATATGTTTTTCCTGCTGTGACACCGGAATCCTTGTACGAATTCACCATCTTGTTACTACTCATCCATAATGGGGAATTTTCAAGTGAAACCGGGGAACGATCGGATCGATAAATCCGGTACATCGAAAAATCATTTTCAACCTGTCCTTGCCAGGATAATTCGACACTATTATTGCTGTTGCCAGTGAGACTAAGAATAACAGCAGATGGAGCAGAATTCCTGGTTGTTGTTATTTGTATTTCATTACTCGCTTGTTTTTCACCTTTAGCATTAGCAGCAAATATTTTATAATAGTATGTTTTCTCCGGCATGACATTGTCATCTTGATATGACGTTGTTTTTGCATCATAAATCGATTTAATCAGCTCTGCGCTATAGTTGACGCCAGGATTGGTTGAACGGTATATCTTATAGCTATCAAACTGCTGATCGGTCACTTCATTCCATATCAAATTTACGGTTGACCAATCGACTGTTTGTCCCTGTAGTTGAATATTTGCAATGAATTGTGCGGCTTGCGTTGCTACCTGTTTCTCATTGCCAGTGCTGGTGAGGCCGCCACGATCCGATACAACCACTTTATAATAATAAGGCTCACCTTCGGTAACATCCGTATCAAGAAACTGTACTTCTTTCTGATTCTTGATTTCAGCTATCATCTGAGCACTTGCCGGACTAACACCCGGTTGTAGCGATCTATAAAGTTGATAACTTTGAAAATCAGAATCCAGATTTGGCGTCCATTTTATTTCCACACTATTTTCGGAAATTTGCGATATGTTGGAAATATTGCTCACCATTGGATTCGTATTATTTTGCTGATATGCAGCCAGATTACTTTCAAGTTTGGCAATTCGCGCATTGATGTTGGCTGCTACCGGTATATCAGGGAATTTGGTAATAATTGCTTTAAATGAACTAATCGCGTTTGCATAATCCGATAGTTTTTCCTCGTAAATCGAACCCAATGTCAACAGCGTATTTACCAAACTCTGCGGCGGTATTGGCGTTTGTGAAAGATTTGTCAGCGCCTCAATTGCGTCGCTCCACTTTTCTTGCCGAATATAGCACATTGCCATGTGGTCCTGCGCTGTTGCAGCAAGCGGTGTGTTTGGATACAGATCAATTGTATGTTGATATTGCTGAATTGCGTTCTCGTACGATTGCTGGGCTAATTTAACTTCATTTTGTTTCGCATAGTGATCCGCAATGTAGAGTGGAATCTGGATTGATTGCAAGCTCTTGGGGAAGTTATTTATCACCCATTGATATTCATTTAATGCTTTTTGCCAATTGCCTTCCATTTCATAACTGCTTGCAATCGCCAACTGCGCCTGAATAGCGCTGTTATTGTCTATCCGCGGCATATTAAGTACAGCCTGGAAATTTTCGCGGGCATTGTTATACAGCTTTTGCGATAACTTAATATTGCCCTTTCCGAGATATGCTTTAGCAATTTCCGGATTTTCCGGATAAGAAGAAATTAGCCGATCATAAAAATAAATCGCATTTGGAGCATCCTTGAGCTGAACCTGATAGGTGTTTGCCAGGCTCAACATTACACCGAATACGTCATATGTACCTTCATACTGCTGGATAATTTGTTGCAACGCGTTGACTGCACGTCCCCATTCGCCTTCATCTCCATAAGCCACGGCAATTTGATTTTCAGCAGCCATGGCAACAACAGAATTTGGGTATTTCTGGCTAATGTGTTGGTAATAATTTCGTGCGCGTGTGTATTGTTGTTTTGCTTGATATATATCGTTTTTCTGTCGATAAAGCCGTGCAATATAAATCGGCGTTTGCAAAATATTCATGTTTGGGAGCAATGTATCGCCGATTATCGGAGCATAGTTTTCGATTACCTTGTTATATGCAGCAATTGCATCATCGACCTTCTCCAGACGTTCATAATTTGATCCGATTGAATACTGAGCAAGCGCACATAATTCCTTATCAAATGATGTTGTGTTGATAATTTCCTGATAAACGGAAATCGCTTTATCGTACTGCTTTTGCATAACATATAACTCAGCAACCGTTATCCAGCTTCGCTGAATTATACCACGAAGTTCCGGTAGTGATTGACTAGTTGTAGCAAATTGATTGATTACTTCCCGATATGCCAATTCTGCTTCCTGATATGTAGCCGGGCTGGCAATATTGGGATTTATCATAATATTTTGCTTTAATTTATTTGCTTTGTAAAACATTCGTTCAGCATTATACATTGCTTGTTCTTTTTGATAGTTCTGTGAACAACCGGCAAAAAGAGAAATCATGAAAACTGAAATAATCACGATAACAATAAGTTTATTTTGGATTCGCATTACACTCTCCACGATCATTATTTATTAAATTCAAATGTAGGACCATAATTCATAATTACTATCTTTTTCGTTCAGTGACTAGTAGATAAAATCGTGTGATCGAACCAATTTGAAGATAGCTGGTGAAAAAAGTTAACAAGATGCCGAAGCCAAGTAACGTCGTGATCATTTCCGGGGAAAATTTTGTGATTAAAAAATCAACCTTGCGAAGAATAAAACTTAATGGAAAGTATGCCAGAGTCGGTACGGCTACTATAACATAAGATGTGAAGGAATAACGACTAAATATTTTCAGTGTCTTTGAAAGACTTTCACCAATGGATTGGTTATCGAGTACAATTAATGCAGTTGTATAGGCAAATAACGATGCGACAAGTATACCTAATAATAATCCTGCAAATTCGAATATTTGCATCATACGGTAATCCGGATCAAATATCTTTTTAAGAAGTGTGGGCAATCCGATGATAATAACCAGTGTCAGAACAGTCTCTATCAACCACACCACAAACAGCGAGCCATATTTTTTGAATGATGTACCTGTAGCTTCACCAAATGCACCTGCTTCATCGCGAAATTTCTGAGCAAAAAGCTTCGTCGCCATGGCAATCAAAACAATACCAATGATACCACTCAGCACTAAATTTATCTGATTAAAAAGTGGCGCGACAAAAACATAAAACGTCGGATAATGCAAGGCCGCAGCATTAAAAAATTTCTTGATAATTGGAATATAAATATTGGCAAATGGTGGATTAATAAAATTTATCAATGATATCAACACACCCAACTGAACGAGCGCATAAAGTACAAAAGGTACAAAAGTACTTACTCTACCCATAGATTTAAAACACTGCCCCCAAAGCCAGAAAATTCGTTTAACACCATCGAACATAACCGAAAATCTCCTTAATATCGTGTTCGTATTCAGTAATTATGGTTTCGGAGTACCGTTCACTTCATTACTTCCGGCAATCAGTCCACCAGTATCTTTTACAAAAACTCTGTAGTAATACGTATTATTTGTCGTTAATTTTGCATCAGCATAACTTGTCGTCATCTGTGAATTGATAATGGCAATCGGCGCCTGAGTCGTATCGACCGGGGATGATTCCGAACGGTAAACGCTATACATCGCGAAATCATCATCGTTGTTTCTGCTCCATGACAATGAAAGTCGTGTACTATCGACGACAGTCGGTTGTGCCAGCGCAACTGCTTCGGGAGCTTCATTGGCATTTGTGCGAACATGTTGTTCATTGCTCCCGCTTGCTAAATTTCCATTATCGTACACGTAAATCCGATAATAGTATTCCGTATCAGCTTCGAGTCCGGTATCATCGTATGTATTTGTACTCTGATTGGAAATTGTTGTGACTAACACGCCATTTGAATCATCCACACCCGGGGCTTCCCCACGAAATATCCGATAGCTTTCAAAGTCCGAATCGTCATTTTTTGACCAGTTCAACCGAACCGACGTCAGCGATCCTACTATGGGTGTTGGCGAATACAAAGTGACAGCTTTTGGAGCTTCGTTAGCATTCGTAGTCCCAACCTGTTCATTGCTACCGCTTGCCAGTCCACCATCATCATAAACATAAACCCGGTAGTGATACGATGTATTTTCTTCCAAATCATTATCACGGTAGGTTGTCGTCGCCTGATTTGTTATCGTTGTCACCAAATAATCCGTGGAATCGACTCCAGCATCCAACGATCGATATATTCTATAACTCTCGAAATCATCTTCCAGGCTTCGTGACCAGCTTAAATTAAGTTCGGTTAACGATCCGGTAACCGGAGTTGGGGCAATCAATGATATCGCCGCTGGTTTCTGATTAGCATTTGTACGCCCCATCATGATATTGCTGCCCTTGGCCAGCCCGCCTTCATCGTAAACATATATGCGATAGTAGTATTCTGTATTTTCCTTCAATCCATTATCTTCGTACGATGTGGTATTTTGATTTGTAATTGTGGTAACCAGTGCACTCATGGAATCAACACTCACAGTTTTAGAACGATAAATTTTGTAACTTGAAAAATCATCGTCATTATTCCTGGACCACGACAAACTTAATGAAGTTAATGAAGTTCCAACAGGTACCGGTGGATAAAGGTTGACTGCTACCGGAACCTCATTCGCATTGGTTCGTCCCATCAGTTCGTTACTACCGGCAGCCAAACCACCTGTATCATACACATACACACGATAGTAATATGCGGTATTTTCGTGCAGATTACTATCTTCATAATTTGTCGTATTCTGTTGGGAAATCGTTGTAATCAATAAATCGGTCGAATCCACTCCGGCAGTTGTTGAACGGAATATTTTATAGCTGGCAAAATCATCATCATTACTCCGCGACCAACTCAAGCTAAGTTGCGAAAAAGAGCCATCGACCGGACTTGGCGGATACAATAACACGGCTAATGGCGCCTCATTTGCCTGCGTTTGCCCCATTTGGATATTGCTGCCAACCGACATACCAGCATTAGTTGTAACGTATACTCGATAATAATAAGTTGTGTTTATCTGAAGGCCAGCATCCTGATAGGACGTATTGTTTTGATCGATAATTGAGGTTACCAAAACATCCGAAGAATCGACCTGACTATCTTTAGCACGATAAATTTTGTAATATGCAAAATCATCATCATCGTTTCGCGACCAACTTATACTTAGCGCCCGATCATCGCCTGAAACTGAAGTCACTGGAAAAACTGTGACCGCAATCGGGCGTGGATTTTCATCTATCTTCCCGGATACTTCATTACTGCCAATCGCATTTCCAACTTGATCATATACAAAAATGCGATAATAATAAAGTTGATTTATTTTGACGTTGCTATCACGAAAATTTGTTGTATTGCGATTTGTAATTTCTACAAGCAATGGCGAAAGCGAATCAACACCGGATGATGTTGTTCGGAAAATGCGATAGCTGACAAAGTCATCATCAAGACTCTGTGTCCAAAATAATTCGAGTGATTTCGTGGTAGTGCCCGAGACAACTGGTGGTGAGAGCGTAACCCGGTTCGGATCAATCTGGATGGTGACTTTACCCGTTGCTGTTTTTGTTTCAGCCGTATTCCCAACTTGATCCATAAAATGGCCGGAAATTATTGTCTGCACAACTTCGAGTCCGGGAGGAATTGTATAATCGAGTTCGTAAATCCCGTCATTCGCCAGCACATCACCGTTTGTGCCATCATCAAACAAGCTGATTCCCGTGCGAGAAGTACCAATGTCAATCATGGCTGCGCCGTCTGTCTCATTCGCAACAAGACGAAAATGAATAACGTCTCCGGTTGTGCGAGAAAGTCCATTGGTATTTTCCGTCACACTTTGAATTACTGCTTTGGTATCTAAAATTATTGTATCGTGAGCAGGTTTTTCATATTCGTTTTGATCGAAATCTTTACATTTTACATATACATGTTTTAGTCCATCTCCCGTGCTTAATTTCCATTGTTTCGTAGCAGAAAAGGTTTCCCAGCCTGATGACGTTTGAAATGCTGAATCATTCGCAATCGAAATTGATTGAATGAAGCCGGAAGATGTAATCAGGAGCGTGACATTTTCGCTGTTGGTATATTGCTGACCATTATTGATTATAACATCAAAAATAGTAGGTATCGCCAATACCTGTTTTGAAAAGTCACTGATATAGCCGGTTGCACTAACTGCTGCCACGCGGTAATAGTACAGATAACCGTTTTTTACTGTCGAATCCGTATAGGTCTGGGTTAGCGATGAGTCGATAAGTGCGAAATTAACATCCAGTGAGTCTTTTCGGTAAATGTAAAATTGACTAACACTACTAACTCCGGCTGTTATTTTCCAACTTAGGACAACGGCACCATCATTAACTGTCGCCTTCAAATTCGTAGGGGCATTGGGGAAATTAACATCTGTGGGACTAACAAGATCATCATGGACTTTTTGACATTGCGTAGACCCAGCAATGACTATTATGAGTAGTAGTAATACTAACCGACCACTCGCTTTCATAATACTGTAATAAATATTTTTTATCATATGTCGTGTCGAGATTGTCATAGAAGGACTCCGGAATTTTTGAGCAGCTTTACTATCTAGCTGAGTAGCGTTAGAAAGAATAGCTCAGAGTTGCAAATGCACCGTTTTTGCGAACGCTCATCGAGAGTGTAGGCATCGATCGTTGAAATAATGCTTCATCAAAATCCGGGAAAAAGAAAATTGCATCAAGAAAATTGTACGCCCATATACCAGCATTTATGTACAACCACATTTCCATATCAGCAAATGTATCATCTGCATTCTGATGCTTTTCGGATAATACATTCCGGTATTTTTCATAACTTGCAAAATTCTTGCTATTGTTCTGAAAATTAAGCTTTGCCTGATCATATTCATCTACAGCTTTATCATAATTACGTGCCGCATCAACAAGGAAAAGCGATGTTCCAACTTGTACAAGGTTAAGAACAATACCAAACTTCTTTCGTTCTGAATAATATTGCCCCCAACCGGGAAAAATCAGTGAACGCATTCCGGCCTTCAATCGGGTTTTTGGATTCAGCTTCAGGCTTAGTGTACCACTTTCATTTCCCTTGAACATATATGTATGCTTACTCTTTTCAAATCCATCTTTCACAATAGTTACATCATAAACTCCTCTAAAATTTGGATGAAGTTTAAACGGAGTTACACCGACAAAATTGGTTTCTCCTTGAAAATAAACCATTGCACCAACTGGATTTGATTTGACCATAATCACTCGTTCTCGTTTTGCCTGTGCCGACAGCGAATCATTAAAAACGACAGAGGAAATGAGAACGAAGATAAATGCCAAAACTATTGTCAAACGATATGGTTTCATCATCTTCATCAGTCTACTTTTTCCGGTATTTTGTGGCCAATTCATTCATTTTAGCTTTAAATTTACCAGGAGCAACGCCATAAATCGTTAGAAATATAATTTTAAAATATGCTGACATCGTCCAGTTTTCATTATAAAATAAATCGTAGCGTAATTTTCGTTTCACACTTTCGAGAGAATTATCATAGCCTGCTCTTACTTGCGCTAAACCGGTTAAGCCCGGTCGCTTTGATAACCGCTCAACATAGTTTGGAATTTGATCCGCAAACTGGCTAACAAAATGGGGACGTTCCGGCCGCGGTCCGACAAAACTCATTTCGCCACGCAAAATATTAATTAGCTGAGGAATTTCATCCAGATGTGTTTTCCTCAGGAATCGTCCCATAGCAGTGATTCTTGGATCATTATCGGATGCCCAAACGGGTCCGCATTTCTTTTCCGCATCTTCCCGCATGGTTCTGAATTTGATGATATAGAAAAGTCGACCATAATAATTATTGGATCTTCTGTCCATCATCCGACGATCCGTTGTAATATCCGCAGGTATTGCACGTCGCGATTTTCGGCGTCGATTTTTTCCTACCCGCAATTGCGTATAAAATACCGGGCCATTCGAATCAAGCTTAATCAATAAAGGAATAATCATAAAAATTGGTAAGAACATTATAATACCAATCGTGGCCATTGATACATCAAATACTCGAATCACCTGTTCTGCAATACGATTCCAAATTAGTTGAAGAGAATTCTCCCTGAACACCTTGCTCGGTGCAAACAAATACATAAATACCGATCCAGCGAACAAGATCGGTGAAAAAACCGCGGTCCAAAACTTTTGATGAAAATCGACGCGTGTTCCTAATTGATTCATATCAATATATTGGTGCTGTGAATGTGATTTCATCTCCATATCGAACACCCGGTTAAGTTGATAATTCGTTTTTGCCATCGCATCAGCCCGCCCCCCTATTGTTTTTTCATCTCTATATGCCATATAATCCCCCTTCATTTAAAAAATGAAGCATAAGGTTTTTATTTTTTCAGGTCGATTTAAGTTCGTAACATTATAGAATCATTTTTTATTTTTTGCAGAATTTTATTTGGTTAAAATTTAATTATATTTATCAGACGAGCAGGAATAATTTGATCGAATTTTCTCCTACAATGACTATGCCAATTTTATATGTAACTTAAATTATCTTTTATTTTTAATTTCATAATTACAATTTTTTGCAGGAACATTATGTATATAAATATTAATTTTAATTATCTTATGCAAGTTTCATTCCAATAGACCACTATTATAATTATGTTAAATAAAAATATGCAGAAACTGCCAAAATATTATTAAATTACACTTTTTATTGTGTATCATATCGGTCAAATTACCTGTATTCGTGTGATACACTTGTAAAGAATTGATACAAAAGATGGTTCGTTTTTATAATTTGCGTATTTTGCGATTGAATTTATATTTCAGCGATATTAAGAAGGTTTTTAGAGGAAAGAAATTGAAATAATAAAGAGAAATGAGTTTTTATCATAATATAATAATAATATATATCAATTAATCGCTATATACTATCTTTATCACAATAGTTTTTTTAATCGTTCAATTACTGGAGGGTGTGAATAATAAATTTTGGCGAACCAGGGATGGGGGTGTAAATTCGATAGATTATCCTTTGATAATTTTTGCAAAGCAGTTGCCAGATCATGAGAATTACCGATAAGTCTGGTCGCAAACCTATCAGCTTCCCATTCATGTTTTCTGGACCATATTGACATTAAGGGTGTTTGCAGAAAGCTAATTATTGAAGATAGAAAGAAAAGCAGGTATAAATTTGCGAAGAAACTCGATTGTATTATTTGAAAATATCCGATCAGTAATCCGGATGCTAATATTTGATATCCGATAAAGATGGAAACCAGGCCAAGAATTTGTGCTACTACAATATGTTTTAAGATATGTTTTTTCTTCCAATGGCCGGCTTCATGGGCCAACACCGCTAAAATTTCATTGTGGGACATTAAATCTAATAATGTATCATATAACACAATGCGTTTTACTCGTCCGATTCCCGTAAAATAAGCATTGCTATGTTTACTACGTCGTGATGCATCAATTTTAAAAACGCGGCTGATCGAAAGACCGGCATTCGCCATTAATGCTCGTAAACGGGTACTCAACTCATCGTCATCATCAAGCGGTGTAAATTTATTAAAAAGCGGTTCAAGAACATACGGCGAAATATACATCATAAATAATGAAATAATCATAAAAAATAACCACGTCCATATCCACCAGGTGGTTTGATTATGCTGTATTATCCAAAAAGCTGCACTTCCAATTAATCCAAATAATATCAATGAAATGATAATTGATTTAATTGAATCTGTAATCCATAAGGAAATTGTCTTTGTATTGAAACCATATTTTTCTTCGAGATAGAATGTTTCGTAAATATCAAATGGAATACTGATTAAAAATTTAATCGCACCGAGAATTGCAAAAAAGAGTAATCCCTGAATTATAAAAGATGATGAAAGTGACAATATCCAACTATTATATATACTAAGCCATCCTCCAAAAATAAATACGAGTTGCAATGCAATGCTAATACCGTCACTCAGAAAATCGAGTTTCATATTATCAACTGTATAATTACGTGTCTTTACCAATGCATTTACATCAATCACCCCTTCAAATTCAGGAGGAACCTGGTCACCATATTTACGAATATGATACAAATTTAAATATTGAAGGAAATATTCAATCAATTGAACGACTAAGTAGGTCACCAGGAAAATTATTTGCATCGTTGTCATTGGATTTTTATCCTTTTTGTAGAATTTTGGAAATAATTGATGTAGTCGACATATTATCTGTAAGCGAGACAAATTTTATAATTCCACCATACGCTTCAACGATGTTTCGCTCTATCTGATTCAACTTTTGCAAGTCATAGTCACCACCTTTTACGTAAATATCGGGTTGTATCGTCTGTATAATCTTTGCCGGCGAGGTTTCATCAAAAATGACGACACAATCTATATAGCGAATTGCCGACAAGACTTCAGCCCTATCATTTTCAGAAAATACAGGTCGATTAATTCCCTTTAATTGGTGAACGGATGAATCACTGTTTAATCCCACAATCAGTACATCACCAAGTTCCGATGCCTCCTTCAGGTACTGCACATGACCTCGGTGAATAATATCGAAACAACCATTTGTCCAAACTATTTTTTTGTTTTGGGCACGCGCTGATTTTACATGTTCTATTAAGTCGGAAAGTAAGCAGACCATAATCTATTTTCTTTCCTGCTCCAAAATAAGTTTAGCAGCATCAGTTAAATTATTAACACTAAAATCAGGTTTCGTACGTAGAGTTGTCGTATTAATGTCTTTTCCATTCGTAACAAGAATGGATGTCAATCCTGCATTCTTTGCGGCCTCAATATCGACCTGGCTGTCACCAATAAAAAAGCTGTTTTTCATATCGATATTTAAATCGTGCTGTGCGCGTTTAATTAACGCGATTCCCGGTTTACGGCATTCACAATTTTCAGAGAGGTTGTGCGGGCAAAAATAAATTTTATCAAGCATTATTTGATGCTGTGACAGCAATTTCATCATTTGACGATTCACACGATAAAAATCTTCTTTTGTATAATAACCAAGCCCAATACCACCTTGATTCGTCACAATAATTATTTTATACCCCATATTCCGAAAGGATTTCATCCCTTCGATCGCCCCCGGAAGCAATTCAAATTTTTCCGGCTCATGCAAATAACTGATATCCGTATTTATCGTTCCGTCTCTGTCAAGAAAAATCGCTGGCGCAGATTTCTCAGGGCGTTTTTCAAAGTATCCGACATTCGTTACATCTTCCCGGTATCCTGCTGCGGAATTCGATTGTCCCAGTTTCTCTAATATCTGAGTTGTAGATGTTGAATACTCAACCGTAATTAGCTTGATTTGGCCACCATATGATTCCACGATATCTTTGGATGTTAACTGTTCGGGTTTGTAATCGCCTGCTTTGAAATAAAAATCTGGTTTTAGCTGATTAATATTTTCATGATTGCGGCGCTCACTAAATAAAAATACATAATCCACCGACTCCAAACCTGAAATGACTTTTATGCGATGGGTCTCCGGGTTTACGGGTCGATTGTCGCCCTTATATCGCTTCACGGAACTATCGGTATTCAGACCTACAATCAGACAATCACACATTGTTCGTGCTTTTTCCAGATAATCCACATGCCCGGCATGAAGGATATCAAAACTGCCCGAAGTGAATCCAATTTTTTTACCATTTTCCTTTAATCCGCAAACAATGCCGACAAGCACATCACGTGTCTTAATTTTTGAATCTGTCTTCATAAAATGCATGTCTCTGATTTCGAAATTTATTAATTCATGTCTATTCGGAAAAGATAATATTTGTAGTCCAAGCATCTTGCGTGCAATCAAAAATTCAACTTACCATCCATTTTTACTACAAGCTGAAGCTTGTACTCCAAACCAAATCCGAACCCAAATCGACGCTACTTATTTTCATGAAAGTAATGTGCTTCAACCATTTCGCACAAAGCATGATATACGGGTAAATGAAATTCTTGTACAATATGTGTAACTTTGCTCGGCACATGAATACTAATATCAGCAAATGTTGCTAATTCTCCGCCATGTTCTCCGGTAAGACTGATCGTATGGATGTTTTTCGCTTTGGCGGTGATGGTCGCATAAATTACATTTTTTGCATTTCCACTTGTACTAATTCCGATCAATACATCGCCGGGCTTTCCAAGATTGAACAATTCCTGTGCATAAGCTATATTTACCACTGGAATATCATTTTCAACGGCAGTCTTCAATGAAGGATTTAATCCTAAAACTGTCACCGGGAAACCATATTCCAGTGCATCACATATTTCATTTCCATATTTGTATTTGCATAATTCATCTTTATCATTTTGTTGTAATTTTCGTTTCTTATTGAACGATTTCATCAATTCTCCGGAAATATGTAATGCATCAGAAAAGCTTCCACCGTTACCACAGATGAACAATTGATGTCCGCTATCAAAGCATTGTACTAGTTGCAGATAGGCCCGTAAAATTGATGGCAGTGCTTCCGTTAAGCGGGGGTATCGATTCACCAATTCAACCGCAACCGCAACTACTGCTGGTCGACCTTCAATAAACGCTTTTACAACATCATGAACATTTGAATTTTGTTCCATATCACACCTCTCTAAATGATCCACACTTACCCACTTGTATTTATTTGTCGAATGGCGTTTTCAAGTTCTGCAAAACTGTCAGCATGAATATCCGGCTGCTCAGTTTCGTTTTGGGGTGGTAATTTTGATGTCGCCCCACGTTCCACACTTTCAAGATAGAGCTTCTGAAAATTTTCTTTTGGAATAAATCCTTTTTCATCGTTTCTCAATGTGAGCCAGATCGTTCGCATGCCCAACATTTTGGCCGGATGAATATCATTATCAATACGATCACCAATCATAATTGCATCACAGGGATCACAATTTGCCTGCTTCAAAGCATAATTATAAATTTTAGCATCTGGCTTCGAAGCGCCGACAATTTGACTAATAGCAAGGACTTTAAAAAATGCCAGTAGTCCATGCTTTTCAAGTGCCGGCATAACTTCTTTGGGTTGATTAGCAATGATTCCGAGGTCAAAATCGTTATGAATTGACTTCAAGACTGGTAAAACTCCAGGCATTAAGGGACACAATTCAAGCCAGTTTTCACTTAATTTTCGAAGGATCGCTTTGTATATAGCATGCCAGTTTTTTTCGCCTAAATATTCCTGTGCAATTGTTCGATAATGATAACCGTTCTGTTCACCAATCAGCGACTCTCGTCTGGTAAATAATTGTGCAAGACTTACATTTTTGCCAGTTTTAAGAATTGAATCATATAACAGTTTATACAGCATTGCCAATGCGGGATCATCGTTCAGGATAACATTGCCGACGTCAAAAAATACCCAGCGTATCATTCTTATCCTCAAGAATTTCATTCAACAAGAGTGATAACATACGAATATTTTAGCAAGCTGTCAAGGAATATTTTGGTCTGTAAATATTAAACGGGCTATTACTATTTGAAGAGTTTACACATGTGAGGCCAACATACCAATTGCTTCCTGTTCATCAATTGCAATAGGAAATATTTTTAGCAAACTTGCGGCGTTAAAAACATTTTTAATATGTGGTTGAAGATGACAAAATACAATCCGCGCATCATTACCAAACATTTTCCAAAAAGCTATAAAAACGCCAATTCCTGAACTATCAATTCGATCAATATTTGTCAGGTCAATAATAAAACGCTGGTTGCCTTTTTGCGCAAGTTCAAATAATTTTGAACGAAGCTTTGAAGTAGTGGAGAATTCGATTTTTGTATCTAAAAATTTTATTAATAGCGTATTTTCAATTTTATTGACTATTATCTTTTCCATGGTATCATCATACTCACAATAGGGATTTAAATTGCTTTTTATGTAACTATTCAGGTCGGGCAACGATTTAATCGTCGGCTGAGCTTGCCGTCTCGCACCGGCGTGTTCGCGGCACCAACGGCGTCGAAGCCGACAAACAATCAATATTGTATATAAGTGTTGCCCCGTTTCGCTGGGACAATCTCAGGCAACGGTCTGCTGTATAGTTACCTTTTTATAACACAATACCGATTTGCTATTTGCAGTGGTGGTTGTTTTTAATTGGTTTTCGTTTCATCAAATACTTTCCGTAGGTACCAAACCACTTCTTCCGCGTCGAACGGCTTTGTCATATACGCATCTGCTCCCATTTCATGGGCTTTTTGCTCATCAACTTTCTGACCTTTTGCTGTCAACATAACAACAAAAATTTTACTCAACTCCGGATCGTGCTTAATTAAATGACACAATGTATACCCGTCCATTTTCGGCATCATCACATCAAGCAGTATAAGTTTTGGCTTAAATTGCCGAATATATTCCAGGCCTTCTTCACCATTACATGCCTTTACAACGCTGAAGCCTTCCATTTCTAAAATGAATGCGGCAGTTTCGCGAATATTTGGCTCATCATCTACCACTACAATCATATTTTCGGAAAAATCCTGATTCATTGTTGTCCCTACAAAGTTCGTTTTATAGCTAAAATTGTCATATCATCTTGCTGAGCTGTTCCTTCTGAGAAACCATAGACATCTTCATAAATGCGATCGATTAATGTTCCTGGTTCCAACATTTGATTGTCTTTGACCATATTTACGAACCGACGATCCCCATACCGTGCCCCGATTTTATTTACGGCTTCAATAAATCCATCCGTGTAAATCACCAGGACATCTCCAGGTTCAAGCGTCTCTTCCTTCACTTCAAATTGCATATTTTCGAAAAAGCCTGCCGGACTTCCTCCAGTTTCCAGACGCAAAAGGAGTTTATTTTTTGCCCGATAAAGAATCGGTGGTGTTTGTCCACTATTAATATATTGCAATTTATGACTTTCCCAATAATATCGAATATAGAAAAGCGTCACAAACATTCCACTTGTTCCTGAATCACTTACTATAAAATTATTCATTCTGGCAGCAACTTCTTCAAGAGAAAGATCATCAGAAAATAAACCGCGGAGCGAACTTCGGACTGTACTCATAAACAACGCAGCCGATACCCCATGTCCTGAAACATCAGCCAACACAAAATTATAGAAATGTTTATGTTGAAAGAAATCAAAATAATCGCCTCCCACGGCATTGGCGGAAATACATCGGCCGGCGATTGTCAGATCAGGAATTTTGGGGACTTGCTTGGGCAGTAATTCTTTTTGGATTCGTGATGCAAGCTCCATCTCCTTTTCTATTTTTTCTGTCACACGAATTCGATTGATCATATAAATATTGTGTACTGCCAGACCAATCTGATAGCTAATTGAATTCATCAACTTAAGATCATCGGTACTGAAAATATTACCACGAAATTTTTTCGAAACTTTCAAAACACCAAATTTATCGCCACGTACTTTAATCGGTACAGCTAATATCGGAAACTCGATCGATTGAAGTTGGTTGGGATTCTGAATGTGTACATCGGGAGGAATACTGTCAATGTCGTTTAGTAACAGTGATGCTCCATTTTCAAAAACCCATTTATCGAGGCATGTAGTCGATACATCGCCAATCGTTGAAATTGGTGTCAAATCACCACATTCATCCAGAAGAAGAATCTGAGCATTTACAACGCTCACCACTTTGACGATTTTAAGATTTATGATTTCACATATTTCCTGAACATTCAGAATTGAACCGATGTCGTACATTACATTATATAAAAAATTTAGTTCTTTCCAGAAATTAGCGGTTGTTTTGACCAAATCTCTTGTTGTGAATTCGTTATTTAGAACATCTTCAATCTGTGCAAGAATGTAATCAAATGCTATTTTTTGGTGATCGTCACCGTCCGCTGACATAAAACCGACGCATTCGCCATTTACTAGTATTTCACTTGATAAATTAAGTGCGTCAGGCTGGAATTGACAACTGGCAAATATTGGTTCCTTCTTACAATTGGAAATAACCAATGGTAATTGGGTCATCTCGGTAAATTGCAGACATAACCGATCCAGTTTTTTTCTAAAAAAAACTGCTTTAATATCCATATTATTACAGTCTGTTGGCGGCAAAAGCAAATCCTATTTTGATGATGTAATCAGTGCATAAATTGTTTCAATCAACTGTGCTTCTTCAATTGGCTTCGTCAGATATTTATCTGCCCCAAGTTCAAGACATCGATCTGCAGAGTCTGAAACGGAAAGGATAACAATGGGAATATCTTTTGTTTTGGGTGTTGATTTAAATTTTTGAATTAATTCAAAACCATTAATCTCCGGCATCATTATATCAAGCAATATTAATTTCGGTCGATATTGAAGCGTCAGTTCCATGGCCTTTGTACCATCTATTGTATTGATAAGTCGAAATTCATGATTCCGTAGCATAAGCCGAACGATATCTAAAATATTTTTATCATCATCGATGTGCAATATGACATTATCTATGTTCTGTTTTTTTGTATTCATGCTTTCATTGGTTGGATTGGATTTCTGATCATTTGTTATTTCATTGGACGCTTGAGCATCATTCAGCGGTTGTTCTGTTCCAATTACAATCAAATGATCCGGCGGCATGGCTTGAAGCAAAATTTTATAATCCCGATTATTATCCTCCAATAGTACTTCTTCTGAATAATCTTTTCCGCTCCATTTGGCCAAATCCAAATGTGATCCTATATATTTTTTTTGTATTTTTTCACCATTTTTCCGATTAAACAGGCGCTCGGCAGCTTTATTTTGGTAAATAATGGTTCGATTACGATTAATAAGAACAACGGCATTATCGATCCTGTCAAGGGCATAATTTCGCCAGGAAATTTCAGAGTTTTGATATTGAAGCTGTTGAATAAGCGTTCGGTTGAAATCTTCGATTTGTTTCTTCCTGGTAGAAATGTTTTCGATTAATTCATTCAGCCGGATATTTACATCAATAAGCGTATAGTCGCTACTATCAAGCAGAAACTCGATTTGTTCTTCTTTAATATTATTTGTACTCATACACGACGCCTTTTACTCCAAATGTACATCTTTTTTATCGGCGATTTGTGACACAATCTTAATTATACTTTGCACATTAGTTATTAGCTGGAAGAAGCTTTCTGCCTGTAGCTTTCAGAATGGGATACGTGAACAGAAATTCTCTGGAAGTTATATCATGAATGCGGAAAAAAACAAATGTTGGAAATATCAACAACAAGAAAGGTATGGACTAAAATATAAGAGTTTATAGCAGATACTTGTTTCGGCAACAAATGAAACGTGGTACAGTTCGGTTGTAATGTTATGATTTGAAAAATATGAAAGATAAGCAATAATGCGTATTAAAATGTCGATGTGTGTGCATGCAGCCATAATTTGAAAATTGACTACTGGTGTATCGGACTGGGATAACACCAATTCTGCCAATTTTCCAGTTCCAGCGAAACATGGCCGACAAAAACCTTTAGCTCAGCTTTTAATGGTGGACGTTGGTCGTCTGTTGCAAACCAACCCTTGAAAGGTCCAGTTAAACCGGCGACTGCTTTTAATCCAATAATACCTTCTACATAATATGTTGGCAACGATTTTTGGAGCGCGTCAACGTGAATTTTCTTATTTGCTCCCTTAAAATGCATGGAGACAGGTCCCCGTTCGCCTTCAAAAAAGGCCGTAACTGTGTCATCATGCGCATACTCAATATTGGTTCGTGCATAATAAATTATGGCGGCACCGTCAAACAACGTTTCATTTATCGGCTCACTGCGGACAATTACCTGACTGGGATCTTTGATACTTGTCATGTTAATATTAAGCAGATTCTTATCGTAGTCAAACTTGTACTCGGCAAAGTATTTCACATTATCAATATCTTCATTCGACATAAACAGAAATACACGGAATTGTTCATCAATATAACTATTATAAACGCTATGCATATTTACCCAAAACAGAACCGGATTTGAATCGATATGTAATTGAATATGATAGACGAAATTGTTATTGATCCTCAACGTATCATGAACTTCAATTGTTATCGTACCCAGGCGTATAAATGACCAATTTACTTTATAAGAAAATTCTTCTCCAATTTTCCAATGAAATTGATCGGTCTGAGCATAACTTCCGGATGCGAACAAAATTGATAGGATGGTTAACAGAAAAAACTTGGCTTTGAGTGTGTTCATAATATTATTGTATCAAATTGATGCATTTAATTTTAAAGATTATACTTATGATGATACTATCTGTTCCTTCGGATTTGTCAGTAATAATGCAGTGCAAGGTTTTCCAATAAATTTCGATTTCGAATTCAAAAAAATAAAAAATCCGGCTAAAAAGCAGAGCCCTTTTATGCCATCAGTTTGTCATAATTGGCTTTTTAAAAGTAGACGCCATCGTCATCATCTTAACCATAAATGTATGCTTCAACACCGTTCGTGTTCCGATGCATCGGAACGGTACGCCGGTGCGAGACGGCAAGCTTAACATACGTTCTCTGATCAAATCGAAACGAACATTTGCAAAAACTATAAACATGTCAATAATCTATGTTCGATCGGCAATTTTGCGCGCTGGGACGCCGCCAGCTATTGTGTATGGTGCTACATCTTTGGTTACAACTGATCCGGCCGCAATGATTGCCCCATCTCCGATATGAACTCCCGGTAAAATGACAGCATACGCTCCAATCCACACATCTTTACCAATAACAACATCCGCTTCATTATGCTCCTGATCCTTAAAATGCTGATTTGCTTTTATGCCGTGATTACTGGAAATAATGAATGCACAGGGAGAAATGCCGCTGTAATCGCCAATGATAATTTTAGAGTTTCTACCAGCCCACAGGTAAACGGATCGATTTACAGTGGTGTGATTTCCTAAAATAATATTGTGGGCGTTCGCTAATTTAGCAGAGGGCAGAATTACAACGCCTTCGCCTCTTCCCCCAAGTGACATAATACCAAAGACATTTCCATGAATAAAAAGGCGAAATGCTGTGATTATCTGTTTGTAAAATACTGGTGATAAAAAGATGCGAATATATTTAATTAATACTTTCATTTTCTTCACCGGATTTTTGATTGACTGCAACAATAAACTTTTTCTTAAATAATTGATGCGCTAATTTTTTTTCATGAATGATTTTAAATATGGTTTTTGAGAACGCCCATCTCAGTCGGCATATCGGGCTTTTTAAATACGATTCCCATTTACGAGCAGTTGCAAGTAACCAGGCATCATCTGCAATTTGTCCTAGTGCCCGAAGTTGCAAGATGTGAAGCCGATGATATGATAAAGAAGCCAATCTTAATGGGGTGCGCATTTCATAAAATGACCAATAGCCGGCGTCATAAGCAGCTAAATTGGAATGCAAACTGTCGATACATTCATCAAATAATGTCGCTGCAACCTGCCTGTTGCAGTAGGTAATATAATCCTGAATACCAAGCAATGCAAACAAAAATCCGTTAAGAACACAAGAAGGCGTTTGGGATGGATATTCTTCAATCACTACGTTACCATTATTGAAGTGCGCCAACACTCCATTATCGTTAGTTTGATACTGGAACACGTTGAATGCTCGTTCGGCTGTTTGTAAATATGCATCGTTACCTGTTAACTGATGCGCCCGGACAAGCACTGCAAGCGCCTCCCCCTGTGCCATTCCTGAAATCCACGGTTTTGTGATTCCATAATAAGGAATATCAAACGGATACCACCAAACCAGCGCATCATGCGGCCATTCATGGGCATTATTCAACAGCCACTCAGATTGATTCAGAAAAAGCTGTCGGGATTGCTCGCTTTGGTGATCGATGAATTCGTTGTAATGATGCAGTGCAAACTGACTGACTGCCACGGGATTGTGTTGATAATCCGGAGAGCGGTAATACCGTACCATTGGAACATGTTTGCTATTGAATTCATACTCGGTGAAATCTTCGCCAATGGCACGGGTAAAATCGACAGGAAATCGCCTGAAATAAGTCACTGATGGATTCATGAAAGCCTGTACATCTCTGGTCGTCGGTCGTCAAACAAATGGTTGCTGCCGGTGACGTTTTTATTGCGTGCGTATGTGAGATCAATTTTACAGCTATAGGCAATCTCATTATTGTCATCAGCCTGAAATAGTATAGTGCCATTGGGGGACGTAATTTGACTTTTCCCGGTGAATGTCAGTGTCATGCCATCACGATGTTCCGTACCGATGCGATTGGTAGTGACTGCAAAAACACGATTTTCCAGGCAGCGGGTGACCATGGCATTTTGGCAAAACGGCAGCACCAGATTTGCCGGATGAGCAATTATGTCAGCGCCCTGCAGCGCGAGCGATCGAGCGGATTCAGGGAAAAACCAGTCAAAACAGATCATCATACCAACTGAGGCTGCGCCAAGGGATGAGACATGAAACGATTGATCCCCTGGCGAAAACCACAGTTTCTCGCGGTCGAAAAGGTGAATTTTCCTGTAGACAGAAACAAGGCCGCTTGTATCCACCATGATTGATGAATTATACAGTCGATCTTCATATCTTTCCGCCATTCCGGCAATGACGGATGTGTGATGAGTTCGGGCAAAGTCAATTAAAAACTGTGCAGTTTCACCATCGGGAATCGGCTCGGCCAAAGCTTTAACTTCATCGACATGAGTAAACAGGTATCCTGAATTGAATAATTCTGGTAAGACCCACAGATCAGCTTGCTTTGTACCAATCAAGTCACGCACAGCATTCCTGTTTCGAGCTTTATTTCCCCAGAATGGGGCAAATTGTACGCATCCAATATTCATGTGATTTTAATAATTAGAAAACTTGTTTTGGATCTTCTGGCTATCTATTTGGTCGTATCACACAACGAAATCCTGTGTAACTGTTTGATGTTTCCGGACTGAACGATGAACGGAATGTTGCCCGCAATTTATCTGCATGAAACAGATATCCGCCGCCTCGGGCAATCCGCTCCGTCCCATTTTTAGGTCCGGTTGGATTTTTCAGGGGCGAGTTGCTGTAATAATTCCATTCATACCAATCTGAACACCATTCACGTACATTTCCAACCAAATCGTAAACACCAAACGGACTTGGGCTATCAACTGTCTGATAATCGTCATAAATACGTCCATTGTAGAAACCAACCGGTGTGGGATTGTTATCAAACGGATCGCCACTGTCCCAATAATTCGCCCGTTCAGGCAGAAGTTTCTCTCCCCAGGGGTAAAGCCGTCCATCGGAGCCGCGGGCAGCTTTCTCCCACTCAGCTTCCGTTGGTAATTTTTTATTATGGTATTCCACAAACTGATTTGCTCCATACCAGGTAACCTGGACGACCGGGAACTCTTCATAACCAGGTTGGACAAAATATGTCGAATCGGATCGCATTATTTTTGTATCGCTGCTTGCCAAATCAATTAGCGCAACAGCTTGCGCTGGCTGGGTTGCATTAAGAAAAGCTGCAAATTGTTTATTCGTGACTGGATATTTGTCGATCCAATACTCATCGATAAATACATTGTGCCTTGGACTCTCATCCATTTCAAACGCTTCACTGCCCATCATAAAATCACTGGCTGGTATAAATACCATATCCCGGAAAAGATTCTCGATAACACGCTCGAATCGGTTCGTAATCCCATCAGAGTCTTTAACTTCAAGCACTACTTTCATTTCCTGAAAATCGCTCATGTTTCTGGTGATTAGCTTATCGAACGTCCAATCAGTGTTCATCAATGAATCGCCGGAAAAAGTCCAGCGTAACATGATGTCTCCCCCATCTTCGAAATCGGTACTGGCTGTTGCATCAAGTGTAATTTCATACGGATTTTCAAATTTTTGAATGACTTCAAAACTGGCTTTCGGGCGAGAATACACAAGAATATCCTTCGATGTGACGACGCGCCAACCTGCAGTATCCTTCACTTCCAATGTGATTGTCTTTACTCCACCACCTTCGCTGTAGACATGTTTCTCTTTGCGCGACAGTGACCAGTAAGTATCGTACCGGCCATCATTTTCCCAATCCCAACGGAAGAAAATTTCATACGGATGTTCACTTCTGGTTGCATCCACGATGAACTCGGTTTCTCCGGCGATCCCGGAATCTGGAATAACATCAAATAACGGTACGGGGGCGTGCTCAACCAATTTTATGTCATCACTGACGGTGATAGATTCGGTGGAATCGGGGTAATACGCTTTCAAGTATACTTCTTTATCGCCATCCCCGGGTTCCAGTTTCCATTTATATTCGGTAAGCGCATCTCCCCATTCGGCATCTTTGAAATTTTCATCATTACTAATTTTTATGAATAGTGCATGCGGCGAATCAACCGTTAGCGTCACATCAGCGCTCTTGCAATAATCATCATTATTATTAATAACGAAACGAGGCGGATATTGCAGATAACTAATTTTCATTTTCATAACAGCAGCGGTATCTGCAGTAAAGAATTCCGTTTCCGGCTGGACGAATAACGATGAATCAGGTGCTGTTATCGCAGATGAGTCGACATTGACAACCACTGATGTATCGGCAGCCGTAGTCGTAGAATCTTCCACCACGGTTGAATCGGTTTGCGCGGCTCCCAATGTAGTTCCGTAAATACAATAAAAAACAAGTATACCCCACACGACACACATTTTCCTGATGTGGTTCATGAATGAATTCTCCCTGTTTCGATGCTGAACCTTATACTATCCCCCGTGCTGTAAGAACATTTATTCCATCATACAATTCATCGAGTGTTGCGTGATGGACTTCCAAAATTCGGATTGTGTCTTTTTTAAGGTATGACTGAATCATTTTATAATCAATGGTTCCTTGTCCCGGTGGTTTGTGATCGTTATACCCGAGGCAATCGTGTAAATGTGTACCCACCAGATATGCGCCATATGCTTCCAAATAATGTACATGCTTATCTAGTCCAAACGCTTCGGATGCTTGTGCATGTCCACAATCGTGCCAATAGCCGATGTTCCCGCCTTCGAATTCGTCAAGGATCAGGCCTATCTCTTTATGATTGGGTATTTGGTCCGGGAAATAACGATTTTCAATTCCCATACGGATGTTGAGTCGAATTGCTTCTTCATGAATGGCGTCGAGACTTTTGAGCACAGCATCAAAATGCGGCGGCTGATTTGAATGCCGTTCTTGCTGCCTTTTTTCGATGAATTGTTTGCTAGCATCCGAATTCATCTGATCGCGATCGTATTGGTCCAGCCAATCATTCTGATCACTATTAACATTGACATGGCCAAGATGAAACACAACTGCGTTCGCTTCAAGATCATGGGCTCGCTGGATCGTTCTAATCGCATATTTGACGCCCAGCACCCGCTCGGTTTCATCAAGGGATGACAATAAAATCGCATCACCACTTACTTTCGATGGATCTAATATTTCGGGATGTGGAAACGGATGATGCAGGCTCAATACATTTCGGTTGTGCTTCAATATACCCTTTACAATTACTGGCGCCATATCAGCGGTTATTCGATAGTCGAGTTCGAACGCCGGAATTTCAGTCGCAAGCAGTTCTTCCAGCAGTGCGTTGCCATCGTGATGACGAGACGAACACCATGATGTTGATAATCCATACTCAATTGTCATTTTAATGAACCGAATTAATAAGCGTTCCGATTGATTCAACTTCAGCGGTAACCTGATCCCCGGATTGGATTGGAGAAATCCCTTCCGGTGTGCCGGTGGCAATAATATCGCCCGGCAATAATGTCATATGTCGTGAAATATACGCAATCAATTCATCAACCGGGAAAATCATGTTCGCCGTGTTCGATTGTTGTCGAATTTCCCCATTAACGCGCAATGTCAATTGCAGATTTTGTGGATTGCCGATGACCTCTGCCGGAATCAGGTACGGTCCAATCGGGCAAAAGGTATCAAAACTTTTTGATCGTAACCACGGTTGTTTTCGTTCGATGTCACCTTTTTGCATGGCGCGTGCGGTTACGTCGTTGACAATTGTGTAGCCGGCAATCATTTCGTGTGCCTGTATGACAGGTACGTGTTTAGTCGTCTTTCCGATGATCACGGCCAATTCAATTTCATGATCCACCCGACCGACATTATGCGGTATCATGATGGTGCCTTCATGCGGTAACATCGAAGATGGCATTTTGGCGAAGAAGATCGGTTCGCTGGGCGCTTCGTTGCCTAACTCTTTGGCATGTTCGCTATAATTGCGACCAATGCAAAGAATTTTTTGCGGACGGGCAATCGGTACATCGTAGGTGATTTTCTCGTCTATTAGAATATCATCCAGTGTGCGAAATTCTTTGACCGTAGAAATAACTTCCTGAATATCTGCCTGATTAAATACGTCAAGTTCGATCATCATTTGCAGAAAATACAATTGTGGTGATTGATGAAAACCTTTTATGTCTTTGTAAAATTCCCACAGTTGTGAAAAGTTATAGATTTTTTCATCAAGATTAATACCTATTCGGGGTTCCCGTTTTGCAGTATAATAATTGAACAGCTTCACCCTTTTCTCCTCAATTATTCACAAAGAGTTATAAGTTTTAAAATGAATGGATTATAAATTGAAACGTCTGATATAATGCGACAAGACGCGATATAATACTTACGAATTCTTATGTCACAGTATTGATAGATAAATCAAGTCTGATTTTGACTTTTTTTATCTCGTTTTAATAATTCGGCAAATGCAATTTTAAACCAGACTGTATAGCGTTCCGGGTGTTGTTCGATGTCTTCCATCAACCAATCAGTATTTACCCAACGGTAGGATTTGGCTTCGTTTTTATTAATGTGAATCTCTCCGTCATAGAATCCGACAAGCACATGATCCAGTTCATGCTCAGTCAGCTCATGGTCGAGAGCCGCTTTATAGATAAACGTAAATTTTTCTTCTAATTGTGTATCAAATCCCATCTCTTCCTGTAAGCGTCGATGCGCTGCCTGTTCAACAGATTCATCAGGCCGTGGATGGCTGCAGCATGTATTCGTCCATAATCCACCGGAATGATATTTCTCGTCGGCGCGTTGCTGTAGTAACATATCGCCGGTACTATTATAAACAAAAATGGAAAATGCACGGTGGAGTTGTGCATCTTCGTGTGCTTTCATTTTTTCCTGCTTGCCGACGTTATTATCCTTTTCATCAACAAGGATAACCAGATCATTCATTCATACCCCCTTCACAAGTAATAGTTATAAAGTCAATTAAAACAGATGGGCTTCAGTAATATAAGCATCACCACCGGGAATTGCAACAAACGTTTTCAATACGCCCTTTACATCCTGAATGGCTTGTTGCACGCGTTCGATGTCGTTGTACTGGCACAAGCAGTGGACATTCGGTCCGGCATCGATTGTAAAGTAACATTCGATCCCCTCTTCCCGGAGTGCATGAATCCGATGGATGACAGCAAGGGTTGCCGGCTGCCAATACAGTAGCGATTCGGAGGATGTCATCATCACGGCGTGCATCATTAAACAGTTTAATTCAGCGACCTGGCCGACAGTTGCAAAATCCTTACCAAGAACGGCTCGTTTAATGCGAATGGCATGGATTTGCGACTGTTCAATCCGAACATCATTAAACAGACTTGTTTTCGCCAGATCGTGGCCAACATCCGACGTAATCTTTTTGGGATGTTGATCAACTACCGCAATGACCGCCGCAATATCAAAATCATCCGGTGCACAAAGTTGCTCCGCAAATGCCGTTTCATGACTTTCTCCGCGATGGGCAAATACAATCCCCCCATGAATCGAACGGCACGCTGAACCGGAACCGAGTCGGGCAATTCTGCTCAATGCTTGTTTGGAAACATTCAACTGTAAGGCTTCAGTCGCTGCAAGCGTCAGTGCAGCAAATCCGGAGGCTGATGAAGCAAGTCCTGCCTGGGTAGGGAAATCATTATAACTCCGTAAGAAAAAACTCCAGTCCATTTTGACCTGTTTTCGCAGGGCATTGATAATGAAGCAGATTCTATCCATCGTACGTTCGTCCGCTGGCTCATCATTAATTACTGCCTCATCGTAATCCAGATGGGGTGAAAATTCAATTGTTGTGTGTGTCGTTAATGCAGTGTCGTGAGTGACACCCCGTTTCGTCATACTAATAGTGTCATTCAACGGCATATTTAATTCGGGCGGAAATTTCGCGGATCGTCCCCAATATTTTATAAGCGCAATATTGGAATGTGCGATCGCTGATGCTTTGGCCAAGTCGTATTCCATGGGAATTTTTCTTTATTTTTGTAAAATTGCTTTTACAAAATGATCATCACAAATGCCAATTACAGCGACCTCATGGCGATTGATCATCTTTCCTAACATAATTTTGTTTGCATCATTCACTATTTGCATCGGCACACTAAATATTCCAATTTCATTTTGCAATTTATCCGATGCATCCCGAGCAAAAAGGATCAGTTTTACCTGTTTTCGTTTACAGCCATTAATTGTTGCATATCGACCTATCGTTAATTTGCGGGCTCGCAACGCCAAACCAAGGTAAGATAAATTCACCTGTTTACTCATCAATTTTAAATTAAATTCCCCCGGACAACAGATATTAGAGATTAGACGTTATGCGTCAAAAAAAGTTCATTTCCAATTTCCCCCAAGATTTTGACCAATTAACAGTTACATAGTTACGTAAACTTCATCAAATAGTGATCAATTTTTGACCAAATTGAAATGAAACACATTGGTTCAAAAATTATGCCAAATTAGTTAAGTTTAGTCTTGACAATGTCATTCAATTATTTTATATTTTAGACTGTTTTTAATACCGACTAATGGATTTGGAAGCGAATTATGGAAATTACGCGCAGCGATGTGGAAAATGTCGCGCAGTTAGCCAAGTTGAAATTCGATGACGACGAAATCGATCAGCTTCGCCAGCAAATGTCATCGATCATTTCATACTTTGAGAAACTATCTGAACTGAATACGGACGATGTGGCGCCTCTTTCGCATGTTCTGGATATTACAAACCGAATGCGACCGGATGAAGTCCGGGAATCTTTACCGCAGGATATTGCTTTAAGTAATGCGCCGGTATCAAAACGCGGATATTTCAGCGTACCCAAGGTCATTTCCAATGACTAATAACAAGGTGCTTGCCGTTATTCCAGCCCGTTATGCATCCACGCGTTTTCCGGGGAAACCGCTCGTGGAGATTTTGGGTAAACCAATGATTCAGCGAGTTTACGAACAGGCGGAAAAGGCGCGTACCCTGGATCATGTTATTGTCGCAACAGATGACCAGCGAATATTCGATACAGTGGAGCAATTTGGCGGTGAAGTTGAAATGACTTCATCGGATTTACGAAACGGGACTGAACGGGTGGCCGCGGTTGCCAGCAAGTTTAATTATGACATTGTCGTCAACGTACAGGGTGATGAGCCTTTCATTGATCCAGATGCCATTGATGCCGCAGTATCATTATTGATTCAAGATTCATCCGCACAAATGGGAACGCTTGTAAAGCCGATTGATACGATCGATGAACTAGTAAATAAAAATTTACCGAAAGTTATTCTCGATCAACAGCAGCAGGCGATATACTTTTCGCGTTCACCGATTCCTTTTATTCGGGATGTTGCATCAACGAATGAATGGTTAAACCATCATCGTTATTATCGTCATATTGGATTATATGTCTATCGGAATTCATTTTTACCGATTTATATTTCATTACCGGAAACACCGCTGGAGCGCGCGGAAAAGCTCGAACAGCTACGCGCGATTGAAAATGGTTATCGAATAAAAGTTGCTATTGTGGAGCACGCCCCTGAAGGGATTGATACTCCCGACGATTTACAGACACTCATCTACAAGCTGAAGGAAAACGAGATTGGAAAATAATCATAAAGTAAAGCACATATTTGTTACAGGTGGGGTTGTTTCATCACTTGGTAAAGGCATTGCATCAGCATCGCTAGGAATGTTACTGCAATCGCGCGGATTAAAAGTGACGATCATGAAAATGGATCCATATATCAATGTCGACCCCGGCACGATGAGTCCATTCCAGCATGGCGAAGTTTACGTGACCGAGGATGGTGCGGAAACGGACCTCGATCTTGGTCACTACGAACGCTTCCTCAATAAAAGTACAAGTCAACTCAACAACACTACCACCGGCCAAATTTACTTTGAAGTTATTACACGTGAACGTCGTGGCGACTATCTCGGAAAGACCGTACAGGTCATCCCACACATCACCGACGAAATTAAGCGCCATATTTCGGCTGTTGCGCTCAGTGAGCCAGATCTTGATGTCGTGATTACGGAAGTCGGTGGCACAGTCGGCGACATTGAAAGCCTCCCCTTCCTTGAAGCAATTCGTCAATATCGGCTGGATATTGGCAAAGACAATGTGCTTAATATTCATTTAACCCTCGTTCCTTACATTGCTTCTGCTGGCGAATTAAAAACAAAGCCGACGCAACATTCAGTCATGCGATTGCGGGAAATCGGTATTCAGCCCGACATCTTGCTCTGCCGCACCGAGCGAGCGTTGCCGGAAGATTTAAAAGCTAAAATAGCGTTGTTTTGTAATGTCCCTATCGACAGTGTAATTAGCGCTGCTGATGTCAGTTCTATATACGAAGTCCCATTGTATTTTAACGCTCAAAAACTTGACGATCTGGTTGTAGAACGGCTCAATCTCAAATGTGGTCAGCCCAAATTAGCCAAATGGAATAAAGTTATTGAAAAACTTCGCAATCCGCAGCACGAAGTAACAATCGCGATGTGTGGCAAATATGTCGACTTGCAGGACTCATATAAAAGTATTATCGAATCGTTTGTTCACGCAGGTGTTTCGAACGATGCAAAAGTTAAATTGAAATGGATTTCTTCTGAAATCCTTGAAAAACAACACCCCAGCGAATATCTTAGTGATGTTGCTGGCCTGCTCATCCCTGGTGGATTTGGTGATCGTGGGATAGAGGGGAAAATCAACGCTGTCTCATACGCACGTGAGAACAAAATTCCGTTTTTCGGAATTTGTTTGGGACTTCAGTGCGCAGTAATTGAATTCGCCCGTAACATCTGCAAATTGGAAAATGCCAACAGTATGGAATTTAATTCGGAGACTCCCTATCCCGTCATCGATTTGATGGAACAGCAAAAACGAGTCAAGTCCAAAGGCGGCACCATGCGATTGGGTTCATCGATGTGCAAAATAACCGAAGGAACACTGGCACATAAAATTTACGGCAAAACCGAAATTATGGAACGACATCGTCACCGGTTTGAAGTTAATAATGATTATCGCGAGCTATTGGAATCGCGCGGTATGATATTAAGCGGCATTAATCCCGAACTCGATCTCGTGGAAATGATTGAGCTGCCGGAACATCCCTGGTTTGTCGGCGGCCAGTTTCATCCCGAATTACAATCGCGCGTGCTTGAAGTTCATCCATTATTCAGGGAATTTGTTGCAGCAGCGCTCAAATTTAAACAAAAGAATACCAATGCGAATAGTTGAAATTAATCACATAAAAATCGGTCAGGGACAGCCATTTGCCTTGATTGCCGGGCCATGTGTGATTGAATCCGAATCACTTATTATGGAAACCGCTGAAACAATCAAAAAATTAACGGATGATTTGAAGATTCCATATATTTTCAAATCTTCGTTTTTGAAGGCGAATCGCCAGAGTGTCACATCGTTTACCGGCCCCGGCCTGGATGCCGGACTGAAAAGTCTCGAAAAAGTGAAGACCACATTCGATGTGCCGATTTTAACAGACATCCACAATGCCAGCGAAGCTGACGCGATTGCTGATGTTGCCGATGTGATTCAAATACCAGCGTTTCTTTGCCGCCAGACAGATATTGTTGTTGCAGCAGCCAAAACCGAAAAAGTCGTGAACATTAAAAAGGGCCAATTCATGGCGCCGGAAGACATGGACAGCATTGCCAAGAAGGCGGAATCCACCGGCAATATGAAGATTATGCTGACTGAACGAGGCACAACATTTGGTTATCACAATCTGGTCGTCGATTTTCGATCATTGACCATCATACGGAATTTAGGCTACCCCGTTGTATTCGACGGTACCCACAGCTTGCAATTGCCAGGTGGCGCTGGCAATAAATCCGGGGGACAGCCACAATTTATTTTCCCAATGACACGCGCCGCAATTGCCGCGGGATGTGATGCGATATTTCTGGAAACACATCCCTGTGTGGAAGAGGCGCTTTGTGATGCAGCGAATATGTTACCGCTTCAACGGCTTGAAGAATTGCTAAAACAGCTCATGGAAATTCAACATGCAATGAAAAATTTTAGTTGATAAATTGATGGATTTAAACAATAAATTGTGCTATATTGAAATGCTGCTGCTAGATGTAGATGGTGTACTAACTGATGGCAGTATTGTTGTTGGTTCTGCCGGCGAAATGTTCAAAACATTTAACGCACAGGATGGTTTTGGAATTCGCATGGCCATTGAGAATGGCATTAATGTTGGAATTATTACCGGACGTCAATCGGAAATCGTAGCTTTTCGTGCCCGTGACCTTGGCATTTCCGAAGTTCATCAAGGATATTTCAATAAACTAGAGCCATTTGCAGACATATTATTACGCCTTGAACTAACACCAGGTAAAATCGCTTATATCGGGGACGATCTTTTTGACATGCCGCTGTTACAGCGCGTAGGATTTAGTGTTGCCGTTGCAAATGCTCGCGACGAAGTAAAACAGCATGTCGATTATGTTACGCAGGCAAAAGGTGGGCATGGTGCAGTTCGGGAAGTAATTGATATGATATTAAAAGCGCAGCATAAATGGAATGATCTTTTAAAAACCATCACGGATTATGACGACCAGCGAATGCATTGAAATCGGGAAGCGCGTGATTCGCAAAGAAGCGGATGCCGTTTATGGATTACTTGACAAAATTGATGAATCGTTCGCTGATGCGGTCAATGTTATTTATAAATCGACCGGTCGCGTCGTCATTTCAGGCATGGGCAAATCGGGTATCATTGGGAAGAAAATTGCGGCGACACTCACCAGTACCGGAACAGCAGCGTTCTTTCTACATCCGGCAGAAAGTATTCATGGCGATTTAGGGATTGTTCATAAAAATGATGTGGTGATCATTATTTCCAAAAGTGGTGATACTCATGAAATAAACACCATTTTGCCAATTCTTAAACGGTTGGGTGTCAAGATTATTGCGATGACCGGGAATCCCCGCTCACGCATGGCTGAACGTAGCGATATTGTGTTGAATGTTTCTGTTGATGAAGAGGCATGTCCGAACAACCTTGCGCCGACATCAAGCACAACCGCGGCATTGGCCATGGGGGATGCACTCGCAGTCGCGTTACTCGAAAGGCGTCACTTCCGGGAGAAGGATTTTGCGAAACTCCATCCCGGTGGAAATCTCGGAAAAAAATTAACACCGATTGATGATGTGATGTTTACCGGCGATCGATTGCCAATTGTTCATGAAACAACAACGTTCGAAAATGTGATCCTGGAGATGACGTCCAAGCGTTTCGGATCAACCTGCGTTATTGATGATAGTAAAACATTAGTGGGCCTGATTACCGATGGTGACATCAGGCGTTTACTGGAAGATAAAAAAGATATCTGGGCGCTCAAAGCTGTAGATATAATGAATCGAAATCCCCGTACCATGCACGAAGGCGATTTCGCATACAATGCATATAAACTGTTAACCGAATTTAGCATCATGCAGATTGTGATTGTAAATGCAACGAATTCCCCAATCGGAATTGTTCATCTTCATGATTTGCTCGAGGCAGGTATCTATTAATGTCATCGTTCCGGCGCCTTAGAAAGAAGTTAAAAAACGACCTGATCTTTGTCATTGTATCATTTGTATTTCGATTCATCAATCGAATTCAGCGTGATACTGCTTTTCGCATTTTTACCACTCTTGGAACACTGGCGTATTTCGTAACACCGGGAGAACGGCGAAAAACAATTACCCACCTGACGCAGGTGCTCGGCGAAAGCCATTCTCATCAAAAAATAGAGAAAATTGCAAAATTGGTGTTCCGGAATTTGGGACGAAATATGGTCGATGCGTTTCGTATTGGTACGATGAATTCGACCATTATTGACGGCTTTGTCACAGCTAACGGACTTGAACATCTCGATGCAGCGATGGCTAAAGGTAATGGAGTACTGGCAATTACCGGGCATATTGGCAATTGGGAGTTATTCGGTGCTTATTTGGCATTTAAAGGTTATCCGCTGTACGTCATTGGTGCTCCGATTTATGATCCGCGATTGGATGAAATGGTTGTGAAAAACCGGATGGCTTCGGGGGCAGGTTACATTGCAAGGGGGCGCGCCACTCGTGAGATTCTTCGGACGCTGAAACGCAATGGAGTCATCGGAATTTTAATTGATCAGGACTCTCGTAAGAATGATGGTATTTTTGTTGATTTCCTCGGCATCGATGCTTATACACCAGTGGGGCCAATTATATTAGCGCTCAAAACCAATGCATCGATCGTCCCGATGGCGATCCATATAAAACGGGATAACACGCATGTGGTTAATATTAAACCGGAATTGCCATTAATACGCACCGGTGATGAGAATCGTGATATTTATGAGAATACCCTTCAGTGTTCCAAAGCGCTTGAAGAATTTATTCTCGACTCCCCCACTCAATGGGTATGGATGCATGAACGCTGGAAAACAAAACCAGCGGATATAAAAACCTAATATGCGTTAATGGTTACAGGTTTGTAAGTAAGAAGACGTGCTTCCTGAACAACGGGATGACTATAATTGGAATTATCGGATTTCAGAAAATGATTCAATTTTCCAAATATAAATACTGGACACTACTTATTTTCATCTGCCTGCTTGCCAGCTCATGTCGGAAGCAACAAGCAGAAACATATACGGTTACTGATCATAAAGAAATTCCCGATCAGGAAGTTTGGAATTCAACGCTTATTTCAACGACCAATGGTCAGATGTCCGCTAAAATTAAGTACGGTTACATGCAGCGTTTCAACGCTCAAAAAATTGCTCTGTTCAGCGATACTGTTGCAGTGGATTTTTACGATACCCAGGGCAAGCATACGTCAAAACTTATTGCTGACAGCGGCCGGTTTGATGAAAATAACAATAACGTTGAAGCAATCGGCAATGTTGAAGTTGTTTCGGATAGTGGTATTACATTACATACAGATAAGTTGTGGTGGGACAGCGGCATCGAAAAAGTGGTCACCGATCAATTTGTCACAATTACAACAGCCGAACAGGATACATTTTACGGCGTTGGTTTCGAGTCAGATCAATCTCTGAATAATTGGACGATGAAGGAATTCCGCGGGAAAACCAGCAAACAGGTTAATTTGAATCTGAAAAATGGGAAATCAAAGAAATCGTCATCTTCTCACAAAGGGGATGGCAAATGAAACATTGTCGATTCGTTCTTTTTATGTGGTTTTGCTGCATTGCAGCGAATGGTTTTGCCGGTGACAAGTTGGAAATTGTCTGGTCGGATTCCATCACCAGCGCCATGACTCCGGATGGCCCGGTCCGCGTTCTCAACTGGAATGTGCATTTGCGGCAGGCCGATGCTGAACTGTTTTGCGATCACGTTCGCCTGTATCAGAATAAAGATGAAGTGATTCTCGATAAAAACGTTCGCTATATCGATTCGGAAAAATCGTTAAAAGCAGACAAGATTATTTATGATGATACTCAGCGGATCGCACACGCCATCGGCCGGGTATCCATGGTTGATTCGATTTATACGCTAACGGCGCATGAAATTTTTTATTACCAACATGATCAGAAAATAATTGCCGATAAAGACGTGGTACTCACCGATGATGAACGCGAGATAAAACTAACCGGTGATCATGTAGAGTATCGCAGCGATGATAAATATGCAATCATCACCGGCCATCCTGTACTGACGAAAGTTGATTCAAACGGTGTTCAGGAGCTTAAAATACTCGGACTGACAATGGAAGTACTTGGCAGCGGTAATAAGGCAATTGTAACAGATAGCGTCCGCATTATTCATAAAGATGGTTTCGCCACTTGCCAACGGGCTGAATTTTACAAGGATAATGAGTATGCGCTTCTTCAGCAGCAACCGGTGATGGTTCAGCGTTATGATAAATTGACCGGCGAACAGGTCGAACTCTACTTCACTGGCCAGGAATTGAAACAGGCGATCATTTCAAAAAACGCGACCGTCATTTCTCCGGTCGATACTTTGGACCCGAAAGGTTTAATGAATCGACTGACAGGCGAAAAAATTACGCTTGACCTTGAAGGTAGAAAGCTAAAAACAGTTTTAGTGGAAGGGCGAGCCACAAGCTATTATCACGTTGTGGAAAAAGATGAATACAAAGGTTTAAATGAAGTTATCGGTGATAACATCACGATGCACTTAAAGGATAATAACATACAGCAAATCATATTTGAAAGTACTCCGGGCACATCGAACGGGAAATATTATCCGCCGGATAAAGTACCTGCACAGGAATAGAAAAAAGTACACATGAAATCAACTTTACGTGCCGAACATATAGTTAAGGTTTACCGGAAGCGTACCGTCGTCAATGATGTCAGTCTGGAAGTAAAACAGGGAGAAATTGTCGGCCTGCTTGGGCCCAATGGCGCAGGCAAAACAACGTCTTTCTACATGATCACCGGAATGATTCGACCAAATCGGGGGCGTATCACCCTGGATGATCAGGAAATTACCAAGCTGCCAATGTACAAACGGGCGCAAATGGGTTTAGGGTACCTGGCTCAGGAATCATCAATTTTCCGTAAGCTGTCGGTTGAAGATAATATCCGCGCAATATTGGAAACAATGAAAATCACACGATTTGAACGTGAAAAAAGATTGCGCGAATTACTCGATGAATTGAACATCAGCCATATTGCTAAAAGTAAAGCATATACATTGTCCGGCGGTGAACGGCGGCGTACGGAAATTACCCGGGTGCTGGTAACCAAACCCAAGTTCATATTATTGGATGAACCCTTCGCGGGTATCGATCCCATTGCAGTAGAAGAGATCCAAAAGATTGTACACAGCTTAAAAGAAAAAGGTATTGGTGTGTTAATTACCGATCACAATGTGCACGAAACGCTAAACATTACAGATCGTGCGTACCTGCTTTATGAAGGGGTTGTGTTGAAGACCGGAACATCGGAGTTTTTGGCCAATGATCCGGAAACACGTAAGCTGTATTTGGGAGAAAAATTCAGGTTAAATCGGTAATACTGATTACGGAGTGACGATCTTATGATGAACATCGGCTTAGCTCAAAAAATGGGACTGCACATGAAGCAGTCGCCACAACAAGTGTTATTATCATCGCTGCTACAACTGCCAATGGTAAGTTTGGAACAGCGCATCAAACTCGAATTGGAACAAAATCCATTCCTCGAAGAGGAGCTCGAACAGGAAATCGAGCAGGAAATGGAGATGAAAGAGCGCGAAGACGATTCTGAATATGAAGATGAAGAAGTCGATCTTGAGGCTATTCGGGATGAAAAGGAAGAACAGGAAGTCGACTGGGATACAATTCTCAACGATGAAAATAACTATGAAATAAAGCCGCAAAAAGATAACAGCGCTGAAGAATTCGACCGTCCCGATGTGTACGAATCATCACTGCCGGAACATTTACTAAGTCAGATGCATATGTCCCGATTATCAGAACTGGAACTGGCAATCGGCGAATACATCATCTGGAATATTGGCGATGATGGCTATCTTTCGGTGGATGTGGAAATTATCGCTCAGAATTTCAATGTTACCGAGGATGATGTTGAAAAGGTGCTGCAAGTCGTGCAACGATTTGATCCGGTCGGCATTGGTGCGCGCAATTTACAGGAATGTCTGCTCATTCAACTACTTGAGGAAGAAGAACCAAACCAGTTAGCGATCGAAGTATTGCGCGATCATTTCGATGATTTTAAAAACAAACGGTTCGAACGAATTACCAAAAAAATGAACATCAGCCTGGACGATTTTAAAGTCGTTCTTGATGAAATCGTAAAATTGAATCCCAAGCCGGGTGAAGGTTATATTAACATGAACCAGAATTACATCATTCCGGATTTGGCAGTCATCAAAGAAGATGGCGAATACCGCCCGGTTTTAAACGACTGGAACGTCCCCCACCTTCGCATCAATCATTCGTACAAGCAATTATTACTTGATAAAAAGAAAACGACGAAAGAGACCAAAGATTATATTAAACAACGCCTGGAATCAGCGCGTTGGCTTATTAATTCAATTCACCAACGTCGCATCACGATCCTTAAGGTTATGGAAGCAATTATCGAGCGTCAAAACGAATTTTTCGAACGCGGCAAAGAATACATCAAACCGATGATTCTGAAAGATATCGCTGATGAAATCGGCATGGACATCTCAACCGTCAGCCGCGTGACCAGCGGAAAATATGTACAGACCGATTATGGCGTGTTCGAGTTGAAATATTTCTTCTCCGAAAAAATCAAACGCGATGGTGGTGATGATGTTTCCAACAAGAAAATCCGCAATCGCATTAAGAAAATTATCGACGCTGAAGATCCACAGAAACCGCTAAATGACCAACGCATTGCCGATATGCTCAAAACCGACGGCTTTCAGGTTGCTCGACGAACCGTTGCCAAATACCGTGAACAAATGATGATTCCGGTATCAAGATTACGGCGGAAGATTTAAGGCTGTTTTTTTAATATTTGCTATAATAAACTATGAAATAAATTGGTGAACGTTTACGGGACTTCTAAATAAAGTAGGATATTATTGACAGGATTACATGATATTCAGGATGAACAGGATTTATTTTTCATTACAAATTTCAATTTAATATGAAACGAATTTCACTGTCGATGGGGATCACGAGATTATATATTAAGAACTTTAGATTTACAAAATATTAAAGGTATCTATTCACCCGTGTTGCCATTCCTGCACGCCACGGCGCATTTACGACTGGATTCCGCTATTTCTCACAAAAAAACAGTAGATCAAAACCGGAATGACAGGTGGCTGAATAGTAGCTATTAAAGTAATTGCCAAAATTTGATTGATCGAAATAATAATTATCTCGTAAATCTGACACATCCTGCAATCCTGTCCTGTCGAAAAGCTGCCCTGTGATTGCTTACGAAAAATGTTATGTTTTTATTTTAAGGATTGCAACTCAATCAAAAAGGAGACATTGCAACATTAGAAATTTCATTCCGTAAGGAGTTGACAATACATCCATAATACAGGAGGCATGAAATCATGCAAGTCGGAAAAGATGGTAAAGTTCAATTTGGAGATGATCAGTTTCATCTCCCCCAGTTTAATAAACAGGCGATCATCTCGGTCGCCATTATTGTTATTCTGGCAATCTTTATTTTTTCTTCATTTTATACAATTAAGACTGATGAAATAGGTGTTATCAAACGGTTCGGAAAGTATCTAAACACAGCTAATCCCGGACTTCATTTTAAATTACCATTTGGAATCGACACGATTATTAAACTTAAGGGAAGCAATTTTATTTTCCCGGTAGAGTTTGGATATCGAACAGTACGTCCGGGCGTTCAATCGGAAATCCAAAAAGGTCGTCGTTTTGAACAGGAATCACTGATGCTGACCGGCGATTTGAATTGTGCAGTTGTAACCTGGGTTGTGCAATACAGAATTACCGATCCGGCCAATTATTTATTCAAGGTTCGTGGGACGCCACGCGAAGGCCCCATCAACACATTCCGCGATGTTTCCGAAGCGGTTATGCGCAAAATCGTTGGTGATCATAGTGTCGATGAAGTAATCATCCTGAAGCGTCGCCAGATTGCCCAACAAGTAAAAGAGGAAATGCAGGAAATTTTTAATCAATATGAAATGGGCGTTGCGGTTGAAAATGTGGAATTGCAGGACGTCAATCCACCGGATCCGGTGAAACCATCGTTTAATGAAGTAAACGCTTCACGCCAGGAAATGGAAAAGGCTCTCAACCAGGCGTATGAGGCATATAATAAAGTTATACCAAAAGCAAAAGGCGAGGCGGAAAAAACAATCAAACAAGCCGAAGGCTATGCCCTCGACCGGGTGAACCGGGCACAGGGGGATGCAAATAAATTTATTGCGGTCTACCAGGCCTATCGCAGTTCCAAAGATGTTACACGTCGACGAATGTACATTGAAACGATGAATGACATACTTCCCAAAATTCAACAGAAATATATTGTTGATGAAGACATGAAGGGGATTCTGCCTCTTCTCCAGCTAAATAACCAGGGGGGAGGAAACAAATGAAAACACAACAATTTGCCGGATTATTCATTGCGATTGTAATTCTCGTTATTATTTCAATATTTAGCGGTATATTTTTTGTGGTCGATGAAACCGAACAGGTTGTTATCACAAAATTTGGTAAACCGGTACGGACGATAACCACAGCAGGCCTGAAAATGAAAATACCGGTTATCCATCAAGTTAATAAATTTGATAAGCGTATTCTGGAATGGGATGGCATACCAACAGAAATATCGGCAAAAGATAAAGTATTTATTGAAATCGATACCTATGCGCGTTGGCGGATTGTTGAACCGCTAAAGTTCTTCCGTTCTGTTCGAAGCGAGTCCGGTGCACAAGCTCGTCTTGATAATATTATTGATGCTGCGGCCAGAGATTATATCACAAGCAATGTGTTGATTGAGGTTGTTCGTAGCAGCAATCGCAAAATGGATGTTATCGAAACAGAGCTTGAAACATCTACTTCCGGAGTTGACTCTATTTATACTGGAAGAGACAAAATAGCAAAAGGCATATTGAAAGCGGCTTCTGACAAGGTTTCGGAGTACGGAATTGAATTGATTGACGTGCGGATTAAACGGATGAATTATATTGAATCCGTCCGGAATAAAGTATTCGAACGAATGATTGCAGAACGGCTACGTATTGCCGAGAAATATCGTTCCGAAGGCCAGGGGAAGCGTGCGGAAATTGAAGGGGAAATGGAAAAAGAGTTACAAAAAATTACCTCAGAAGCGTATAAACAGGCTCAAGAAATCGAAGGTAAAGCCGATGCAGAAGCTATAAAAATATACGCTTCGGCATACGAGCAAGATCCTGAATTCTACTCCTTCACCAGAACCCTGGAAACATACAAAAATACTGTCGACGAGAAGACCTGGCTGTTACTCACGACAGATAATGAATTTTTAAAATATATCAATTCGACCGAAGGAAAATAAAATATATGTTTAGAGCAACAACAATTTTAGCTGTTCGCATCGCGGAACAGGTCGCGATGGGTGGCGATGGACAGGTAACGTTCGGTGATACAGTACTCAAAGCCAATGCGCGAAAAATACGTAAATTGCATAACGATACCGTATTAGCTGGCTTTGCCGGTGCTTCTGCCGATGCCTTCACTCTGTTCGAAAAATTTGAGGCAAAACTCGACCAGTACCGGGGCAATTTGAATCGCTCGGTGGTTGAATTGGCCAAAGAATGGCGTACGGATAAATACCTTCGGCGACTTGAAGCACAACTCGCCGTTGTTAATAAAGAAAATATTTTTCTCATCTCCGGCAACGGGGATGTGATTGAACCCGATGATAATATTATCGCACTCGGTTCCGGCGGCGGGTATGCGCTTGCTGCTGCGCGCGCACTTACGCGTAATACAGATCTTAAGGCAAAAGATATTGTGCAAAAATCAATGGAAATTGCCGGCTCGATTTGTATATATACGAATACGAATATTATGATTGAAACATTGTAGAGGCTTTATATGGAAGAATTAACTCCAAAGCAAATAGTACAAGAATTAGATAAATATATTATTGGACAGGATAAGGCGAAAAAATCTGTTGCAATTGCCCTACGTAACCGTTGGCGCCGTCAACAAGTGGAAGGCGATATTCGTGAAGAAATCATGCCGAATAATATAATTTTAATTGGCCCAACCGGCGTTGGTAAAACTGAGATTGCCCGGCGGTTAGCCAAACTGGCAGGCGCTCCGTTTATTAAAGTGGAAGCGTCCAAATTTACCGAAGTCGGTTACGTTGGCCGTGATGTGGAATCTATTATTCGCGATTTGGTTGACCTTGCCGTTTCAATGGTACGTGCCGAACAAACAGCCATTGTGCAGGAAAAAGCCGAACAATTAGCTGAAGAACGACTGCTCGATTTACTTTTGCCACCATTAAAACCAAACAAGGACAAAGACGCTTTTAGCGATAGCGATGAAGATGAGCTTGTTCAAAAAATGAATCGCACTCGTGAAAAATTAAAAGAACAACTACGCGAAGGTCTGCTCGACAAACGCACGGTCGAACTGGAAACACCATCCGATTCATTTCCGATGATGCAGGTTATTTCACCAATTGGCATCGAAGAGATGGGCTTAAATATTCAGGAATTATTCGGTCCAATGTTGCCGAAGAAAACCAAAAAGCGTAAACTTACTATTCCTGAAGCCAAGAAGTATTTGATTCAGGAAGAGTCGCAAAAACTGATTGATATGGAAGATGTTATTAAAGAAGCAATTCAGCGTGTGGAAAATTCCGGAATTGTTTTTCTTGATGAGATCGATAAAATCGCCGGTGATGACGACGGCCATGGTCCGGATGTTTCCCGCCAGGGCGTGCAGCGCGATCTGCTGCCGGTGGTGGAAGGCACTAATGTCATGACCAAGTACGGCATGGTGAAAACCGATCATGTGTTGTTCATCGCGTCCGGGGCGTTTCATGTCTCCAAGCCATCGGATTTGATACCTGAATTACAGGGACGTTTTCCGATTCGTGTGGAACTGAATAGCCTGACCACCGAAGATTTCGTCCGAATATTGACTGAGCCGGAAAACGCGCTGATTAAACAGTACATCGCATTGTTGAAAACCGAAGATGTTGTTCTGAATTTCAGCGAAGATTCTTATTGGGAAATTGCTCGTACCGCTAGCGATGTAAATGAAAAAGCCGAAAACATTGGCGCACGTCGTTTGCACACAATTATGACAACTCTGCTTGAAGATATTCTGTTTGAAGTTCCTGAAATGAAAAAGAAGCAGATTGAAATCACGCAAGAAACTGTTCATGACCGGCTCAAAGAAATTGTAGAAGATGAAGATTTAAGCAGATACATTTTATAAAACTTTCCAAACGACCTACTACAAAATATTTTACGACCATTAAAATCTCACCGTCCAGGTTTCTTTGAGAAACCTGGACTGTCATAATATTAGAGAATTAGCAACATCGGCTATTTATCGCAGGAGTACCGAATATGAAAAAGGATTTTCTTAAAATAACGGATATTGACAAAAAGGAAATCGATGCTCTCTTTCAACTGACAAAAGATATTAAAGATAAACTAAAACGCGGCGAAACCTATCACCCGCTCAAAGGTAATACATTGGCGATGATTTTTCAGAAACCATCGACCCGGACACGTATTTCGTTTGAGACTGGCATGTTCCAGCTTGGCGGGCATGCCCTGTATATTTCCCCCAGCGAAATGGGATTCGGCACTCGCGAATCGGCGGCAGATATTGGCCGCGTGCTTTCGCGCTATAATGACATCATCATGGCGCGGTTATTTGGTCATGATGGTATCGAAGAACTGGCTAAATATTCGAGCGTCCCGGTTATTAATGGATTGACTGACTTAACACATCCTTGCCAAATTTTGGCGGACGCGTTCACTATTATTGAACATCGTGGTTCATTGGACGGAATAAAGGTGACGTATGTCGGCGATGGTAACAATGTCGCCAATTCCTGGCTCAATTTTGCTGCGCAATATCCGTTGAAATTAACGATAGCCGTTCCCAAAGGATATGAACCAAATGCTGACATGGTGGCAAACGCACAGAAGAATCCTGTCAGTGAAGTGGAAGTCGTTAACGATCCGTTTGAGGGCGTAAAAGATGCAGACGTGATTTATACCGACGTATGGGCAAGCATGGGGCAGGAAGCCGAGGCTGAATCACGTAAAGCAATATTTAAATCGTACCAGGTGAACGATGCACTGGTTGCTGCCGCCAAACCCGGTGTACTGGTGATGCATTGTTTACCTGCACATCGCGGTGAAGAAATCACCAACAGTGTGATTGAAGGGCCGCACTCCATTGTGTTCGACGAAGCCGAAAATCGGTTGCATGTACAAAAAGCAATTATGGTAGCATTGATGGAACAGAGTAAATAAAGTTATCGTTTCATCATATGATAATCAAAAATATTTTATGCCACGTGTTGAAATCAATACGTGGCATTTTTCCTGTAATTCATCCAGCCAAACTTTTTTCAAGAGGGAACAGCCAATGGAACTGACCATTGAACGATATACACCTGAGCAGCGCGATACATGGGACACATTTGTCTGGCAAGCAAATAATGGCACGATTTTTCACACTCGACAGTTCCTCAGCTACCATCCGGAAGGACGTTTTGAAGACAATTCACTCATTTTCAAAAAAGATGATCGCATTGTGGCTGTTATGCCAGCAACCATCCGGCATGAAGAACATCGCAAGATTCTTACGTCCCACAGAGGAGCTTCATACGGTGGTTTTGTTACTCATTTTTATCTCGGTATTCGTGATGCATTTCGTTTGGTGGAAATATTGGAAGAATATGCAGTCGACTCCGGATTCAAAGGCATTGATTTAACACCGCCGCCACAAATTTATTTTGGCCGTCCCAGTAATTACATCGATTTTGCGTTGATGAAATCGGGCTTCGGTTATAAAAAGCGCGAAATTTCAAGTGTTATCCCATTGACATTTGGTGAAGACGATGTATTGAACACATTTATCCCGGAATCCCGGCGTGCAGTGCGCCGCGCGGTTAAACTTGGTGTTACAATTCAGGAATCGGATGATTATGCCACCTTTTATGGAATCCTCAAGCGGAACCTGAAAATGCGGCATAATGTGCAACCGACTCATTCATTAAATGAATTACTACTTTTAAAGCAATTATTCCCGGAACGCATTCGTCTGTTTGCTGCTATGGCTGACGATAATATGGTTGCCGGTGTAGTGATGTTCGATTGCAATGAACGGGTAACGTTGGCGTTTTATATCAGTCACAATGAAGACTTTCAACAATATCGCGGCGTCAATTATCTGTTTTATGAAATCATTCGCTGGTCGATTCGCCAGGGATTTGGCTATCTCGATTATGGTATTTTTACCGTGAATATGGACCCCAATTGGGGATTGGGCCGTTTTAAGGAAAGCTTTGGCGCCCAGGGCGTATTCCGCGATACATGGATGAAATTGTGGGACTGATTCAGTGAGCAGTTATCAGTGATCATCTTGCTGGTAACGCCTGTTTCGCGGCTCTGCCGCGATAAACTTATTAGCGAATTTCTTTGAGCAAATACGCCGTCTATTCTTAAATTAGTGACTCTTACCCAATTATAAATTTGAAACCGCTAAAAATAGTTCATATTGCTCCCTTGAATGTAGCTGGTGTTCCGATTACGTTCATTAAAACAGAGCGTGAAATTGGGCACAATAGTCGTTTAATCACGTTCTCCCGCCATCACCGTGGCTATGAAGAGGATATCTGTCTCAATCTGCCATTATTCAATTTTCCCGGCTTATATACTCTGAAAAAATTAATTAGTGATCGCAACCGGATTACTATTTCAAATACAGTCGCTCCCCCGAATAAAATTCCCCTGTACTGGAAACCGCACGGCTCACTTGAAAAATTGTTCATCCGTTTGCGGGAAACAATCTGGAGTTCAAAAATTAAGGACGCTATTTCTCAAGTGAAACTCGCAGATGCCGACGTGATCCAACTCGATGGTGGGCTCGATTTTTATCGTGATGGACATTTAATCACTGATATGAAACAATGCGGGAAGAAAATCATTTGCTGTTATACGGGTAGTGATTTGCGTGTTCGCGGCGTAATTCCAGCAATTGATACAATTGCTGATCTGAACGTCACGGTTGAATTCGACCATCAACTATTTCATCCAAATATTCATCATGTTTTTTTTCCATTTGACTGGAAAAGTATGCCAACAAAAAAGCAAAACTCATCAGAAACAATACGCATCGGCCATGCTCCAACATATCGTGCTGCCAAAGGGAGTGATATTATAATTCCCGCATTGGAAAAACTCCGCTCCCAATATCCCATCGAAATTGTACTAATTGAAAATATGACTTATAAGGAAGCACTTGCAGTGAAGGCAAGTTGTGATATTTTTGTGGATCAAATCGGTGATCTTGGTTACGGAATTAATTCACTTGAGGCGATGGCAATGGGCATTCCATCGGCTTCCTGTTTGGCATCCGGATTTGCCGAGCAGTACCCCGATCATCCGTTTATTGAAATTAATGGAGAAAATATAATTGATCAGCTTATCCCCTACATCCAGTCAGTTGTATTAAGAAACAAATCCGGAGACAATGCACGTACGTGGGTGCAAAAACATCATGACGCAAAGCAGGTTGTTCAGAAAATTCACAAACTGGCGGGACTGATTAACGTACAGGAATAACATTGTGTGGAATAAAATTGAAATATTTATGAAGCATCGTAGTATGCGGTTATTCGAATTGTTGTTAAGTCGAAAGCAACTTTCTCCCAATGACACTGATCTTTCGACTATTAAACGAATTCTGGTCATCCGTCAACACGATCAACTTGGCGATTTTCTGCTGTCGACTCCAGTACTCCGTGCATTACGCCAGCACTTCCCTTTTGCACATATTGCGTTGCTTACACGCAGCTACACGACAGATGTCGCCCGGCATAATCAATTCATCAACGATTTATTGTTTCTCCACGATTCCGGTCATCAGTATTCCTGGCAATGGTTCAAAGAATTGTGGTCGAAATTGCGCGCAGGATATGACCTAACAATTGTGCTTAATACGGTTTCGCATTCACTCAGTAGCGATATTCTTGCCGCGTTATCCCGACCACGATATATTTTGGGAAGCGAACATCGGATTTTCCCAGGATGCAAACGAAATTTTCTTTATAATTTAGCTGCGCCGTACGATCCGGCCCCCAAACATCAATCCCAGCGTAATTTGGATATTGTTCGTTATCTCGGAATCGATACTGCCGATCCGTCTGAAAATATGACGATCACACCGCTCGAAGCAGCATGGGCAACTCAGTGGTTAAATGAACACACAAATTCACCAACTGAAATTATATTCGGACTCCACCCCGGCGCCGGGAAACTGGAGAATCGCTGGCCGGTGGAACGTTTCGCTGCAGTACTTAATCATTTTTATGAAACGTATGGCATTCGCTGGCTGGTGACATGGGGGCCAAAGGAGAAGAATTTGGGGAAAGATTTAAAAAAGCAGCTCTCGTTTCAACCTATCGAATTAACTAATGTAAACTTGCGGCAATTTGCCGCGGTGATTTCCAGGTTACCATTTTTTCTTTGTAACGATACCGGTGTGTTACATGTCGCCGCTGCAGCCGGTACTCCCCTGCTTTCATTATTTGGTCCTACAGACATTAGTCAATGGAAACCCTTGGGTGACAAATTTCATGCAATTCAGGGAAAGGATGGGACTGTTGCTTCGGTAAAGGTTGACAATGTAATTGAGCGGATAACGAAGATTATGGATATTAAAAGTAAGTAAAAAATGTGGGAAATTCATTCATGATTCTGTTGATTTTATCCATCATATCCTTGCGAAGGCTTTGGATACCATAATTTTTTGATGAGGTAAACGTACTAATCGATATTTTTTACATTACTATCTCTAAAACCTTCGCAAGAGCAGATTTCAACAAAATCATTAAAAACGTAGTCTTTTTATTTACTGAATTCCCCTATCAAATCTGGATCACTCAAGCGACGCATATTCCACATTAAATTTCGGGTGCTTTTCCTGCGGCGCCCCCCACCAGTTTTTTTCCAGCGTTAACGACAATTCCAGTTTTTTATCCAGATATACTTTGACGGGTTCTTGCGTGGAAATGGTAAATTTCTTTTCCTGCCAGCCAGTATTTGCATGATAGACGGCTTTAATTTTATAAATACCTGGTTGCAGACGCATTTGATAGGTGTAGTTACTTTTGTAGTTGAACACATTGTCCGGATTAATGATATAATCATTCACATAAAGATCAATTGTATTTTTGTAGCTATTGTTCATGTCAGCCACATTTTTAATCGACACTTCCACATTGACCGGCAGCCCGGATCGTTCGTATTCCGGCAGCGGCGCCACCGGTTTTATTGCATCATACGTTTCATCCTGATTAATCTGACGGTTCCAGCTGCACTGCGACACTGACAGCGCGACAAGAACTATTATGCCAACAATAATATAATACGATTTCATTTCATTCTCCTCCCAACAATTGTGGGTTATGCACGGTTGGTTTATTTTGCAGGAATTAGCCGGTGCACCACCAATTGCGATAGTGCACCGGTATGTATTTTTAGCCGGTGGGATTTGCTGTTCGGAGAAATCACCACTCAGCGTATTAACATCATTTTTATGACTGAACGATAGGACGGGGTTTCCATACGGCATAGATAGACACCGGATGGCGAAGGCCGTGACTTGCCGTTAAGTCCGTCCCATTTGACCTGATAATATCCGGTTGGCTTGATTTCATTTACCAACGTCCTTACGGATTGTCCCAATAAATTATAAATAGTAAGTTTCACCTGTGCTTGTTCAGGTAATTCATAATGAATCACAGTTTCCGGATTAAATGGATTGGGATAATTGGGCAACAACCGAAATTGCGTTGGCAGATTATTTTGTAATGTTTCAGTAACATCGGTAATAATCGCTTCTCCGGTGACAGCATCGATGATCATCAGCAAACTATCGTCCAGCGCCTCGAAATTTAACATCCATACGGCACGGTTCGACTCTTCCTGATAAAGCCCATAATTCAATTCTGCCGTTAAATGAACTGGCGCATGAGAAACGAAGAATAACAGGCCTCCATTTTGTCCTGCGATCACCACTGCCGAATCACTATCGATCCAGCCTTCGGGCAATTCCTGTTTCTTTACAGGGTCTGGTTCTAAATACGGAAGCGTCATGTAAACATCTGTACCGCGTGTATAAACATGAAGCGATCGCCGCAGCGATGCGGAGAAATATCTCACATCCCACGAAACACAAGTTCCTTCCGCGGATAACGATTCGCCCGGTCCCGTTAATATTCCGGATAAAACAGCATCGTTTGCCCACGCCATTGCTGTATCCTGGGCGGCATCGGCAGCTTCTGCGGCAGTAACTGAAAGCCCTGATAATACTTCCCCGGTAACTGCATCGAGCGTCATTAACAATGGCTCAGCCCAATCGCTGTAATAGATGATCTGCCATACGGTCAGCAAAGGATTATTCATATAAATTCCCGGTGCCATCATCGCTCCGATCATGCCCTCACCGTACGTATTGCGATACTCCGAACCGCCATTGGTTTCAGCAATTGTCATGATTGCATCGGAATTCAGCCAATTTTCCGGTACACTAATAAATGCCGGAAGTGACATATCAAGACCACTTTGAGGACCCAGCACAATACTATTAAGGGTGATAAAAGCCAGGGACGAATCATAGGCCTGGGAATTATAGAGACAAATCCATAGACTTGCTTTACCATCGATTGTTAATCCATCACCGAATCCAAGAGAGAGTATTCCGAGTAATGTTGCATCCGGTGCCCATTCAGTAGCGGCTATCGCGGCATTTGCTTCTGCTTCTTTTGCAGTCACTTTGCCGTATACTTCACCAGTAATAGCATCAACAATTGCAAAAAACGGAAATTCTGAATATGATGAGTCGGAATAACCTTGATACATCACGAACCAGTATGGATTCGGTGTTTCAAGGTTTCTGCTTATATCATGAACCAATTTTTGAGGAAGTTTTTCCCAGGCGTGCAAATCGCCAGAAATTTTTAATAGTTCATTCCCATCATTTTCGTCGCTATCAGAGAAAAATGGGAAAACATAACCAAGCATAGCGAACGTTTCAACCGAACCACCACTATAAAGTTCGCGAAAACCGCTGCCGCCATTTGCTTCTGCGGAATCAAGAACGACATCGCTATCAATCCATTCTGCTGGTATTTCTACTGGTTCAATATCTGATATTTCCATTGGTAAAGTGGGAATTACCAATTCACCCAGCGCCATATAACCGTTAATGCTATCTTCACTAAGAGAATAAAATCCGTACCCCCAAAACAGGGATTCGCCCGTACTATTTACATCAGGCGAAACGACCGCAACTAACTTGGCATCGGATGCCCATTGCTGTGCAATTGTCAAGACAGCATCATAATTTTGACGAGCGGTGGCTTCAAATAGTTTACTGAGAACAAAATTAATATTTTCTAAATTGGTACCTTCTTCAATAACCACACTATCCTGTGTCATGTTCCCATCCGCATCATAAATTCCCGCATAGGAATTTATATCCGGATTTATATCACCATGTTCATCAATGACAAATCCATGAAGTGCAACCGGCCAATACACGCCGGGAGGAATATACGAAACATTATAACTGCCACCTTCAGCAGAAACCAGCCCGGCCGCGGGCATGCCTTGATCTTCAAAAATCGGACCATCCATTAGCATTATCAATGTACCGACAGGATTGCCGCCATCCGAGAGTTCGACGTTCCCAGATATCGTAGCTGATGGTAACGCATCTCCAGTGGTGAAGGTCATGACGTACGGGGCATCAAGTGTGTCGCCGTCCTGACTTACGGCTTTATTGATAATCATTAGATAGGATTGATTGCTTTCCAAATGCAAATTTTGGACAAACACAGTCGTTTTGTCTTCACTTAACCAAATAGAATCCGGCTCACCTATGAGCGAATCTGGCTCCATTGTAAGGTTAAGGAAAAAATCATTTGGATAATCGAACGTAATTTCGTCATTAACGGATTTAGAAAAGATTATTGATAGGGTGCCATCTGAGGGAAATTGTACGTCACCATTTCCTGGCGTTGTTGAGGAAACATAAAATCCGGTTGCATCTGCGGTCGATATATTTATCGAAAAGATCACTGATACAAATACCAACAAAATACAACTTAAAAGTCCAGCCCTGCTTCTTAATCCAGCCATAAACACCTCCACACATTCTGGTTGATTTTATATGTTGCTAATTTAAGTGATCATCCCCCATATTGTTTGAAACACTGCATATAAATTCAGATTAATTTTGAGAGCAAATTTCCAATTCATCTGCATAATCCGTCTCAATAAATCTGACCTTCTGCCAACTGACATCTTCATAAGCGGTTATACAGATGAAAAATTAAACTCGACAAATAATCCAAATTTTTTTTGGCCCTCCTATATTATTTGATATACACGCTTACATATTCAAGCGTCGTCGCACTAATTTCCAGAGAAGGAATCCATGTCTTTTCAACCACTTTCCGACCATGATATGGTGAGTCTTCATCATTATCAATCTTCACGGTCGGGGTACGATAAATATTTTCCAGCTCAATTTCATCGACCTGAATACGAATGATCATCGTTTCGATGGATTCTACAGGCACATCGGCGGGTGAAAATTTAATCGTCAGTTGGTTAAGGCCTTCATTCACTGTCCACTGGAACAGCTTAACTTCCTTGAATCCTTGCTTAATCATTGGATCTTTGTGACAAGATAAGAGAAAGAGTAACAGTAGAACCAAACTGTGTTTTTTCATCGGTTACCTCGTCTGACGCACATTAATGAAACATTTAAAATTAGTTGAGCAGGAATTCAATTTTTATAATTATTTTTCCTGCAATTCCCGTTACTAACTCGTATTTACGGTTTGAATATAAATCTCTTTTCAATAAAAATCAAGGAATTCTTTCAAAAAAAGTCTTTCATTTTAGGGTAAAGTTTAGTATATTTCCCTATTTTAATAAGAAATTGAACCAAGAAGGAAGTGAATTTTTTATCATGAGTACACCGGATATTCCAAAAACTTACGATCCCAGGACAGTTGAGTCGAAGTGGTTTCAGCATTGGCTTGACAATCGTTATTTCCATGCTGATGAATCATCCGATAGACCTACATATTCGATTGTTATTCCTCCCCCAAATGTAACTTCAGTTTTGCATATGGGTCATGCCTACAATAATACCGTTCAGGATATATTTATCCGATTTCACAAAATGCTCGGTTATAATACATTGTGGATGCCGGGAACTGACCATGCGGGCATCGCCACACAGAACGTTGTTGAGCGATTTCTAAAGAAAGAAGAAAACCTTACCCGACACGATTTAGGACGTGAAAAATTTGTTGAGCGCGTGTGGGAATGGAAGCACAAGCATGGGAATATCATTATTGAGCAACTCCAAAAAATGGGCTGCGCCTGCGATTGGGAACGCGAGCGGTTTACGATGGATGACGGCCTTTCACGTGCGGTTGTCGAGGTGTTTTATCAATTATATGAAAAAGGACTTATTTACCGAGGCGAATATATTATAAATTGGTGCCCACGTTGTGAAACGGCACTTTCGGATGAAGAAGCGATTCATGACGATCGGGAAGGCAAACTGTGGCACATTAAATATCCGATAAAGGACAGCGACCAATATGTGATTGTGGCAACCACACGCCCCGAGACCATGCTGGGTGATACAGCAGTTGCCGTTAATCCATCCGATAAACGCTACACAAAACTCGTCGGTAAAACAATCATCCTGCCGATAATGAACCGGGAGATCCCGATCATTGCCGATGAATATGTGGATTCCGAATTCGGCACCGGTGCTGTCAAAGTAACACCGGCGCACGATCCCAATGACTTTGAAATGGGTAAACGTCACAATTTGCCGTTTATCAATGTGATGAATGGCAATGGCACAATGAACGAGAATGCCGGACATTACAATAGGATGACGCGTGAAAAATGCCGTGAAGGCGTGGTGGATGAGTTAGAAACGGCGGGACTGCTGGAAAAAATCGAGAAACACAATCATTCTGTTGCCCATTGCCAGCGTTGCGATACGACAGTGGAACCATATTTATCGCGCCAATGGTTTGTGAAAGCAAAACCGCTTGCCAAGCCTGCCTTAAAAGCGGTGTTGGATGGCGACATCAAAATTCATCCGGAAAAATGGATAAAAGTCTATCAACACTGGATGGAAAATATTCGTGACTGGTGTATCTCCCGGCAATTGTGGTGGGGACATCGCATTCCGGTATATTATTGCCAGGATTGTAATCACATGATGGTATTGCGCGAGGCTCCCACAACGTGCGAGAAATGTCAGAGTACAAATATTTACCAGGATGAAGATGTGCTCGATACATGGTTTTCATCGTGGCTGTGGCCTTTCTCAACGATGGGTTGGCCAGAAAAGACGGCAACGCTGGAGAAATTTTATCCGACATCGGTGTTGGTAACGGCGCCCGACATTATCTTCTTCTGGGTTGCCCGAATGGTGATGGCGGGAATGGAATTTATGGGTGAAATCCCCTTCCACTTTGTTTATTTTAACGGGCTGATCCGAGACGACCAGGGACGCAAAATGAGTAAATCGCTTGGCAATGGTATTGATCCGTTGGCAATGATTGATCAGTACAGCGCTGATTCCGTACGCTTCTCACTGCTTATGTTGACGGCCGAAGGACAGGACATTAACCTGGCTGAATCCAGCTTTGAAATTGGCCGCAACTTTTGCAATAAACTCTGGAATGCATTTCGTATGTTGGGGATGCATTTGAACGAAGATATTCGCGAATTTGCCGCATCTGAAAATGTATTAAACGATACGAATTTTTTTGAAGTCAGTGATATCTGGATTCTGAGTCGTTATCATAAAACAATTGATGCTGTAACTGTCAATTTAAAGGCAATGAAATTGAACGATGCCGTTAGCAGTCTCTACGGTTTCTTCTGGCGTGAATTCTGTGACTGGTATCTGGAATTAATTAAACCACGGCTGTACAGCGATGATCCTGCCCGGAAACGATTTGTGCTGGGAATCGCTTTATATATTTTGCGCGGCATTCTCAAACTGTTGCACCCGATTGTACCATTTATCACCGAAGAAATATGGAATTTGGTAAAATTACCGGCAGAATCGGATATTATCATTGCCGAATGGCCTGTTCACAATCCATCCTTTTTCCATGACGATATTGAACAGGAAATGACGACACTTCAGGCGGTAATAGGCGCCATTCGTAATATTCGCGGTGAAATGAATATTCCACCATCGAAAAGGGCTACCCTTTGTATTAAAAGTCCGAATGGTGAATTTTTCCATCGCCATGCGATTGTTATCCGCAGTTTAGCGCAAGTGGATGGCATTGATGTCGCACCGGATCTGACGAAGCCGAAATTTTCTGCCAGTGCAGTGCTCAAAGATATTGAAATTTTTATTCCACTTGAGGGATTAATAGATATCGGCATTGAACGATCACGAATGCAAAAGGAAATAATCCGACTCGAAAAGCAGATTGAAGGCACCGAGAAAAAATTGCTGAACAAAGATTTTCTTGGCCGAGCTCCGAAAGATGTTATCGAGCGCGAACGACTAAAAAGCCGTGACTTTCAGGACAATCTTGAGAAGCTCCGAGTGAACCTGAAGTCACTCAGTGACGTTTAAAATAATCAATAAAATAAAAGTCGGTACACGTGTGCCGACTTTCACTTTTTAACATGGGAGTACTTGCGATGCGACATTTTGCACGTTTCATGATTTTACTTTGGGGAACGACGCTGTTTGCCGGGGATCGCAACGACATTGCCCTTACCATTTACAATAATGATCTTGCCCTTGTGCGCGAACAACGGAATTTACAGGTGCCATCCGGCGTGACCGATGTGCTGATTTCCGATGTACCAACGCAAATTGATCCAACATCCGTTCATTTTATCTCCAAAACAGCGCCTTCGGATGTTGCAATATTAGAGCAAAATTACCAATACGATCTCGCCTCGTCAGATCGAATTCTGAAAAAATATGTAGATAATAAAATCTCTGTTTTCACAAACCAGGATGGTCCGTTTCAGGGCAAATTGCTAAGCAACACGCATGATAATCTTACGCTCCAAATGGCGGACGGCAGTATTAAGATTATTCGCATGGATGCTGTCATCGATCTGGATTTTCCGAAACTTCCATCCGGCTTGTTGACCAAACCAACACTTGTCTGGAAACTGGATAATACCAGCAAAACCACGAATCATCAAACTGAATTAAGCTATCTTACAAATGGCATGAATTGGCATGCTGAGTATGTTGCTGTTTCCCGAGATGATGATAAAAAGCTCGAAATAAGTAGTTGGGTATCAATCGACAATCAATCCGGTGGGGATTATCCCGATGCTCATTTGAAGCTGGTTGCCGGCGACGTACACACGGTTCAACCACCGCCAATGGCACGTCCCCGATACGATATGGCGGTCGCTGAAGCCAAACGTGTGCAGCCTCAATTCGAAGAAAAGTCATTTTTTGAATATCACATGTATACGTTGCAAAACACAACGACGCTTCGCGATAAACAAATCAAGCAAATTATGCTGTTTCCGTCGGTAGAAACGCCAGTCGTCAAAAAATATACCTATGAAGGCGCGGCAAATTCCAATGATGTGCGGATTAATCTTGAGTTCAAAAATAGCAAAAAAACCGGAACCGGTATTCCCCTGCCCAAAGGTAAAATTCGAGTTTATAAAGAAGATACGGACAATAATGGCTCACTGGAATTTGTTGGTGAAGATTTAATTGATCACACACCAATCGATGAGATGGTGCGTGTATTTTTGGGCAACGCGTTCGACATCCAGGGAGAACGCTCACAAAAAGAGACGAAACGAATCAGTGATCGCACACGCCAGGAAAGTTGGGAAGTAAAATTGCGCAATCACAAAAAATCGGATGTGACAGTGACAGTGATTGAACATCTCTGGGGCGATTGGTCAATGATACAACACAGCCATCCCTATCATAAAAAAAACGCCCACACAATCGAATTCGAAATTTCGGTTCCAACCGATGGCGAAGTAACAGTTACGTATACAGCCCAAGTGACATGGTAAAATGAGCTCATCTGCAACAGATCGTTCCCCAAATATACTGTCAACCGCGATTCAGTACCTTAAAGGTATTGGTGAAAAACGGGCCGAAGCACTGAACCAATCGGGGATTTTTACTGTTTATGATCTGCTTTACTATTTTCCCCGCCGCTATCTCGACCGTACTACCATGCTCAAAATGCGGGAATTAAAGAAAGATCAAACAGTAACGGTTATTGGTAAAGTGGCGGCAAAAGGTATTCAGGGTGGTCGCGGCAAATCCCGTTTTGTCATACAACTCACCGATGAAACCGGCGTGCTAAGTTGTGTGTGGTTCAATCAAACCAAATATTGGGAGAAGCAATTCATGATCGGTGAAATGCTTGCTGTCAGTGGCAAGGTAGGTTACTTTGCAGGCTATCAGATGGTGCATCCTGAATACGACAGGTTGACAGACGACTCCACCGATACTGAAGATCAACTTATTAATACCGGCAGTATCATTCCGCTTTATCCATCTTCCGAATTTCTCAAAAAGGTCGGACTTGACACTCGCGGTCTGCGCAAGGTTATCCGGCCGGCGCTGGAACGATTTGTCGCTGAGGTTCATGATATTTTACCGGAAACAATTATCTCGCATTATCAATTACTCAAACTACATGCCGCGCTCTGGCATATTCACTTCCCGGAATCCATGCACCAATTGCATGCGGCTCAGTCTCGACTTAAATTCGATGAACTTTTTTATCTCGAATTAATGCTTGCTCTCAGAAAGAACAGGATTGTTCATCAACAGAAGGGGATCGAATTCACGTATGTGGGGGAACGAATCCATAAACTTGCCGAGCAGTTACCATTTGAACTAACGAATGCGCAAAAACGTGTGCTGCACGAAATTCGCGCCGACATGAAAAAACCGCATCCAATGTTTCGTTTACTCCAGGGCGATGTTGGTTCCGGCAAAACTATTATTTCACTAATCACCATGTTGATTGCCGTCGAAAACGGCTACCAGGCCGCCCTGATGGCCCCAACTGAAATTTTGGCAGAGCAACATTTTTTAACATCCAGAACGTTTCTGCAATCGGTGGGCGTGAATGTTGAATTATTGATTGGCGCCCAAAAATCTGCAGAACGGAATGCAATTTTAGAGCGTCTGCAAAATGGTGAATGCAATATTGCCATTGGCACACATGCATTGATTCAGGATCAAGTCGTTTTCAAAAATCTGGGAGTAATAGTGATTGATGAGCAACACCGGTTTGGGGTGTTGCAGCGTGCGTCGTTGATGGAAAAAGGCATATCATCCACACAAAATACTCCGGATGTTCTAGTAATGACCGCGACCCCTATTCCCCGTACCCTGTCACTCACACTTTATGGCGATTTAGATGTATCGATTATTGATGAGCTTCCTCAAGGCCGTAAACCGATCAATACATCCTGGCGCTACGCGAACAAGCGCCCACAAATTTTTGATTTTGTAAAAGATCATTTATATAAAGGACAGCAGGCTTACATCGTATATCCATTAGTGGAAGAGTCCGAAAAGCTTGACTTGCAGGCCGCAAGCGAAAGTTATGAGGAATTATCCAATGGTGTTTTTGCTAATAATAAATTGGCGCTGCTCCATGGCCGCATGACAAATGATGAAAAAGATTCTGTCATGACCTCATTTAAACGCGGGGAGATCGATGTGCTGGTTAGCACGACTGTGATTGAGGTCGGTGTCGATGTACCCAATGCCACGATTATGGTGGTAGAGCACGCCGAACGCTTTGGACTAACGCAATTGCATCAGTTACGCGGTCGCGTTGGACGCGGTACAGAACAATCATATTGCATTCTAATTGCCACACCACCGATCAGCGATGATGGCATGGTTCGATTAAATACGATGGCGCAAACCAACGATGGTTTTAAAATTTCTGAAGTTGACTTAAAATTGCGCGGCCCTGGGGAATTTTTCGGGACACGCCAGCACGGTATGCCGGAATTGCGCATCGCAAATCCGCTGGAAGATATGAACGTACTTGTTAAGGCGCGGGAAGCAGCATTCGAGCTGATTAATGATGATCCGCACTTATTGGCGCCGCAAAATGAAATGGTACACCATCATTTCAAACATCACTATGCCGAACGCATGAAACTGATTCAGGTTGGGTAAATTCAGGAGAATTTTCCATGACTAATGATCGACAGCAACAGGCCCTATTCTTTCAAATGATTATGTCTTTCCAGGCTGCGGCAATGCAACATTTGGGGCAGATTGAAAATATGTTCTCCAATAAAATTGAATATGATTTGGAGCAGGCCCGTATTGCCATTGATATGATTGATATGATCCGGAAGAAAACCGAGGGAAACCGCACGCCCGAAGAAACCACATTTATTGAAGATGTTTTACGGGAACTGCGTTTAATATATGTTAAAGTAAAGAATTCGCAGTCCGAACAAAATAGCAAATAGATCACAAAGTCGCACGCATATTACAAAAAAGATTTGCACATATCTTTACTTTTGAATAGTCTTATTGTAGTGATATTTTATGACTATTTAGTCGTGTTGTCATTCCGGCACGCCAAGGCGCATCCCGCAAGGCGGGACTGGATTCCGCGTTTTTTGTCCCGACGCGTCGGGATCACACAAAAAGCAGGGTGAGAAAACCGGAATGACAGATTGTTGAATAGGTACTGACAGTTTTTCCTAAGCAAATATTTATTTAATGTGTTATCTTATCGTTGTGTTCTTTGTGCCTTGATGGCAAAAAACTAATAAATACTTCGCGTTAGCGATTTCATGTCAAATAAGTTTGTTCAGAATTCAGTAGTACAATAACATTGATACTCAAACGCTTTTTCCTTGATTTAAATATATTTTTTCATTATCTTAGTGGTTTAAAAAATTGAAATAATCGCGACCTGTTATGACAAAACGAATATCAACAAAAGAGAACTGGGACGAATTCTGGATTCGTAAACATCGTGTTGAAGATGTCTACGATAACACCGACCGCATTATCACAAATCTGACGCAGATAACTGAATTAAATGGCAAACAAATCCTTGAAGTTGGCGCCGGCACCGCCCGCGACAGCTTTGCAATGATCGATGCTGGCGCGGATGTATTTGTGCTCGATTATTCAATGCCGGCATTTCACATCATTAAACGGTTGAACCAACAACGGTCGTCGGGTGTATACCCGATATTGGCCGATACCTTTAAAATACCGGTTGCTGAAAATACATTCGACATCGTGTTCCATCAGGGATTATTGGAACATTTTACCAATCCGGTGGAATTGCTAAAAGAAAACGTTCGTGTGTTAAAAAAAGATGGATTATTGCTGGTGGACGTGCCTCAACGGTATCACATTTATACAGTAATAAAACATATTTTAATTTTTCTGAATAAATGGTTTGCCGGTTGGGAAACCGAATTTACTATTCGTGAGTTAGAATCATTGGTTGAGCAATCCGGCGCACAGGTGGTACACCGATACGGAGACTGGATGCGACCAAGTCTGTTTTATCGAATGGTAAGGGAGCTATTGCTAAAAATTAAAATCAAACTCCCACTCTATCCTAATGGATTTGGCCCTCTCCGACGAATTCGTGATAAAATCCGTAACCGCTGGATCGTGCGAAAATGGGCGTTTTATACATTTTTAGATATTGGAATTATTGCTTCGAAAAATGAGTGATCAAGTTTTATTTAAGAAGCATTGATAGAGCTTAACAAGACAGGTTGCATGACATATTCCATACTTGTAATTAATTGGCAGGATATATCGAATCCGTTTGGTGGCGGAGCTGAAGTTCATTTACATGAAATTTTCAAACGTATTGCACAGCAGGGCCACACGGTAACATTGCTATGTAGCTCCTATGCCGGTGCAGCAGAAGAAAAAACCATTGACGGGATTCACATCATCCGTCGGGGTTCACGTTCGATGTTTAATTTTCATGTCCCGTGGATGTGCCGGAAGATCGTTAAAACAATGCATGTTGATATTGTAATTGATGATATTAACAAAATACCATTTTATACGCCTTTATATGTCAGGCGGCCGCTTATTGGAATTATTCATCATTTGTTCGGTAAAAGTATTTTTATTGAGGCATCGCTGCCGGCGGCAATGTATGTTAACACCGCTGAACGCCTGGTACCATGGGTATATCGCACAATTCCAATGACGGTTGTCTCCCAAAGCACAAAGAATGAACTACTGGCAAAGGGATTCCATGAACAAAATATCCACATCATTCACAATGGTGTGGACACAGCAGCTTATAAAACAATTCCCAAAAAACGCAGTGAATTTCCATATATCGGGTATCTCGGACGTATTAAAAAATATAAAAGTGTAGACCATCTGCTGCTTGCCTTCAAACGTGTGCGAAATAAAATTCCTGACGCCCAATTGGTTATAATCGGTGACGGAGATTATCTGCATACGTTGCATGAGTTAACAGATAGCCTGGAACTTTCACATGCTGTGACCTTTGCAGGTGCTGCAAACGAACAACAGAAGCAAGAATACCTGAACCATGTCTGGTTTACGGTAAATCCATCGCCAAAAGAAGGCTGGGGACTTACGGTCATTGAATCCAATGCGTGTGGCAGTCCGGTTATTGCGGCCGATTCGCCCGGTTTGCGCGACTCAGTCGCAAACGAACACTCAGGCCTGCTTTACCCTTATGGCGATATTGAAGCATTGGCCAATACGATGATCCAATTAATCGAAAATCCCGCCCAATTGCGGGCATTACGGCACAATTGCGTGCCCTGGGCGCAACAATTCAGTTGGGATGTATCTGCCCAAAAAATGTTGGACCTTATTCACGAAACTGTTTCAAGCTATAATCCTGAAAACTAGATTCGCTTTCATATTATCGTTTTGCGGAGGCTTTCGAATGTTGAATGAAAACAAACTCAATCGCATCTTTGCCGGAGTTGTGTTTCTAATTTCTACTATTGTCTACCTAACAACCGTCGCCCCGACAACATCATTTTGGGACTGTGGTGAATTTATTGCCTGTTCATACACACTTGGCGTACCACATCCCCCGGGCGCACCCTTGTATATTTTGATTGGTCGATTGTTCTCCATGATTCCGTTTGTCAAAGATATTGGCTTACGAGTTAACGCCATTTCTTCCATTACCAGTGGATTAACGATTATGATGTTATATCTCACCATTATCCGACTGGTCATTATTTTTCGTGGTTCTCCAAAAACGACAACGGAAAAATTTACACTTTATGCAAGTGGTATTATTGGTTCGCTGTTATTTGCATTTACTGATACGCAATGGTTTAACGCTGTCGAGGCCGAAGTGTACGCAATCAGTCAGTTTATCACTGCAATGGTGGTCTGGTTAATCCTCGTCTGGCACGATAATGCTGATGATCCGCATAGCGACCGTTACTTATTGCTCATTGCCTATCTCGTCGGTATGGCGATTGGTGTGCACTTGTTAATGATTCTGGCGCTGCCGGCTATCGCATTGGTGATCTACTTCAAACGCGTTGAAATAAGCATGAAGACGATGTTATGGGCGCTGGTAATATTTGTGCTTTCGTTTGTTGCTATTTATCCCGGCACTGTGAAATGGATTCCGAATTTGGCACATGATTTTTCAGGCTGGGTCTTTGTGATAGTTATACTTGCCGTATTTAGTTTAATTTATTATGCGGTCAAAAACAATCGACGTTATATGACAATTGCTACTATTTCATTCTTTTTAGTGATTCTTGGCATGTCGCTTTACACCGCAATCTATATTCGTTCGAACCTGAATCCGGACATTGATGAAAACGATCCGGAAACGATCGAACAAATGACCAGCTATCTGAATCGTGATCAATACGGCGATTGGGGCTATATTGACCGACGAGCGCCACTATGGGAGTACCAGATTAAAAAAATGTATTTGCGTTATTTCGGTTGGCAATTTATCGGTCAGGGTGACACTCTCGGACCGGATCGTCGCATTGTAGAAAATTTTAGTCTGCGCGGATTTTATGGGCTCCCCTTCCTGTTTGGATTAATCGGTTTATTTTATCATTTCCGTAAAGATTGGAAGCATGCTTCCTTTATATCGGTTTTATTTTTAATGACCGGTTTAGCAATTGTTATCTATCTCAATCAGGACGATCCGCAGCCCCGCGAGCGTGATTATGTCTATACCGGTTCATTTTACGCATTTGCTATCTGGATCGGCATTGGTCTTTACTTTGTTCTGGATAAAATTCGTAAAAAAACGAGTAGCGTAAAAATCCTGCAAACACCGCTGTTGGCAATTGTATCGCTTCTGCTTTTTGTTGCATTGCCTGTGAATGTGCTAGCATTTAATTACCATTCGCACGACCGCTCGGGCAACTATATCGCTTATGATTACTCCTATAATATTCTGCAAAGTTGTGAAGAGAACTCGATTCTGTTCACAAATGGCGATAACGATACATTTCCGCTGTGGTTCTTGCAATATGTCTACGGCATTCGTACCGATGTACGTGTGGTCAATTTAAGTCTGTTGAATACAAGCTGGTACATAAAGCAGCTTAAAAATCAGGAGCCACGAGTTCCGATAAACATGAAAGATTCAGCCATTGATGATATTGGCCCACGTTTATGGCCAAAAGAGGGCCAGCAAATCAATATTCCGGTTCCGCGCGACACGTATATTCATGATATGTCTGAAGCCACAGAACATACTGACCTCATGGATGATAGCACAAAACCACCGGAAATTAGCGTTAATGTAAAGCCAACGCTATATGGACAGGCGCTCCGGGTACAAGACATTATGGTTCTCAATATCATATATGCCAATCAATTCCGCCGTCCGGTTACCTTCGCACTCACGGTATCGCGCGATAATATGCTCAATCTGCATAAATATTTACGTATGGATGGCCTGGTGTTTAAACTGGTCACGTATCCTGATGAACGAATTTCGCCAAGCAAATTATATACTAATTTAATGACCAAATTCCAATATCGAAATCTTAATAATCCTAACGTTTATTATAACGAAAATATTAAAGGACTATTACGGAATTATCACGGAGCATTTTTTAGTCTCGCTCAATATTATGCTCAGGAAAAAGAGTATGATAAAATGACAGCGGTCCTGGATACGTTGAATAGTATTATGCCCCAAAATGTTATCCCAATGCGCGCTGATTTGAATTATCAGATGGGATTAATGTACTATCAAGCCGGACAAAAGGACAAATTTCGTCAACGTCTCGATCAAACACTTGAAGTAGGAATTGATGACAATCAGGAACTGCTGCAATATGCGAATGTTTATTCATCACTTTTTAAGGATTATGATAAGGCGGAGTCTATCGCCAAAGGGATCATCGAAAAACAACCCGATTTCATGGATGCATATTATTGGCTGTTGAGTTTTTATAATCAAGAAAAAAAGTATGATAAAGGCGTTGAATTGTTGACCAAATGGATGCAGGATCACCCGGATGATAATGTAGCACGAACTCAATTGGAACAATTCCAACGATATCTTAAATCCAAATCCAAAAAGGATTCCACCGAATCCAAAACAGACACATCGATGAATACTAAAAAATAAAACGATTTGGACGTTCAAATACTTTGTTCAAGTTACACGCCATTAGAAACGTAGAATCGTTTCTAATGTTGTGGTAGAGTACTGGAGAATTATATGGCAATCGACAAGCAACTAAATAGAGTCATCGCTGGTTTAGTGTTTTTATTTTCGTTGGTGGTGTATTATATGACTGTCGCGCCAACAACATCTTTTTGGGATTGTGGTGAATTTATTACCTGTTCCTATATTCTTGGTGTTCCTCACCCACCCGGCGCGCCTATTTATTTGTTATTAGGTCGCGTATTTTCCATGATTCCCTGGGCAGCGGATATCGGATTACGGGTAAATATAATTTCATCCATCGCCACTGCGTTGACAATTATGTTCACCTACCTGATTATTGTCCAACTGATAAAAATGTGGCGCGGCGCTCCCCAAAATATAGCCGACTGCATTATTCTCTATGGAAGCGGTATTATTGGCTCTCTGGCGCTGGCTTTTTCCGATTCCATCTGGTTCAACGGTGTTGAAGCTGAAGTCTATGCAATCAGTACATTTTTCACGGCTATTGTTGTGTGGCTGATTCTTGTTTGGAATGAACACGCAGATGACCCTACAAGCGATCGCTATCTATTGCTAATTGCTTACTGCATTGGAATTGCCATCGGTATTCATTTGCTCAATATTCTAGCACTTCCGGCGGTTTTTCTGATAATATACTTCCGTAAGTTTAAGCTGGAATTAAAAACATTCTCGTTTTTTGCAATTTTCACTACGCTGATTTTTATAGCTATTTACCCGGGAATTGTGAAGGTGCTCCCTAATATGGCGCTGCATCTATCCGCCTGGTTTTTTCTATTTGTGGTCATCGCGCTTTTTGCCGGTTGTTATTATGCAATTCGAAACAATCGTCGGGTGTCTACCCTGCTATTGACTTCATTTCTGCTAATTATTCTTGGCACTTCGACTTATTCAATGATTTACATTCGTTCAAACTTAAATCCGGCCATTGATGAAAATGATCCGGAAACGATGGAAAATCTCGTAAGCTATCTCAACCGGGAACAATATGGTGACTGGAGTTACATTGAACGCAGGGCGCCGCTTTGGGAATACCAGATTAAGAAAATGTACATCCGTTATCTTGGCTGGCAATTTATCGGTACAGGTGATACAATCGGGCCGGATGGATTCATTGCGGAAACGATTAGTTTTAAAGGCTTGTGGGGCGTTGGTTTTCCGTTCATCATTGGTTTATTTGGAATTCTTCATCACTTCTTTAAAGATTGGAAACGAGCGTTTTCCATGATGATTCTATTTCTGATGACCGGGCTGGCGATCGTCCTGTACCTTAACCAACCTGATCCCCAACCTCGCGAGCGGGATTATGTTTATGTAGGGTCTTATTTCGCCTTTGCCTTATGGATTGGTATTGGGATGGCCGGTGTGCTGGAAGCCATTCTCGATACCTTTAAATCACGCAGCACACATATTCAAATAGCTGCTCTGGGAGCAATATCACTACTCGCATTTATTTTTATACCAATTAATTTGTTGGCTAATAATTTTCATTCCCATGACCGATCAGGTAATTACGTCGCTTTTGATTACTCCTATAACATCCTGCAGTCATGTGAAGAAAACGCGCTCTTGTTCACGAATGGCGATAACGATACGTTTCCGCTGTGGTTCCTGCAGGAAGTATATGGTATCCGAAAAGACGTACGTGTCATTAATTTAAGTCTGCTCAATACCCACTGGTATATTAAACAGTTGAAAACTCGTGATTTTCCGGTTCCCATCAATTTGACGGATGCACAAATCGACAAGCTATCATTGCAGTTGTGGCCACAAAAGCGTACCATGATCATGGATGTTCCGCCCAATGTGTATAAGCAGGATATTGCCGACTTAGGCGAACAAAAAAGTCTAATCTTCCCCAAAGATGCTGCTCCGAAAATTACATTCGACGTTGAACCGACTGTTTATGGCAAAGCAATTCGTGTCCAGGATTGGATGGTTTTAAATATTATCGCATCCAACCAATTTAAGTACCCGGTCTATTTTGCCGTAACAGTATCACCGGAAAACATGCTCAATATGGATGATTACTTACGGATGGATGGCTTGACACTGAAGCTGGTCACCTATCCCGGTGAACAAATAGCGCCAGCGAAACTCAGAAAAAATATTTTTGATTCATTTCAGTATCGAAATTTGAACAATCCGCACGTATATTATAATACTAATATCATGGGGCTTCTTTCAAATTACCGAGCTGCATTTATGCGTTTGGCAAGCTTTTATCATAATGAAAAAATGTACGATGATATGATTACCGTGTTAGACAAAATGGAAGAAGTTATTCCGGAATCAGTTATTCCCATGTTCGATATTCGCGCGAGTTTTTCAGTTGGTCGAATGTATATGGACGGTGGCAAGCCCGAGGAATTTTCCAAACGATTGGATTACTATCTAAATCAAAACGATGTTTCGGTTGATGAAAAGTTTGATTTAGGGCGAATTTATTATGATTATCTGAAGGATGCCAATCGCGCTGAACAGGTTGTACGAGAAATTATCGATGAACGGCCAAATTATTTCCGCGGTTACTATTGGCTATTCACACTTTACGATCAAACAAAACAATATCAGAAAGGTATCGAACTGGCGAACGAATTACTTGCAGTGAATGCCAATGATATGCAGGCAAAAGTTCGGCTGGAGCGATTTCAAAAGCTACAAAATAGTGACTCAACATCGATTGAAAATTAGTGAGGGTTTATTAGTTGAGACGTGTTGCTATTTCAATTTTAAAAATAGTAGTCAGTGTCGGATTAATTGGATATTTGTTTTATAAACTAGGATTATCCAATGTTCTTAACCAAGTCAAGACAGCACGATTATCCTGGTTTTTAACCGGAACGTTACTTTTCTTGGGAAGTAACATATTGGCAAGTCTGCAATGGCACATGCTGCTTAAATTGCGAGGGGTTGGCTTACCATTTCGACGTGTTATTTCATACTATTTTGTCGGCATGTTTTTTAACAATTTTCTCATGGGGCAGGTCGGCGGTGATGCCTTTCGCATTTACGATATTTCACGCTCCAGCGGCCAGAGTGAAGCTGCAGTCTCGAGTGTTTTCTTCGATCGCTTCATCGGCTTTGCCATTTTAACATCGATGGCACTTTGTGCTGCGCTTTACTGGAGCCAATTTATGGATTCCAATGGTATTGTTATAATCATCGGATTGATCTTTCTTGGCTGGCTAATATTATTTCTCATTCTGTTTAATCCGAGATTGGTAAAAAGTATTGCCTGGATATTTGATAAATTCTTGTCGGGAAAATGGCGACTGAAAATTAAAGAGATATATCTTGGCATTCATAATTTTAAACATCATAAGCAGCAGTTAACTATAATTATTCTCATCTCGTGTATAACACAATTCCTGCGGATATTGGTTCACTTCGCAGCAGCACGGTCGATTGGAGTAAATATTGATTTGGTTTACTTTATCATTTTTATTCCGGTTATTGCACTGATTTCCAGCTTGCCTATTTCAATTGGCGGTATCGGTATCCGTGAAAGCAGTGCCGTTGCCCTGTTTGCTCCGGTTTGGGAGATGCACGCTGATATTGTTGCGTTTGAATTTTTATCTTTCCTGATCAGTGTAATTACCGCGTTGCCTGGCGGAATTCTGTTTATGATTCGCAAGGAACATAAACCAAATATACCTAAGGAGAATTTTGATGTATAGGAAAATTGCACTCTATAGCATTTTCATTACTCTATTCGTTTTGTTCAACCTTAGTTGTAATGAAAGTCGTGTAATTACCGGCTGGGGACAGGACGGTGATATTCACGTGCTGGCCGATTCTACAATTTGGAATACTCTTTCTTCGGTTCTCTCGGAAACATTTGAAAAACCAATTATCACTCCGCAGAATGAAATTGAATTCACACTTATAAAAACGGATATTGAAACTTTTAAACGCTTTAAAAACCTTATTTTTCTGGCAACCCTGGACAGCAATGATCCGGTTTCGGACCTTGTTAAATCCAATCTTTCTTCAGAAGCAATGGACAAAGTTCGTAATAATGAATCGTACCTGTTTATGCAAAAAGAAAAATGGGCATCCGAACAGGTTATTCTGTTTTTGGTTGCTCCTGATGTCGAACAATTGAAAGCGCGTATACAGGAAAATGAAGACGGCCTTTACAAATTGTTAAACGATTATTGGTTGGATGTTATCGCGCAACGGCTGTACCATCGTAACGAGCAGAAAGAATTATCCAATCAGTTTCTGGAGAAATATGGCTGGACAGTTCGCGTGCCATACGATTATGAAGTATTCATCAGCAAGCCTGATAGTCATTTCATTATGTTGCGACGAATGTTACCCGAACGTTGGTTATTTGTATACTGGGAAGATTCGGATAATCCATCGGAAATTACACCCACCTGGATATTGGAAAAACGAGATAAATTTGGTAAACTATACTATGAAGGCGATATGGTTGAACAAAAATTTGTTCAACCGGAAATTGATACGGTTAACTTTTTAGACCATCGAGCAATTTACATAAAAGGTTTGTGGCGCAACGATTCCAAAGAGGCTGGTGGTCCATTTCGTAGTTACTCTTTTTACAATGAGTCCGACAATCGGATATATATGCTCGATTATGCAATATTCCAGCCGCGATTAAAAGATAGCAAACGTGGCTACTTAAGACAGGCCGAAGTAATCATGCGAACATTCCAGACCCGCAGCGAAATTGAAGGGAAACAATAATGAGCAAAGTAGCGATCGTAATGGGTAGCACATCAGATATGCCAATCATGGAACATTGTATCAAGTACCTCGATTATTTTGGCATTGCGCACGACGTCCGAATTTTATCTGCGCACCGCACTCCCGATGAAACCGCAGACTTCGCAAAACAGGCGCAACAAAATGGTTTTTCGGTTATTATCGCTGCTGCCGGTATGGCGGCGCATTTAGCTGGCGTAATTACAGCGCATACGATTTTACCAGTTATCGGCGTCCCTTTGGCGGCATCCGATTTAAACGGAATGGATGCATTACTCTCAATGGTGCAAATGCCTTCCGGTGTACCTGTCGCCACAATGGCGATAGGAAAGGCTGGCGCGATTAACGCCGCCGTATTTTCCGCAGAATTATTGGCATTATCTGATTCTGCTATAGCTCCCAAATTGCTGGAATTTAAAAAGAACAAATGCAAACTTCCAACTCCTTAGGAGGCTCGCATGCGCCATTATTTTGAATTTGCCAGGCACAAGACTAATTTTCGAACAGAAATTCTTGCTGGCCTGACCACGTTTATCACGATGGCCTACATTATCGTAGTGAATCCGGCAATTTTGGAAGCTGCCGGAATACCGCGTGGTCCCTCGATGGTCGCCACTATTTTGACTGCGTTTTTAGGTACCATAATCATGGGCGTTTATGCTAAACGCCCATTTGCAATTGCACCCTACATGGGTGAAAATGCATTCATCGCATATACTGTCGTTCAAGTAATGGGATACACCTGGCAAACTGCGCTTGCCGCTATATTCTTCGGCGGCGTGCTGTTTACGCTGCTTACTGTTTTGCGCATCCGTAGTTGGATGTCCACTGCCATTCCCAATTCCTTGAAACATGCATTTACTGGCGGAATTGGACTTTTTCTGGCATTTATTGGTTTGAACGATACCGGCATCATAAAATTAGGCGTTACTGGCGCCCCGGTTCAAATCGGTAACTTATCAGAACCTGCTGTGCTGCTGGCAATTATAGGCTTTCTTATTATTGGCGTTCTTATGCAACGCCGAGTTCGGGGAGCCATTCTGATCGGTATTTTAATGGTAACAGGACTTTCGTTTTTGTTAAAACTCACTCCCCTTCCCACTGTGTGGATCAGCATACCCCCGGATATCAGACCGATTCTTTTTAAAATTGATTTTGCCGGGGCGTTTAGCTGGGGCTTTATTGGTGTAATTCTCACCGTTTTCATTATGGATTTTATCGATACAATGGGAACGTTGCTCGGTGTTTCAGCACGAGCAGGTTTACTCGATAAACAAGGCAATTTGCCAAATATTGAAAAGCCAATGCTTGCGGATTCTTTGGCAACCGTTTTCGGCGCTCTTTTGGGAACATCAACTTCAGGTACATTTATTGAATCAGCCGCAGGTGTAGAGACTGGTGGACGTTCAGGATTTACGGCTGTTGTCACAGCGATACTTTTCCTTGCAGCGTTATTTTTCGCACCGGTACTAACTGTTATTCCTGCACATGCGTACGGTCCTTCTCTAATAATTGTAGGGATGATTATGGTCTCAGCGGTTAAGCAAATAGATTTTAATGATTACAGTGAGCTTATTCCTGCATTTGTTACAATTGTGCTAATGAGTTTTACCTATAATTTAGGTATCGGGATGACAGCCGGGTTGTTGCTCTACCCATTATTTCAACTATTCAAAGGAAGGATATCAGCTATTCATCCGGGTATGTGGATTTTAGCAGGATTGTCATTGATCTTTTATATCTTCTATCCATATCACTAAAACTCTGAGGGTCTATGAAAATCGCGCTTATTGGAACGTTTATTCTTGACGAAATTCAAATTTTAGATGGAACAATTTCTCGAAGTCTGGGTGGAATAACGTACGCACTGTCGGCGTTAGCGAACCTTATTGATCCAAAGGTAACAATCTATCCGATCGCGAATGTTGGTCACGATGCGTACCACGAAATTAAAAAATTTACAGATCGATATCCCAATATCGATACGACTGGCATTCAAGTATCGGCTGCTCCTAATACTCGTGTCAAGCTTCGTTATTATAGCAAGCATGAACGAGATGAATTTTTAACCTTTCCGGCTGCACCTATTAACCCAAAGCAGATAACGAAAGCTGGTAAATTTGATCTTGTTTTGCTAAATTATATCACGGGCTTTGAAATGTCAATTGAAACACATCGTCTGGTACAGCAACTGGCTCCCATGACATATATGGATTACCACAGTCTGTGCCTGGGGATTGACGAAAATGGCAAACGCTTCCGTAGAAAACCTGAAAATTGGAAGCAATGGCTTGAAGGAATTTCTATCCTCCAATTAAATGAACACGAGGCAACGCTTCTAAACAAAGGAATAGCTGATTTTGAACAATTTGCACATAAAGCAATGATAGGTAGTGTCAAAATTATAAATGTAACTCTTGGCGAAAATGGGTCTCTACTTTTCACGAAACAAAATAATGGTCGTATTCGTACTTTTACAATTCAATCAGTTCCTTACCCGGATGTTGTTGATGTAACCGGATGTGGTGATGCCTTTGCGGGGGGATATATCTCACAAATCTTAAATGGCGGTTCACCGGAAGCAGCAGCAGCTTTTGCAAATAAAGTTGCCGGCTTTAAAAGTACGCTCCAGGGAATTAGCATGATGAGTAAGCTTGGCAAATTCAGAGCCCATAACATGGAAAAAACAATCAAATGAAACGTATTCTAATTACCGGGATCAATGGATTGCTCGGACAGCGATGTTTTTATGAATTTAAAGATGACTTTGAAATTATTGGATTAGACTTGCATTCGAGTAGTATTGTTTCCCCAAAAGTTTCATACTATACAATTGATTTGACGCAACGAAATCAGATCAAAGAAGTATTGCTGCATGAGAAACCGGATTATATTCTAAATATGGCAGCTTTCACAAATGTTGATGGAGCAGAAAACCAGCGTGAACTATGTTGGAAGGTTAATGTGGAAAGCGTTGAACATCTCGCCTATTTTGCCCATAAGATTGGTGCAAAATTGGTGCATGTTTCTACTGATTATGTGTTTGATGGCAAATCGGGTCCATATCGGGAAACAGATGTTCCGGCACCGTTGGGTTATTACGGAAAATCCAAGCTTGCTGGTGAAAACGCATTAAGAAAGAGCGATGCCACATTTGCCATTCTGCGCACGATGGTTTTATTCGGAACAGGTATCGACATTCGTCTTAATTTTGTTACGTGGCTCATTCAAACACTAAAGGAGAAAAAGGAAGTCACAATTGTTGATGACCAGTTTGGTAATCCAACATTGGCAGATGACTTGACGAAAGCCATTCGTTGTGTCATCGAACGCGATAAATGGGATCTGTTCCATATTGGCGGCCTGGAAATTATAGATCGCTACCACTTTGCAGTTGAAATTGCTCGTTATTTTGACCTTGATCCGAAACTTATCAACAGAACAACAACGACTGCACTTAATCAACAGGTGCCACGACCGCTAAAATCCGGCTTTATTTTGGAGAAGGCAATCACGGAGTTGAATCACCATCCAATGACAATTGAAACGAGTCTTAAAATTCTTAAAAAACAACTTAAAAAGGCAAAGCTTCTTTAATTAAATGGGTAAGTTATGACAGGAAAGCGTTCCCTGGTCGTCGTTCCGACCTACAATGAATCTCAGAATATTGAAAAATTGATTGATCGCATCCTATTCCAGGGCATTAAAGGACTGGATATACTAATTGTTGATGATAACTCTCCGGACGGAACATCTGAAATCGTTGCATCGATCGCCCAAAAGGAAAGCCATGTTTCCCTGATTACCCGCAAAGAAAAATCCGGCCTGGGAACCGCTTATGTTACCGGCTTTAAATATGCGCTTGAAAATGACTATGATTATATTTTTGAAATGGATGCTGATTTTTCTCATGACCCGGACGATATCCCGAGGTTCCTGAGAAAAATGAGTGATTTCGACCTGATTATCGGTTCCCGCTATATCGTTGGTGTCAATGTTATTAATTGGCCATTATCTCGCTTAATGCTTAGCCTGACCGCCAACAAGTATTCCCGCGTTATCACGGGAATGCCGTTGCAGGATTGCACAAGTGGGTATAAATGTTTTCGCGCAGAAGTGCTACGTGCGATTGATCTTAATAATATCTCGTCCGATGGTTATTCTTTTCAAATCGAAATGCATTTCAAAGCATTTAAGAAAGGATTTCGTTTAAAAGAAATTCCAATTGTTTTCACCGATCGAGTCGCTGGTACTTCAAAAATGAATAAAAAGATAATTCGGGAAGCGATTTTTGTCGTGTGGAAACTCAAACTGCAGAGTATTTTCGGTAAGATTTGATTTGTCACTTATTCATTAATAAACACCATTTTATTTTGAAAAATATCAGGATCATTGATCAGTTGCTTTAATTGCGTTAGACAAGCTGATACATCCGGCAATTTTTGCACCTGAATAGTGTTGATATATTCTTTGTTTTTAGCCCACCAACGCCAGCAGATCATTAATTCCTGATTCGATAATGAATCTTCAATTCCATGCTTCTCAAAAAACAGAGTTTTAATCAACCGCTCGCACGTATTCCAATTTTCCTCCCCCTGTTGTATTTCCAACCGTATTCCTTGTTTATCATCGTTTAGCATAAAAATCACAAATGATTCATTCACGCCGGCCAGAATGATAATAAGTTGCTTGTCCCACAAATCTGCAACGTCGATTGGACGTTCCCTGACTTGCATTTGAGTATTAATTTCTGGCTGGGATTTATTAATAGTCCGGTTTTCGAACAGAAGGGCGTCTAATTCATTTCCTGACAATTCGTATTCCAACGTAAAAATCCGTTCCAGAATTTTTATATGCTTATCATCCCAATCAAATCGGTCAAGGAAATACGAGCGAACTCGGCGACGAAGATTGGTCGATTTTCCCACATAGAAAACCGTTCTGGCCTCGTCAAGCATGCGATATACTCCGGGCGATTCGGGCAGACTTTCAATATCCTGACGTGAAAACGCGTAGCGATCAAACGACACCCAGGATTCCCGCGATGCAAGCAATTGCTCAAACTGTGCCCACGTCGTAATGGATTGTATATTTAGCTGTTGTTGTATTCGCTCCCAAATCTGGGATACGAGCTCAATCCGCTGTTCGCAAGATTCAACATCTGTGCATTCATGAACATCCGCGGCTTCTGCGATTGCCTGCAATGTCCGAGCTTTTAATTCAGGATAGATGATTTTTGCAACTTCATACAGTGCAATCGCTGACAAGTTAACCTCATCCGCTCCAAATTGCCGCAGTAAATAATTTAATCGTGTTTGAATTGTATTGGGAGTAAAGTGGACAAGAACGTTGTTAGCAAGTAAGTCAGTGACGTACTTCAGCTGATTATCAAAAGGTTCAGTTAGCATCAATTCATGTTGAAGTTTTGAAATTTTCACGGAAGCATCTTTCGATAAACCGGTTGAATAACGAATATTGAATTTTTGTAGAGAATCCGTTTTTCCATTTTTCATAGTTTGAATAATCAAACCCACCGGTAATTGCTGATTGTGTCCATGAATTATATATTCAAAATCGATGACAGCAAATTGGATATCTTTAAGTAATATTTCCGGAGACCGGAGTTTCCAGCTATGCTCATTAACGCATTCTATCTGTTTTTCCTGATGTAACATTGTTCGTAATATTTGCTCCATCGCTTCCGGATAATTATCATCCGTATAAAAAAAACGCGTGATTAATTCACGCGTTGTTACAAGTCGATGTTGCTGTTTCATGTATGCTAAGATTTTTTCAATCATAAGATGAGATTTAACTTATAAAATGTTTAATGCCCATTCCCATTTTTTCGTTTGCCATTTATCCCGTATTTAGACATTTTTGAAAGCAAAGTGCTTCGATGAATACCCAGCGCTTCTGCTGTATAGGTTTGATTGTAATTCGATTGTATGTAAGCATTTTCAATTAATTCTTTTTCCAGATTATCCATCACCTCTGGTAACGGCATTAGTTTTAACATCTGAGTCGGTGACTGAAAATCCGAACTTCCATTGAGGTGCGATACTTTGTCCTTCTCGATATAATCAGATTTTGTGAGTACAACAGCTCGCTCAATCAAATTTTCAAGTTCCCGGACATTGCCCGGCCAATCATATTGTAATAAAACACTCAATGCATCCTGAGTAATACCTTTAATACTTTTATTATTATCTGCATTATATTTGGCAATAAAATGATCCACAAGCAGGGGAATATCATCAAGTCGCTGCCGGAGTGGCGGAATTTCCAGCGGAATGACGTTCAAGCGATAATACAGGTCTTTTCGGAACTCACCTTTTTTTATAGCTTCCTCAAGATTTTTATTTGTGGCGGCTATAATTCGAACGTTTACTTTTAATGTATCGGTGCTTCCTACGCGTTCAAATTCACCTTCCTGCAAAACGCGTAGTAACTTCACTTGCATACTTTGACTAATTTCTCCGATCTCATCGAGAAATAACGTACCGTTATGTGCTAATTCAAATCGACCTTTACGATCACGAATTGCACCGGTATAAGCCCCTTTTACATGCCCAAATAATTCACTCTCCAGCAATTGTTCAGCGAAAACTGCGCAGTTGACTCGAATAATTGGCTTATCGCATCGCTTGCTTAGTTTATAAATTGCATTGGCAATTAGTTCCTTGCCAGTGCCATTTTCCCCACGAATAAGAACAGTTGATGCGGTTCCCGCTACATCCCGAATTAATCCGAAAATACTTTGCAGTTTTGGACTTTTACCAATTATCTGCTCAAATTTAAAGCGACTTTCAAGTTGTTGCTGTAAATTTTTATTATGATCCTGAAGCTGTTTCAGTTGCAGGATACGATCTATGATCAGGAACATATGATCATAATTAATAGGTTTGGTAATGTATTCATATGCACCTATTTTCATAGCCCCAACAGCAGAATCGATAGTACCGTATCCGGTGATAACGATAATTTGTGTTTCCGGCTTGATTTTTTTGATTTCTTGTAGCAATTCAATACCTTCAATTCCCCCAGGCATATACAAATCCGTTAACGCAATATCGATTGACTTCTTCCTTATCACTTTGAGCGCTTCTTCGCCATTTGGAGCAGTTGATACTTGAAATTCCTTATTTTCCAGGATGCCTTTAAGTAATTCCAAGATGTTCGACTCATCATCAGCAATCAGGATGTGTGCTTTTTTTTCCTGCATTGTTACCCCCTTGTAGTTTCAACGACCGGTAATTTAATAATAAACGTTGACCCTACACCTTCTTCGCTTTCCACCAGAATCTCTCCCCCTTCTCGCTGCATGATTGTATGTGATATGTACAGCCCCAATCCTGTACCAACACCAACTTCCTTTGTTGTAAAGAATGGAGAAAAAATATGTGGTAAGTCTTTTTGAGCTATCCCGCTACCCGTATCCTGGATTTCAACAGAAACAGTATTATCCTTATTTTGTTGTGTTCGAATACCGAGAATACCACCGTTCGGCATTGCTTGTATTGCATTAATAATAATATTCAGAAGTACTTGTTTCAACGAATCCAGGTTGAAAAAGACCGGTGGAATTTTTTCATACGACTTATTCAAATCGATATTTTTTGATACGAGTTCCTTACCGATTAATGACAATGTTTTATCAATCAAGGTATGAATATCAATCGCTTCTCGTTCAACATCAGATTGGCGGGAAAACTCTAATAGATTATTAATGATTGTTGACGCACGAGTGACATTTTTATGAATAATTTCCAGTTTATCATTTAATCCCGACACCGTATCTCCATAAGTATCAGAGATAAAATAACGGGCGGTTTCGATAATATTAAGGGGATTCCGAAGTTCATGGGCAATTCCTGAAGACAATAATCCTATGGTTGCCAATTTTTCTGATTGAATGATCTGCTTTTCCAATCGTTTCTGTTCGGTAATAATTTGGCCAACCTCGATGACATTAATGAGCTTTCCATGTATATCAAATATGGGATGACTGCGAATCGAAAATATTTCTTTATTATGGGTTTTTTCCAGATGATGAATTTGACCTGTTTTAAACGTTTTTAAAACAGGACAATCTTCGCATGGTTTAGTCCGGTCAAAATATTTTTCATAACATTTCTCACCCACAAGTTTATCAACAGGAGTCCGGGACATTTGAGCAGCGATGTCATTAGCTAGCGTAATTGTTAAATCATGGTCCTGCACAGAAATAACATCTTTAAAGCTATCGAATAGTGTTTGATATTTGCGCTCTGACTCGAATAGCTTCATTTGCAAAGCATATTTTTCCAGCGTCTGTATGATAACTCTGGGAAGCACATACATGTAACCCTTGTCTTTGACGATATAATCGTGTGCGCCCTTTTTCATTGCCTGAACTGCGATGTTTTCGTCCCCTTTGCCAGTGACAACAATCACCGGCGCCTTCAATTTGCGCTCCTGTATTTGTGTCAAAATTTCCAGGCCGGACATCATTGGGAGTTCATAATCCAGCACAATAATATCGACATGCTTTTTATCGAGTACCTGAAAGCATTCAATTCCGGAACGGGCAACGATAACATCCACATCCGGCTGATGTTTTTTCATCATGATTTCCATCAGCCGGGAATGATCGATATTATCTTCGACCAGAAGCACCCGTTTTCTTTCATTTTCAAAATTTTGTAAATTATTCATAATCTCATCGTGGTAAGGTGAAATAAAATGTGGCACCTTTTCGAAAAACGGAGTCTGCCCAGATTTCGCCACCGTGTCCTTCTATTATTCGTTTCGTAACTGCCAGTCCAATACCACTGCCCTGAATATGTTTATTGTCGTGTAATCGCTTAAAAACCTCAAATAATTGGTCGTGTTTGTTGGATGGAATTCCGACACCATTATCTTTTATATAAAACTTGTGAAATAATTCAGAATCATTATAGCCAATTTCAATTACAATTTCTCCCTGTTTTTTTGAGTACTTAATAGCATTACTCAGCAGGTTTGTAACCACTGAAGCCATTAACAATCTGTGGCAAAAAATGCTGGGAAAAATTCCATTCAGATCAATTCGGACGGCCTTTCCCACCATCAAATAACGAACATTCGCAATTGCATCATCAATGATATCGCGCATATAAGTCCATTCACATTCTTCGCGATGAACATTTATTTTTGAATACTTGGCGAGATCATCAATCAAGCGCTCCATCTTATCAATGTTATCACTAATGCGAGATAAATAATGCTTTGTCTCTTCGTCGAGCGATTGTTTGTGATAATCATGCAGTATGTTTGAAAAACCACGTATGGAAATTATTGGCGCTTTCAATTCATGGGTAATGGTGTAAAGATAATTCATCACCTCGGTGCTTTTTTCTTCAAGCTGTTTTTCTTTTCGTTTTAATTCGCTTTTTAACCGTAAAATTTCTGTTGTTTTATTTCTAAGATGCAAGCCCATATCCACACTCCACCCTTAAATATTCACTAATTTGCAGCCCTGGAAATAGTAAAGTAAAATGTTGATCCTACTCCTGGCTCCGAATCTACCCAAATTTTCCCTTGATGATGTTCAATAATTCGTTTTACGATTGCTAATCCAACTCCTGTGCTTTGTATTTCTTCATTTTCCTGTGGTGGTACTCCTCGGAAGAGACCAAAAATATCCTGATGATGTTCCGGACTAATTCCGATACCATTATCTTTAATATAAAACATATACTGGTCTGTTTCATCCTTGAAACCAATTTCAATCCGCGGACTGGGATTAGTTTTACCGATATATTTTACTGCGTTATCAAGTAAATTGTAGATAACCTGATGCATTCGTTTCTTATCGCAGAATACAGATGGCATGTTTTCTTCAACGATTACTTTAATACCTTTCTTTTCTAGCTGATACATCAGTTCCTGAACAATAGCAGCAACCATCTCTCCGATATTAACATCTTCGAACGGGCTAACGACTCGCCCGATCCGCGACAATTCGAGCAAATCTTTAACTAATGCTTCCATTTGATTTGCATTGGACTGAATTCGTTTAATGTAATGAAGACTTTCTTCATTTAAAAGCGCTTGAAAATCATTCAAGAGTATTGACGTAAATCCCTGGATAGAAACGATTGGAGATTTCAAATCGTGCGAGACTGTGTACACAAAATTTTCCAGTTCCTGATTTGTTTTCTTCACACCGTTTGAATGATATAATAACTCCTTTTGCATTCGGGCATTTTCAATTATTAACGCTGCATATCCAGCAATGGATGAAACTAATAAAACATCATTGCGGGAAATAGCGCGCGATTGATGCCAAAATACGCCAAGAATTCCAATAATCTGATCTTTTCGCGTAATTGGAACACCAAGATAAGCATGATACTGTAATTTCGAAATCGATTTTCCATTACTCTCGGAAATTTCCGAAATCATACACGGTTGCCCACTTTCTAAAATAACCGGTATCCATTCCGATATTTCCTTAGCTGCCAATATCCGGACTTTTTCATCAGACATCGTACTGATTACGCCAGGCAGTACTGTTCCCCTATCCAGAAATCGTATTGTACACAAATCCGTTGACATTGCGTTTGCGACAATATCGACAATGCCCAACAGAGCTTCATCCAAGCTATGACTATTCTTAACCGCATGACTTATTTCATCAAGTAATGATTGATCGACAATATTTTTTCCTGATTCTGCAGGCTTAGTTTGATCAATGGCAAAAGCTAGATGATCGGCGATCTGTTCAAACAACAACCGATCCTGCTCACGATAACAATTTGGTTCCAGGCTGGCCAATGAAATGGTGCCAAGATAATTGTCGCGAGCAATCAGAATCAAATCGAGATGCGATTGGAATTTGTCCGACATCTCATTTAATACATTTTTATTGCTCACCGGATCAATCCAACCGATCGTCGAATTCTGAATTTGTGTCCAACTATTCAATTGAAACAATTTCACGGTAGTTTGCGACGCCAATGCATAGGTCTGATATCGATCGTCATTATTATCAAACAATGTTATAGAACATGTATCAAACTGTAGCAACTTATGTGTAGCAATTGCTGTCGTCTGTATAATCGCGAGAATATCCTGACTTGAATTAATGGCTTTAACAATTGCATTAAGTGAATCCATCTGTTCGACACGATTGCGATAATTACGATGTGTGTTATAATTATCAATAACCAGGGCGATATAATTTGCATAACTTTGTAAAAAATCGATATTGTCATTTTTGAATTGTCGTGCAGTTTCATAAAAAAAACTTAATGTACCAATTTTGTATTTGTCCGCATTGAGCGGAATTGAAAGCAAACTGCCATACCCCAGTTTTTTGGCAACCGGCACCCAGTTTTCATAATTAATGTCATTAAGAACATTTTCAAAATAAATAGCCTGTTTTTTTCTAATTACATCAAGAAAAGGTCCCTGATTCAATCCGATTAGCCATGGTTGCGTTAAAACATCTTTGTCACTCGATGAAAGCTTTCTCGCAGTAAGCATGCGAAGTCGTCGCTGATCTTCATTCCAAATATGCAACGCAACATATTTCGCATCCTGATATTTCCCAATATTAACGAGTAAAGGTAAAACGGTCTTTTCAATTGTATCCTGCATTTCCGGCGCGACCGGGTAAATTGTCTCGAGCGGCATTGTCGGTTTATCAATCACATTTTCAGGAAAGTTGTTGTTTTTGTTTACTCGTTTTTCGTGCCGATTCGGTAATTTATAGAAAACCAGACTGACCGCTTCATCACGTTGGTCCGCCTTTACCAGACGTGCTCTTACTTTTATTTCCTGGCCATTTTTCTGACGCAATTTCAAATTTTGAATTGTGATATGTTTTCCGTTTGTCGGGCTCTGAGACTGTACAAGTAAGTGACTCAGATTGGATTGCGGATGTATGTTGGAAAACCGCATGCCATTGAGTTCATCACCACTAAATCCTGTTAATCGCTGAAACGATCTATTGGTTTCGTTTATAATATCATGCTTGGTATCAACAATGGCAATCGGATGCGAAGAATAGCGCAACAACTGTTGATACATTGTTTTCCATTCGTTATTGTGCACATTCGCATATTCAATTCCGTTCAACAGATCAATGCGATCGATTGCCAGCGAAAGCAATAACGCCACTTCTTCGACGATTTGCTGATGTTGCTTATTAAACGCTTTTGATTTATAACTGCTCAGGTTGAATATTGCACGTACTCTGTTCCGATGAACTATCGGGACCGAAATATCAGACGACACGCCCTGTGGTAGGAATTTCAAATCACCAGGTGTCAGGTTGCCGCGAATATTTAAATCATCACGAATCAGGGTAGCTTTTGTTCGCAACGACTCTGTAATTGATGTTTCAGAATAAGGAATCGTTAATTCATCTTGCGGTAAGTCATTTACGAAATTGAGTGCCGGAATAAGGTAGAAATGCCGGGATTCTTCATTATTAAATAAGATGGTTACATAATCACACGGGATGACAGATTTTAGATCTTTTCTAATTTCACTAAATATATCGATGATGCTGTTTTTAGTGGCAACAACATCAACGATCGTATGTAAAATCGACATTCTGCTCTGATTTTCTTGTAGAATATTGCTTTCCACGTTGGCTTTCCTATGAGGAATCTACATTGTTGCAATATGTGAATTGTGGAGCAGAAAATGGTGTCTCCGCTGCATCAATCCTCTGTGGATAGGTATACATTTTGGATAATAACTTTCTGTCGTATAGGTAACGATAGCGTAGTAGAACTTAATGTATTTATACAATAAAATCAAGCAAAAAACACATATTACTTTTTTTTAATATGGAACATAATCTCTTATAATTGATAAGATTATACACATCACTCACCATCTATTTTGCCGGTGCAGCCTGCTTTATGCGCCCACAGATTCCTATCGTAAAAGCACAATTTTTCTAATAATCAAGCTTTGTGAAAAGTTAAACTTACAAAAATAGATACCACTTGGCAGATTGCCAGCATGAAACCGAATGGTGTGTTGCCCGGCAGGCAAAACTTCCGAAATTATAGTGGTTGCGAGTTGGCCGTTTATATTGAATAGTTGAATTGTGACCAGTCCGGATTTTGCAAGCTCGAATGGAAACAATGTGCTCGCGTTAAAAGGATTCGGATAATTTACATCTACACGGAAAAGTGTCGGCTCAACATTCGATTGATTTTCAACATTATTTATCACGCCGCCCGCTGCAACATAACGGGCACTGAATTCCTGCAAATATTGATTCGCAACACGTTCGTTATGAATCATAAGCGTATTTTCATCATTAACGTTTTCAGCACTTGATGACCAATTTGCCGATCCGGTAATAACGATTGGATCTGAGTTGCTTTGATTTGCATCAATCAACATGTACTTATGATGAAGAATTCCAGCTTCCGTATCAAGAAAAACATCCGCAGGTGGATCCCATGCATAGGTCCCTGTGCCGTGCATAGCCGGGTACTGACTGCTCGGATCATAATCTTTATCGAAAACTCCCTGGACAAAAAAACCTGGTATTTTTCTGTATTTATCCTGCATCGCCTGTTCGATGTCAATTCGCGTAAATGCAAAAATACAAAATTTTATACCATAATCCGCTGTTTGAATCATGCGAATGATTTCTCCGGTTTGTTTATCACTCGGACTAAAATATGATTCGACGAGAGATCCGTTCATGATAAACCGATGCGGCGTATTGTTCGTTTTATTAGTGCTAAACCGGGCAAAGCTGGCGTTCGGAGTTTGTGTATTTGATCCCCACATTTCTTCAAATTCAATTGTATACGCGCGTGCAAGCGCCTGGTCCTGAATCTCAATTACGTTCTGCATTGCATTCACGCCAAGCCCAGATGCATCCGTCATATTAAGCGATCCTGTCCACACCCAATCATTTGCCGGATCAGAATCATGATGAGCATCAAAAATCGCAAATTTGTTATGATTAATGTCATTACCGGTATTAATACCAAACGAATTATCAATCACAGGGATTCCAGCATCTTTTAAGCGATTTAATTGATACTGATCATGTTCTGAATCATATATGAAGCGAATACGCACTTCATGTTGGAATGCTTCAATTAATGCGTTTGTAGCTTTTTCCAGATTCCATGAATAAAAACATAAATCAATTGATGAGCTTGCAGCCTTTATTCGTTCGATAAATTTCTGTTCAACATCAACATTTCCATTTGCCCGATTATGCTCATCAAGGGCAACACTTTGATCAACACTACGGGTAAAATATACATTCATCACGCCTGTGGAAATATCGGGTGATGCCGTACTTACAATATAATCGCCTGATAAATTTATTCCTTCTGAATTGCTTCCGCCTACTACAATATGGTAAATAGTGGCAGGAATTAAATCGCTGATTGTAACTGCGTGCTGAACAGTTTCCGTTTCGATTACCAGAGAATCAATTTCATAGGAGGCGCTTGTACCATATCGTAAAATTCCAATCGCAGGAACATCTGTTGTCCACTCAATTCTAATCGATTCAGGATGGATTTCGGTCTCTAGCGGACCTTCAAGAATCATTGGGCCGCTTGATGTAATTATATCACTCGTAAAACGGGGCATTAACTGATATCCACTATTGTACGGGCTGGAATAATCATATTGAGAGACAACACCAATCACACTAAATAATCCTGTTGGCGCGTTTGTATTCGCAATATTACAATCCTTGTCGATGCGAATTTCACACGTGCCAGATGCATCGGTTAATACATAATTAGCCCCGGAACCTGACACACTCCATGAACCGGTATTGACTGAAACATCATCGATACGTACAAGCTTACCCTCGTAATTTTCAATTCCATTTTTTCCGTCAGTTTTCATACTATTGCATGAAATAGTTAATGGTACAATTGAAGGCGATTTCTGATATTGTTCGATGATTGTCACGTTTGCCAGTTCTGTTAGTCCATTATATTGATCTACCGTGCCCGAAATAACAACTGAATCGCCTAATGAGACTGCATTCATGAAATTGAAATCATAAACCATCACGCCAGCGGTACTGTCCTGAATGCATGATGGATTACCATGTTGTGCTGAGACAGTGACTTCTCCCGAGATGGTCATCTGTTGGCCCAAAAGAACAGGCACACCATTTACATCGTTTTGTCGAACGTCAGCAATCGGTCGAATTGCTGCATGTAATGGACTGATGCTAATTATGATAAAGCAGGCACTAATCAAGCTGATACATTTTATTTTCATTTACATCTCACAATACAATTATTTGGAAGCTTTTCCGGATTTCAAATATTTATCAAGCATTTCTTGATAATATTTATCGTTAGGTGCGGTTTCCGCGGCCTTACGCATTTCAGCAATAGCTTCATCCTGTTGGATATTTGCGTGTAACAATTGGGCGAGTGTATCCCTTATGTATGCTGCTTTCGTTTCCAACTTAACGGCCTTTCTGGCCACAGCAATCGCGTGTTGATAATTATTTTTTAGCTCCTTTTCGAAAACAAACCATGCATAACCATTCATGAGCCTGGCATTATCGGGGAGTTTTTGCATCGCCTTTTCATATGCTGCCACAGCGTTATCAAATTGTTTAATTTTCGCATATTGATTCGCCAGCGTGGAATAGCCGTCAAGCAGGTATTCATGATTATCCGTTTTTTGGAGGAATGATTCAAGCGGTTGAAAATTTTTATCGGTGATAATCGCGTAAATGGCCAGGATATATTTTGACTCATTATTATATCCTTTTGCATCTTTGGGATCAAGCTTCAAAACAGCTTCGAAATATTTCCCCGCCTTTTCGAATTCGTAGCGATCATCGTACTTTTGAGCAATTCGGTAATTCAGGTCAATATCATCAGGAGAGCTGGTTAGCTGCTGATTAAGTGCTGCAAGGGTATTTTTCCCGTTGGCATAATCGACAATGGTTTGTAAAAATTTTACTCCATCACCATCAAATCCTAGCACCCGATCGATTTCATCCCCGTTGTCATTTGCGACGATGATTGTAGGATAGCCACGTACGTTATAGCGTGATTTTAAAGTATTACTTTCAGTATGTTTTTTATCAATTTTAATTGCAACGAAATATTTTTGAATCGTTTGTGCTGCAGTATCACTTTTAAAGACCAACTGGTCCAATCGTTGACACGGACCTCAGGTCTCGGAAAAGAAATCGACTAATAAAAGTTTATGTTGCTGTTTTGATATTTGCTGCGCATTTTCAAATGAACCTTCAACAAATTTAACACCAGTTTTCTGTTGTGGTTTACTGCATACACTAAACAACAAAATGAAAATTAAATACCACCACCGTTTCATGATATCTCCTACGTTTAACTACCGATTTTTGATTTCCCATAATTTACCAAGCGATTGTTCCATAGCCTTGCCTAGTGGTTCACCTCCTGCCGTTGTAATATCCGGTATATTTGAAAAAGTCACATAAGGGACTTTTATTCCTTTGACCGTGATAAATTTTAAATCATTCGATGTCAGTTTTTCCCAATCATTTATTTTATAATAATATTCCATTTTCTCGTCCGGGAGCGAATGATAAAGAATCGAATCTTCCTGCCCTACTCTCGCACGTGCCCGATTCTTTCGCACGGATTCTTCGTAGGGTACATCAATATAAAAAATACCTGCTTTTTTAAGAATATTGTCGTCGAGGTAACTCAGAGCTTCTCCAATACCATTCTCGCCACCTCGGGCAAATTCAATTATGGTCGTATATTGGGTGGAATAATCTTGTATTTGAGACGACAATTTAAGATACGTGATGTTAATTTTTTCGATAAATAGATTCCAAACAAAATGATCTTTAAAATAATAATTCTCATCGGTAAGCAAACGAGGTCTGCCGTGCCTAGATAAAATATCATCAACGACAAATGCATCCCAAACAAATGGAAAATCGTCGATTTCTTCAAATTGCCCAATATGAAACCGTTTCCGACGTGTCTCCAAATCTGAATTCTTTAGAAAGTTGATGATTTCAGACTTGCCTGCTGCAGGGCGTGCAGTTAAGATTATGATTTCAAATGTATCACGCATTATATACCCTCCTTTTTATTCGGGGCCAATTACTGATATTCTTTACTTCACTTTAACGGTCATTATACTACTTTTTACGTGACGCATTGGGAAAAGCGTGCCATATACGAATGGCGAGCACTAAGCCGAGAATTACAAATGGTATCAGGAAAATAGGCCAATAATTCCAGCTCTTCTCGGTAAGAAATCCCAGTGTTATTGACTGAACAGCCGTTCCAAGATAAACAAATCCATCGATAAATCCCACCGCCGTAGCTGCCGCTTTTCGCCCCCCAAAATCCGCAGTTGCTGTGCCGGACAACATACCATGCACACCAATCACACATAACGACATGAAAACGACAAGAAAACCCAAACTATAGGCAACGCCATCAGAAGGTACACCGGCAATTGAAGCAACGTCCTTCAACTTAATTTCATGATGTTCATCACGTTGTTGGTATTTGTTAAATCGATCGTATGATCCAAGCGTAATACTTCCAATTTTTGTTGCCAACAATTTCATATTACTATTTTTACTTTTCGTCACCATAAAAATCATCGATGAATCACTATCACTACTCATCTGTTTTTTTTCAGTCACGTGATAGCTTTCTGCTATTAATTGATCAATGCTTTCCATACTTAAATCGGTAAATTGGGACATTTTTGCGATTCTGGCATAAGATACCTGAACTTCAATTCCTTTCGAAAGTTGGCTGGTGGTTGATCTGACCAGTGGCCACATAGCTATCGTTGATAAAAGCATTACTCCATAAAGCAGGGCTGCAACCGGGCCTCGACGCGAACCGAATATTTTATCTGAAATGAATCCAGCAAAAATGCCTCCGGTAACGCCGGCAATCATAAGAAACAATCCCCAATGAGTATTGATTATAAAACTGGATAGATAACCAACATCGTTGGAAAATATTTTGTACCAGTGCATAATGCCGTTGCGCATAATACCCGAACAGAATTCAATAAAAGCAATTGTTAGCAGAATCGGATTTGTTAATATTTTGACGAGGATTGTCTTTAAATGGAAAGGTGTATCTGCTTCGCCGGCCGATGCATCACCAGTTTCAAAATCATCGTAACCTGCCTGACCCGGACGATCTCGTAATATGAATATTTCAATAATAAAAAAGAACAGCAGAATAAATGCGGGCAGGAAAAATATCCACCATGTTTGATCGATTGAGGCATGGGTCGCTCCAAGCATACTTCGGAGCATTGTACCAATAAAGGAGAGATCGCTTGCAGATGCTTTCGTGGCATCGATTATTGCTTCGCCCCAGTCAAAAGCGAAATAGAGACCAAGTGAAATGAGTACGCCAAATATTCCACCGAAGACACCACGTTCACGGACGTGGAACCAGGAGGCATTGACCTTTACGATTGCAACAGCGCCATAACTCTGAAAATACATATTGCACGCATACAATAATGAAAATACCAATGGCAAATTAAGCGACCATTCAAACATTAGCAACCCGTAAACGATCACCCCCATGGCAATGTTAGCGATTGCCGCCCCAAGTGAACCGATTAAAATGGCACGCTTGCCCCCAATTCGATCCGTTAATGGACCATTAATAAGAAAGGCAAAAGCATATGTAAAAGTCCCGGCTGCGAAAATGATTCCGAAATCGGATTTGGACATCATTTCGCCCAGCGCATTTTTGGAGACTGTAAGATTATAGCGTGCCATATACAGAAACGCGTAAGTCAATCCCATCGGAAACCAGTTAACAAAACGTCGAAGACGGAAAGCCGGTGAATGATCCGGACGTTCAAGCAGCGTTGTGCTCATTATTTACTCCATCACTTGGGTGTGAATATGACAATATGAAAATTTTATTACTCACTAAATTAAAAAATATCAATCAAACATGCAAGCGATAAATGCGGGAATGGAACATGGAAAGCGGAAAATGGAGAATGGATGTGTAATCCGGAAGAAACGAGAATTTGTCTTTGTATTCTGTGCTCCACATTATAGAATATCAGCTTTCTGTTCTCGAACATTTTAAATAACGTAGTGACAAATTTTTCTTGACTTTTTTAGTTTTTTTTTGTATTCTTATACACATTTTAAAACGGGGCTATAGCTCAGCTGGGAGAGCGCTTGACTGGCAGTCAAGAGGTCAGGAGTTCGATCCTCCTTAGCTCCACACGGACACAGGGTCTACAGCGCGTTGCTTTAGACCCTTTTTCACTTTAAAGCCATTTTGCCCCGTGTTTTGCCCCGTAATTACTAAACCACATGTCTTTCAAGGTAGATCAACGTGGCTTAGTGTCTGTTCAAAAATAAACTGGTAAACTTTCAATTAAAAACGGTGTAATTCCATTGAGGTAACGTCTGGTGTTTGTCATTTT